>NZ_CAIKKU010000257.1 GCF_903828115.1 uncultured Thiodictyon sp. | reverse complement strand
GCGGTTAGCGCCAATACACCGCGGCTCGCCGCGATGAAGAATGGTGGTTGACCCCAAAGCACTGCGGTTAGTTGCGGTGAAGAATGGTGGTTGGCCGCAGGCGTCGCGGTTGGTTGCAATGAAACCTTGGCACGCAGCAGAACCGTGCGAACCCAGCAGAGAAGTGCTAACCTTCGGCCAAAGAGCGAGCGCGCGCCATCCGGGTTTGAAGTGGTTTGCAGGGTCCCGGGTGGCGCGCGCCGCCTTGGCCTGCACGTTAGGCAACAGACACATTAGGTGGGTAAGACACATGAACATAGGAATCCATGCAGTCCAAGCAAGAAAGAGCGGAGCTTCCCAATCCGACGCTTTAAGAGTTTCGGAGCAAATACGGGACGCATTCGGCCCTGGAGCCGGTTCTTTTACCTATTCAGTATTGAAGTGTGATGTAACAAAATCTGCCTCCCAGGATACCTTCACCTTTGCTGCTGAGGTGTTGCTGCCATTATCAAATCCTCACGCGGCCATTAACTCGGCAGGTCAAGACATTAACGCTTTTGTTAAGTCTTCTGGCTGGACCATTGTATGAGTAGCTTGGAAAGGCATCCCTGAGAATAGATGATGCATTGGCTCAAGAGCATTATTACCCAATCAAGAGAGAACAACGTGACTAGTCAAGACGCCGCTTGGTATGTCGCAGCTAATGAAAAAAAGAGCGTGCGACAAGTCATTCTTGAAATACAGCCAACTTCGCTTGTCAACTCGCGGTTCTCAACGCTGATGTTTGGTCCTAAATATGCGTCTTTAATCAGTAGCGATTGGGCAATGGGTTTTTTTCGCATGAGCGACGACCCTGGCCCGTTTTTGCTAGTTCGAGCCAGAGGCGAGCATTCGGTTGTGAGTAGTCGTCTTACCCGTTTGGCGTTCGCCTTTTATCGGATGCGCAAAGCGGGTATTATTTCAACATTTTGGGATTGTCCAGACACGGCGGGGAGGTGGCCTTACGGGCATGTGGAGGGGGCGTCCTCAGCGGATCAACCTCTCGGAGTAGAGATCATTCGAGATGCCATGAGAAAAGACAGACTTCAAATAACATTCGCAGTCAATTCAGCAAGTACCTCTAATTTCGGGACACTTCCTCTAGCTGTCTCTGATATTGACTGTGAACTGCCCGAAGCTTTTCGGAAAAGCGTGCTAGAAGAATTAGACGCACTGTGCAGCTACCAGCGCGGTCTTTCGGGCCGGGAAAATGGTAACGATGCAATGCAACAGATGTGGGCTGAGAACCCACCTGATCGATCCGCTATAATTGAGAGGCCCAAGTAATCTGCAGGGATGAGGGGCCAGGCTCGAGTTCTATTCCCGGAAAACGAATAGGAGCCTAACCTTTGGGTCAAAAGCGGGCGCGCGCCACAGGCGTCGTGCTAATTCGCAGGCCCGGTGCGGGCGCGCGCCGCTTTAGCCTGCACGTTATCGCGCCGAGCGAAGCTTGGCGTCTCTTGCGGGGTGTAAGTCCCCGTCGGGTAAGGGCTAGCGACCCGCCCGTATCGAGTGTTGGTCCCATTGCGGAGTGGGGTAACCCGCGAACAATAGTATGGGG
>NZ_CAIKKU010000256.1 GCF_903828115.1 uncultured Thiodictyon sp. | reverse complement strand
GGGTCTGGCTCACTGAGGCGCGGATCCTTCTACGACGCATGACGACAACGACTTAATTTTGTCTATACCCTCTCAGCAAGGGGATCACCAGGCCGTTGTGAAAGGCCAGACTGGCCTCCAGGACGTAGACGAAGTACTGGGCGTGGCGCGCGTCCTCGGCCCCGACCTGACGTTCCAGGAGATTCTCATCCCAGAGGTGGTCACGGGTGAATTTCTGGGAGCCGTCGATGGCGATGGGATAGGCGTGGTTGATCAGGTAGCGGCGGAAGGTCTTGGCGCGAATCAGGCGGCGTACCAGGTCGATGTGCGCCTGTTCGAGGTGGGCCACGTCGATGTCGCGCAGCAGCCGAAACAGGGTGTCGGCGTGCGGGAGGCTCTCCAGTTCGGGGAACAGGAGCCGTAGGTTGGCCTCGAACTGGGGGTGCGTCAGTTCGCGGTTGACCGCGCGCCGGGAGGCGAACTGAAAGACGAACATCAGCAGCCCGTAGAGCAGCAGCACGGTGAGCCGATGCCGGCACTTTTTGGGCGGGCGGGGGTCAGGAATCTGTCCCAGACGGGCGAGCAACGCGGGTAGCTCCCGGCGCAGGACGCACATCTGGCCGCTGACCGCCGCCTCGCGGGCCTGCTGTTCCGCGGCGATGGTGGCATAGGCCGAGCAGCAGTTGGGCAAGGGCGCGGGTATCCGGGGGACCAATCCGTCCTGGCGCTGCTGTGTGCGTAGCGCCTGTTCCTGCTGTTTCTTGTGCGCGCGTTGCTCCTTGATGGCCGCGCGTGACGGGCGGCAGCAGGGTTTGCTCATGGCGTCGTCCCCCCGGACGTGGCGCACAGGCGCTCGCGCCACTGTGCACTCAAGGGCTTGACCCAGACGTGGCGTGGGGCGCTGTGATAGGTCCGGCCCGGTCGCGCCAGCCCGCTCCCGCTGGTCTCCCCCAGCAGTTCCCAGCCGGCGGCGCGGTAGCAGGTGCCGGCGTAGTGGCGCGGGTCGACGAAGGTCTCCAGCAGCAGCGGCGCAAACCCCCAGTGTGCGAGCCAGTCGGCGCGTACCCGCCGCGCCAGTTGTCCCAGCACATGGCTGGCCAGGTGCGGCACCTGGACGTGGGGAAAGATCAGAAAGCGGCTGTTGTTGAGCACCCGCACCTGGTTGGCCCGGCGCGTCTGGGCGTCCCACCCGATCCAGTGGTCACGCACCGCCAGCGCGCGCGCCGCGCCCGCCAGCAGGAGGCAGCCCAGGTGCTGCTCGCCCGCGGTGATGAAGTAGCGCAGCCGGTAGCCGAAGGCACCCTTGTAGCCCAAGGGGTGCCAACGCGCGACCGCCGCATTCCATTGCGCCACCGCCGCGGCGTCGGCGCGCACCGGCACCAGGCGCACCGGGCCGAGCGCGGCCAAGGGGCCGTGCAGCGGCGCCGGCGCCGCCACCACCGGCGCCGGGGGCGCCGGATGGGGGCGCCGCGCGACCTGCAACGGGGCCAGCACCACCAACCCGGCCGCCTCCAGACGTTCCAGAAACTCCCGACAGGCGTGAACCTTCGCCGTCCCCGTCACGGTATACCACTGCAAATGCTCGCACAGCGTCGCCGCCAACTCGCGCCGCCCCAACCGCGGCAGCCACGCCACCGTCTGGCGGATGCCGGCAATCTCCTCGACGCTGAAGACGCGACCACAGTGCACCCACGATCCTGGACTCATCGCACCCATCGCCACCCCCCGGCGGAACGGCAGACCGATTACCCTGCCGTTAATCCTGCCAGAGTCGCCGCGCGGTGTCTACCCCCTTGTGCGAACATTAACTTTCTCTAACCCCCGCCAGCCCGCGCCGTGACTGGGGTGGCGCGGTTATGCTTCAGGGCTG
>NZ_CAIKKU010000255.1 GCF_903828115.1 uncultured Thiodictyon sp. | reverse complement strand
CTGGTCGAGGCGGCCAACCGCCGCGGGCAAGGACCCGGGAACAAAGATGGAATCGAGGATGTGGCGGAGCATCCAACGCTCGTGGGGTCGGTTGGCGGCCACGCCGGCTCGGCGGGCTTCGGCCAAGACTGCGTCGAGCGCCTCCTCCGGGTGGTCACGGGCATAGACCCAGCCTGCCAGGGTCGCCCCGCGCACGGCCCGTACGAGTTCGGGGTTGCGGCTGGCCCAGGATGACGTGGTATAGAGGCCGTCCTCGGGAAAGCCGAGACCAAAGTCGCGCATTCGGAAGGCGGTGATGCGCCCGGCGTCAATTCCGGCCTGCCAGATCCGGTGGTACTCGTTGTATTCCATGGCCGCGCAAGCAGCCACGCCGCGCGCCAGGAAGAGATTGACCGATTGATACTGGGGTATCGGCTCGGGACTGACCCCGTTGGTGGAAACGAATGCCTGGAATGCGGCGGCGAAAGCCCCCTGCCAATAGCTGACTCGCTGCCCGTCAAGCTCCTTGGCCTGCCTGACGCCCATATCCTTCCAGGCCAAGAGCATGAGATTGGAACGTTGTACCACTTGCATTACGTGAACGACTTGCGGTTGTGCAGATCGGTTCGCTGGCGGCTGCGCCGCCGCAATGATCGCATCGGTAAGAAAGAGTGTGGCCAGTTCCGCCGCGCCCGTGCGCAGCAAATCAATGGAGGATTGTGCGACGCTCGCGTGTACCAGACTCAGATCCAGTCCGGCCGCTCGGTACAAACCCCGGTCACGTGCCAGGTAATAACCGGCAAACTGGCTCTGTGGCTGCCACTGCAGCGCCAATCGGACGACAACTGGCGGGGCGCCAGACGCCGCGGGAGCCGGCGGGGGCCCAACAGGCGCTACGGATTGCGCGAACGCCAACCCGACCACGGCCATGAGCACCACGGCGAGGGTGGCAAAGGGGGCCACTCGGCGCCACGCCTGAGTGGCCCGCCTAACACGACGCTTATCAATGAACATAGTGCTGGATCATCGCAGTGGCCGGCACAACGATCGCAGCCAGTTATTTGCTCATGGCCTGCAGGGCTTCCTCGACGCTCCCATAACAGGACATGATGGTCACGAAGCCGCTCATCTCCAGCACTTCATGGATCTGCTCGTTGGCGTTGCACAGGGCAAAGGCACCGCCGGCTTGCTTGAGCCGTTTGGTGGCCTTGAGCAGAATTCGCAATCCGGCGCTGGAGATATAATCGGTCTTGGAAAAATCCACCAGCACCCGCGTCTCACCCTGATCGATCGCATCACCGATCTGTCGATCGGCCTCAGGCGCGCTGTTGGTATCCAGCCGGCCATTGAGCATCAGGATCAGTACACCGGCGCTCTTACTCGATAGCATACTCATGATTCCCGGGTCCTCGCATCAATGATTGAAACTTAACAGAAATTGCCCAGCTTTGACTGCTCCTGGGTATCGACCCGATCGGCCAGGTGACGGATCGCCGCCCCCGAGAGTGTCGCCATCGCCGCCTCAAACGCCTCCTCATCCCGGTCCAGATCGAGCAGCGCCCGGGCATCCATCGTCGGCATGGCAGCGAACTGCACCGCCCAGCCTGGATAGTCTATCAGCAAACTCAGGGTGTATTTCTCAAATCGGGCAACCAACCGCGCCGGGCGGTCCATCACCCCGGGCGAGCGCAAGTCCTCCAGGGCCTCGCCGACGGCTAGGCCGGGCCGTCCGATGACCGTGCGCCGCCGCCTCCAGGCGGCCCCGCGGTCGTCCTGAAAGCGGGGCGTCTGCGGGCGGGCGCCAGCGAGCGCACACTCGCCCTGCTGGGAGACACTGATATGAAATAGGAAATTCAACAGCATGGCGCAAGACATCCCGACTGCCAGGACTACCAGGACTACCATGGCTACCAGGACTGAGCCCAGGGCGGACTTGAACGCCAAGGGCACTTGCGATCAAATCCGCCCCTACAACATCATCTGGGCAGCCGTATATGTGAGAACTGGTCGTCGGTACCGACGGGCTGATCGGAGTGGAGTGCGCCGAGCTAAGTATCCACGCGCTCGCGAGTGTGGTGCGCCAGGGAGTTTCCCAGCGGGCCGCAGTCGGGATGGACGGCACGCGGGTTACCCATTGCCATCCTATCGCCAAGGGGACCGGACCATGAACGACCACGCCAAACAGTATCAGCAACTCATCGCCAAGTGTTGGGCCGACGATGCCTTCAAGCAGCGCCTCTTGGCCGACCCGGTGGGGACGCTCAAGGCCGAGGGCATCCGGGTTCTGGCGGTGGAGAACACCGCGCACGTTATTACATTGGTGATCCCAGAACAGTTGAAGGACCTCTCGGACGAGGCCTTCGCCGGGGCGGCGGGAGGCGGCTGGGTGCCTGTGGGGTCTGGGAAGACGGTCGTGGCGTACTATAGTGGACCCTGCACCGGCTCCTGTTCGAGGCCGCCGATCTGAATCTGCGTCTGGCCAATGTCGACGAATACAACCGTCTGCAGGCGCGCCGAGTCGCCACCGAGGCCACACGCAATCATGCCTTCAAGGACTTGATGTCGGTGACGGGGGCACTCGCCAGGGCCTCGATCGCGATTGTCCGTGGCGATAGTACGTTGGTTGGCGCCTTGCGTCTGATCGGCCGGCAGGAGGGGTTCGAGGTCCGGCTCCCGGCGACCGCGAAGCCGGGGGACAGCCCCGGGCTTGAGGAGATTGCACGCAGCAGCGGCTTGCGACTGCGCGAGGTGGCATTGCGGGAGGGCCGGTGGCGCCAAGACTTCGGCGCACTGCTGGGCTTCGACAAGGAGTCGGGGCAGCCGCGCGCCCTCCTGTCCGGTAGCCGGGGTCGACCACGGTTGATCGACCCTACCACGGGCGATGAACTGGCCTTCGACGCGGCACGGGCACGTCTGGCCCCGACTGCCTTCGAGCTGACCGCGCATCTACCTTTCAGGGCCATGACGTTTCGCGACCTGCTGGGGTTCGCCCTGGCGCGCGGCTGGCGTGATGCGGTCCCGATCCTGTTGACCGGGGCTATTCTCGGACTCCTTGGCTTGGCGACGCCGATCGGCACCGCCTATATGATCGATACCGTCATTCCCGGCCACGAGGTGGGCTTTCTGGTCGAGATCGGCCTGGTGTTGGCGGTGCTGGGTGGCATGGCCTTTATCATGGAGTATGTCGGTACCCTGGCTTTTTCCCGTGCCGAAAGCCGCACTGGCCGCGCGCTGCAATCCGGCATGATGGACCGGATGCTGCGCTTGCCGATGAGCTTTTTCCAGGGCTATTCCGCCGGCGACCTGGCGACCCGCGTCATGGCCATCACCCAGATCCAGACCCTGGCATCCACCGCCAGTGTCAATGCGATCCTGAGCGGCATCTTCAGCTTCGCGCTGATGTTCTATTACGACACCCGCTTGGCGCTCTGGGCGGCGCTGCTCATCAGCGTTTATTGCGTACTGAGCATGCTGCTGGGCTATCTGCGCCTGCGCCAGGAACGTCCCCTGGCCGAGTTGACCGGAAAACTGAATAACAGCCTGCTGCAACTCATCCTGGGGGTGACCAAGATCCGGCTTGCGGCCGGCGAGGATCGCGCCTTCGCCCGCTGGGCCAGTCTCTTTGCCCAAGGCCGCCGCCATCAACTGGCCGCAGAACGGATCGGCGCCTGGCAGGCGGCCCTCAACCAGACCTTGACCCTGGCCGGATTACTGCTGTTTGTCCTGCTCATCGGCAAACCCTCCGCGAACGGGAATCTGATCGCCATCGGTGCCTTCGCTGCCCTGCTGGTGGCCTTCCAGAATTTCGCCGGCAGTCTCACCCGGATGCTCCAGGTCGCGACCGATCTGGCTGGCCACGACGCAGTTAGCGCTGCACTCCCGTCCAACGGCAGCGGCGCTGCTGGATGGCGATGCCTGGGCGGGCGTCGCGACCCTGCACCGGCTCCTGTTCGAGGCCGCCGACCTGAATCTGCGTCTGGCCAATGTCGACGAATACAACCGTCTGCAGGCGCGCCGAGTCGCCACCGAGGCCGCGCGCAATCATGCCTTCAAGGACTTGATGTCGGTGACGGCGGCACACGCCCAGGCCTCTATCGCCCCAGTTCGAGGCGACAGCCCACTGGTCGGGGCCTTACGCCTGATCGGCCGGGAGGAGG
>NZ_CAIKKU010000254.1 GCF_903828115.1 uncultured Thiodictyon sp. | reverse complement strand
CGCCCGCACTGCATTCCCCTGCTTGCGCGTGGGAACGAGAAGCCCCGCCGTCGGTGCTTGACTTAATGGCATTGGCAGCGGCCCTCGGCCGCGACGGATATCATCCCTAATCCGCTTGGGTAAAATCTGGCAAATGGAGAAACCGGACTTATGTCCGATGGGGACCGTCGGTCACCGGATGGTCCTGGGGTAGTGGGATATTCGGTGGCGAAGTAGAGTGATGATCTGTCACGACATATCGTTGATGAAGGAAGCTCGTGAGTACGACCGCGCCCACCCGCGCGACTGCGACACTGCCGCAAACCAGCGCGGGGCTTGGTGGGCGCGACGGCAAGTGTCGGCCCTGGAACGCATCCCCCTTCTTTTTCCGTACGCCGGTTGCGCTATGAACACCCTGTCCGCGTCCCTTCTCAGCCTCGGGATCCTCGTCGCCGCTGCCGCTCTGCCCGGTCTCTACCCCCTGGACGCGGCCGCCGCCGCCGTGCCGGTCCCCGCGGCGCACGACCACGCGGCGGTTGTCTATCAGTGCCCCATGCACCCGTGGATCACGTCAGACAAGCCGGGGCAGCGCTGCACCATCTGCGGCATGGATCTGGTCGCGGTCGCCGGCGCCGCAGCGGCGGCGCTCGACCCGGGCCTCGTCACTCTAACCGCCGCCCAGGCCGCGGTGACCGGGGTGGCGGTGAGCGAGGTCAGGCGAGGGGCACTGACCCGGACGCTGCGGGTCAGCGGTGTCATCGAGGACGACGATACCCGTCACCGCATCCTGGCCGCCCGGGTGCCGGGCCGGGTCGAGAAGCTCCAGGTCAATTATCTGGGGGCCGAGGTGGCGGCGGGGGCGCCGCTCGCGACCGTGTTCAGCCCCGAGATGCTCACGGCCCAGCGCCAGTATGTCGAGCGGATCAAGGCCGGCGCCGTCGCCACCTCGCTGGCCGAGCGCGCGGCGGCCCGCGAGCGCCTGCTGGAACTGGGCCTGACCGAGGAGGAGATCCGCATCCTGGAGGGCACGCTGAAGCCTACCGCGATGGTCAATATCCGTGCCCCGATGTCCGGTACCGTCGTCTCGCGCGCGGTCTACGAGGGTCAATATGTCAAGACGAATGATCCGCTGTTCGAGATCGGTGACTTTTCGCGGATGTGGTTCGTCTTCGACGCCTATGAGCCGGACCTGGCCTGGCTGCGCCTGGGGCAGACGGTGGACCTGTCGGTCCCGTCCCAGCCCGGCCGGGTCCTGAGCGCCCCCATCAGTTTCATCGAGCCCAGCCTCAACGAGAAGACGCGCACGGCGCGGGTGCGGGTGACCCTGGACAACGCCGAGCGGCGCCTGCACCACCGGGAAACCGCCCAGGCGCTGGTCGCCCTCACGGGGCCGGAGGCCCTGCTGGTGCCGCGCGCCGCCGTCCTCCAACATGGCGGGCGCCCGGTCGTCTATGTCGATCAGGGCGGTCAAGGTTATCGGGCGCGCGAGGTCCGGCTCGGCCGCGTGGGCGACAGCGACGCCGAGGTCCTGGGCGGTCTCAGCGCCGACGAGCGGGTGGTCACCCAGGCCGCCCTGATCCTCGATTCTCAGGCGCAACTGGCCCATGCCGCGGTCGAGGTCGCGGCGGCCGGACCGGTGCCGGTGCTGCCCGCCAAGGTCCCGGCCGGTACCCCAGCCCATAGCGAGGGCGCCTATGCTCTGCTGCGCACCCTGGTCTTCGCCGCCGCCGACGCCGCCGCCGCGCTGGGGGCCGACGACCTGCCCGGCTACCGCAAGGGCCTGCCCGCCCTGCGCGCGGCGCTCGCCGCCTATCTCGCGGGCTATGCCCCGGCCGCCCATGGCGATCTGGCCGCCTTCGCCGGTAAGCTGCCCGACCCGCCCGACCTCGACTCCGCCCGCCGCGCCTTCGAGCCCTTCAGCACGGCCGTGGCCGACCTGGCCCGCGCCGAACAGGTCCAGCAGCGCGAGTCGATCTGGATCTACCAGTGCCCGATGAGCCCGGTACTGGGCACCGCGCGCTGGCTCTCGCGCGCCCATCAACTGCGCAATCCCTTCTTCGGCTCGGCCATGTCCGGGTGTGGGGACGAGGTCAAGTGAGAGGACGAAGATCATTTAGCCGCAAAGGAACGCAAAGGAACGCAAATAGGGAATGCTTTTCGTGACTCGTTACCGAGGGGCTTATTCGCGTTCATTTGCGTTCATTTGCGGCTAAACTCTCCTTTTGGAATCCGCGCCCTTCATGATTAACCGCGTCATCCACTGGTCCCTGCACCACCGCTTCCTGGTCATCGGCGCACTGGTCGCGCTGTGCGCCTGGGGTGTCCTGGCGCTCGGGCGCGTGCCGATCGATGCCATCCCCGACCTGTCGGAGAACCAGGTCATCGTCTATGCCGACTGGCCGGGCCGCTCGCCCCAGGAGGTCGAGGACCAGATCACCTATCCGCTCTCGGTCTCCTTGCAGGGGCTCGCCGGGGTCCGCACCGTGCGGGCCAGTTCCATGTTCGGCTTCGCCTTTCTCACGGTCATCTTCGCCGACAGGATCGACCCCTACTTTGCCCGCACTCGGGTGCTGGAGCGGTTGAATTCACTGGGCGAGCTGCTGCCCCAGGGCGTGACGGCGCGGCTCGGACCGGACGCGACCGGGCTCGGCTGGGTCTATCAGTATTACCTCAAGGACGCCTCCGGTACCCAGGACCTGGGCATGCTGCGCACGCTGCAAGATACCTATATCCGCTATCAACTGGCCGCCGTGCCGGGCGTGGCCGAGGTCGCGAGCATCGGCGGCTTCGTGCGTCAGTATCAGATCGAGGTCTCATCGCTCAAGCTCAAGCAATACGGCGCCACCCTGGGCGAGGTGATGGACGCCGTGACCGCGAGCAACCTCAATGTCGGCGGCAAGACCATCGAGGAGAATGGCGCCGAGTTCATCGTGCGCGGCGTCGGCCTGGTGCAGGGGGTGGCGGACCTGGAGCAGGTTCCGGTGCTGCCGCGCAACGGCACGCCGCTGTATCTGCGCGATGTGGCGACCATCCGGATCGGCGGCGACTTCCGCCGCGGGGCCCTGGATGTCGATGGGCGCGAGGTGGTCGGCGGCATCGTGGTCATGCGCTATGGTGAGAACGCCTACCGGGTCATCGCGGACCTCAAGGCCCGGCTCACCGCCCTGGCCCCCGGCCTGCCCCCGGGCGTGCGCGTCGTCTCCTTCTATGACCGCAGCGACCTGATCGGGCGCGCCATCGGGACCCTCAAGGAGACCTTGGCCGAGGAGATCGCGCTCGTCATCCTGATGCACGTCCTGTTCCTGTGGCATTTCCGCAGCATCCTGATCGTCACCCTGCCGCTGCCGGCCTCGATCCTGATCGCCTTCATCCTGATGGACCAGTTCGGCATCGCGGCCAACATCATGTCGCTGACCGGCATCGCCATCTCCATCGGGGTCCTGGTGGATGCCGGTATCGTCATGACCGAGAACGTCATCCGCCACTGCGAGCGGGCCGAGGCCCGGCTCCAACGCCGGCTCGATGCGGCCGAGGTCTTCGCCCAGACGCTCGCTGCCGCCACCCAGGTAGGTCGTCCCCTGGTCTATTCGATGATGATCATCATCCTTGCCTTCGTGCCGGTGTTCCTGCTGACCGGGCAGGAGGGCAAGCTCTTTCATCCGCTCGCCTATACCAAGACCTTCGCCCTGCTCGGGGCCACGCTCTTGGCGGTGACCGCGGTGCCGGTCTTCTGCACCCTGCTGGTGCGGGGTCCGTTGAAACCGGAGGCGGAGAACTGGCTGATGAAGGGGCTCCTGCGCCTCTATGAGCCGGTGCTCGACTGGGCCCTGGGGCACCGCAAGTCGGTGCTGGGGCTCGCCGCCGGCCTGCTGGCGGTCTGCATCGTCATTGCGCTGGGGCTGCCGCGGGCGGTCAACGACCGGCTTCCGGCGTCCGTCGCGCGCCATACGCAGGGGTTCGGCAGTGAATTCATGCCCACCCTGGAGGAGGGCTCCCTGCTCTTCATGCCGGTGCTGCTGCCCGCCACCTCACTCACCGAGGGCAAGCGCATCATGGCCTGGCAGGACCAGGTGATCCGCGCGCACCCGGCGGTCGCCGCGGCGGCCGGCAAGCTCGGGCGCGCCACCACCGCGACCGACCCGGCCCCGGTCGAGATGATCGAGACCACCATCACGCTCAAACCGCGCGACCAGTGGCCGCCCGGGACCACCAAGGCCTCGATCGTCAGTGACCTCTCGGCGCGCCTCATGGACCTGCCCGGGTCAGTCCCCGGCTTCCTCCAGCCGATCGAGAACCGCATCCTGATGACCAGCACCGGCATCCGCGCCCAGGTCGGGGTCAAGGTCTTCGGCGATGATCTCGACGCGCTCCAGCAGCAGGCCTTCGCCATCGAGCGCGTCATCCAGCGGGTGCCGGGGGCGGTGGGCGTGGCCCCCTCGCGGGTGCAGGGTAAGCCCTATGTGGAGATCGAGGTGCGGCGCGACCTGCTCGGTCGCTATGGGCTCAGCGTCGCCGAGGTCTTCCGTCAGGTGGAGGCGGGCATCGGCGGGGTGACGGTCGGCACCACCATCAAGGGCCGCGAGCGCTGGCCGCTCCAGGTGCGGCTCGAGCAGGAGGAGCGCGGCGACATCGACCGGCTGGGCGAGATCCCGCTGGCCACCCCCACCGGCGCCCGGGTGCAGTTGCGCCAGGTGGCCGAGGTGCGGCGGGTGGTCGGCCCCAATGAGATCCAGAGCGAGAACGGCCGGCTGCGGGTCTTCGTCCAGGCCAATGTCCGCGACCGGGACCTGGGTAGTTTCGTGGAAGACATCAAAGGGCGCATCGCCAAAGAGATCACCCTGGCGCCCGGCATGACCATCGAATACTCAGGCCAATACGAACAGCAATTGCGCGCCCGCCGGACGCTGCTCTATGTCTTCCCCACCGTGATCCTGATTATCTTTGCGACCCTGGTGATGACCTTCCGCTCCATCGGTGAGGCGGCCCATGTGATCCTGGCGGTGCCCTTCGCACTCACCGGCGGCGTACTGCTCCAGGCCTTCCTGGGCTTCAACTTCAGCGTCGCCGTCTGGGTCGGCTATATCGCCCTCTTCGGTACCGCCATCCAGACCGGCATCATCATGGTGACCTATCTGGAGGAATCGGTGCAGGAGGCCGGCGCACGCCTGGGGCGGGAACTCACCCGTCCTGAGTTGATCGCTGCCGTCAAGGCCGGCGCCCGACTGCGGCTGCGCCCCAAGGTCATGACGGTCGCCACCACCATCGCCGCGCTATCGCCGATCTTCTGGCTTCAGCGCACCGGGGTGGAGATCATGCAGCCGCTGGCCACGCCGGTCGTCGGCGGCATGATCTCCAGCCTGGTGCATATCCTGATCGTCACGCCGGTGATCTTTTTGTGGTTACGGGAGCGTGGGCGTCCCGCCCGCGCGGGGTCGGCTGCAACAGGGGCATAAAGGTGATGGCGGCGTCCTGCGCGGCTTACCGCAACTGC
This sequence comes from uncultured Thiodictyon sp., assembly GCF_903828115.1. Taxonomy (GTDB): domain Bacteria; phylum Pseudomonadota; class Gammaproteobacteria; order Chromatiales; family Chromatiaceae; genus Thiodictyon. Next base: position 1,488 of record NZ_CAIKKU010000254.1, on the reverse strand, counting down.
TGGCGCAGTGCACCGATGTCGTTCACACTCAACCCCGTGGCCGCGGCAATGGTGGCGTCGTCGAGGCCGCTCGCGCGAATGAGGTTGATCGCGGTTTGGCGCAGCGCCTCCGCCTTGCCTTCCTCCCGCGCGTCCTTGAGCAGGCTGCGCTCGTCGCGTAGCGCCCGCTCGCGCACGAAGGCTAGTCGGCGCGTTTCGGCGTCGGCGCTCAGGTGTTTGAGCTTGTCGAGCGCGGCGCGGACGGGTTCGTCGGCGATTTGGGACATGGTTTGGTCCTCTTGCCAGTGTTCAAAGAGCGCAATCCAGGCGGCGAGGGCGCCTGTTTCCTGTTGGAGTCGATCGGCCTTGCGCAGTTCGATCAGGTTCAGTTGCAACTCTCGATCCAGGGTAACACTTGGGGTCTTGGCGTCGCGCATCTCAAAGCACCAGATGGCCTGCCCTTGATGCGCCGAGTCTTGGAACAGGTCGAAGTCGAGCAGATGGATGCCGATGGCGGGCTTGAGTCCGCCGTAGTCGTCGCCGGCGACCAACTGGCCGCTGACGAGCTTGGCCAGATAATAGGCGCTGCGGGCGCTCCAGGCCCGGTAGCGGCGGACCTGCATCTCGATATGGATGTCGGCGAACGGCCTCAGCGTCCCGGTGCTGCTGGCCGTCGTCTTCCTCCTGCGCACCCATCTGCGCATCCGCCGCCACCCCGACGGCCGCTGGGACTTTCAGATCGAGCACAAGCCCGGCGACACCCAGCTCCTGACCGATCTGCTCAGGCGCATCCAAGCGCTGCTGCCTGGAACGGGGGCCGGCGGGGATTGACCGGCCGCCGCCCGGACGGAGTCCAAGGCTTCAGCCTTGGATGGGCAAGACCAAGGCTGAAGCCTTGGACTCCAGAGAACAGCGCTGGCCGCAACGATGATCAAGGCCCCCGCAACCGACTCAAGCTATGCTTGTGCCGCCCACCCTTCCATCTCCCCCGGAGTCAGCGACCATGCCAACGCGCAAGCTCATCAGCTTCGACTGGGCCATGAAACGGCTGCTGCGCAGCAAGGCCAACTTCGGCATCCTCGAGGGCTTCCTGAGCGAGTTGCTGCGCGAGGACGTACAGATCATGGAGGTCCTGGAATCGGAGTCGAACCGCGACACGGCCGACGACCGCTCCAACCGCCTGGACCTCAAGGTACGCAACCACCGCGGCGAGCTGGTCCTGATCGAAGTCCAATACGAGCGCCAGCACGATTACCTGTCGCGGATGCTCTACGGCAGCGCCCGCACCCTGGTCGAGCACCTGGATGCCGGCCAGGCCTACGCGGACCTGGTCAAGGTCATCTCGGTCAACATCCTCTATTTCGACTTAGGAGCCTAGCAGAAATAACTTGAACAATACGTGAATTGCGGTTACGCTTGGTGCATGGATGTTACCAAGATAATCGAAGAAAAGTATCGGGCGCTTTCCGGTCGCCTGGATGAAGCGACGTTGCGCCTGTGGGCAGCGGT
>NZ_CAIKKU010000253.1 GCF_903828115.1 uncultured Thiodictyon sp. | reverse complement strand
GGGCACTGCCGCGCGCCCGGGGCGCCCGGCCGGGGCGCCCGGGGCGCCCGGCCCGGGCGCGGCGGCAGACACCCGGCATTGCCGGTCATCCCTCTTGCCGGTAGACTGCGCGTCTTGCTTTGCGCCGGCCCGCACCGGCGGCGGCCACTGCGCCGCGCCGGGGACGCCCCCGGGACCTCGCCCCATTATCGCCGCGGGCGCACCCTCAAACACCTGATCCGGAGCCCCCATGCCAGTCGAACGCACCCTCTCTATCATTAAGCCCAACGCCGTCGCCAAAGACGCCATCGGCGCCATCCTGAGCCGTTTCGAGGCGGCCGGACTGCGCATCGTCGCCGCCCGCATGGTGCACCTGAGCAAGGAGCAGGCCGCGGCCTTCTATGCGGTGCATCAGGGCCGGCCGTTCTTCGCGGAACTGGTGGACTTCATGACCTCCGGGCCGGTCATGGTCCAGGCCCTGGAGGGTGAGGACGCGGTCGCGAAGAACCGCGACATCATGGGCGCCACCAACCCGGCCAACGCGGCCCCCGGCACCATCCGGGCGGACTTCGCCGACTCCTTTACCGAGAACGCGGTGCACGGCTCCGACGCCCCGGACACGGCGGCGGTGGAAATTGCGTTCTTTTTCCCCGAAGGCCTCTGCCCGCGCACCCGCTGACCCTGACCCGACCGGACCGCGCACCCGCGATGGATAACCCGCAAGAAGCCCAGGCCCCGGGGCCGAACCTGCTGGACCTGGACCTCACCGATTGTGAGGCACTGGTGGCCGCGCTTGGCTTCAAGACCTTCCACGGGCGCAATCTGTTCAAGTGGATCCACAAGCACGGGGTCGTCGATTATGACGCAATGACCGACGTGCCCAAGCGCCTGCGCGTCGCGCTGGCGGACCACACGCTGCTGCGCCTGCCCCGCATCATCCACTCCCGGCCGTCCGCGGACGGCACCCTGAAGTGGGTGATGGAGCTTGCTGACGGGCAGCGGGTCGAGACGGTGTACATCCCCGAGGAGGGGCGCAGTACCCTCTGCGTCTCCTCCCAGGTCGGGTGCGCGCTGGACTGCGCCTTCTGCGCCACGGCCCGCCAGGGATTCAATCGCAACCTGCGGGTGGGCGAGATCGTCGGCCAAGTCTGGCATGCGACACGACAACTGGGCACGGCGCCATCGAACGTGGTGATGATGGGCATGGGCGAGCCGCTCGCGAACTTCGAGGCGGTGGTCAAGGCCATGGCGGTCATGCAGGACGACCTGGCCTACAATCTTTCCAAATTCCGGGTCACCCTGAGCACCTCCGGTATCGTGCCCAATATCTATCGGTTGAGGGAGGTCAGCGACGTCGCCTTGGCCGTATCGCTGCATGCGCCCAACAACGCCCTGCGCGACCAATTGGTGCCGATCAATCGCAAGTACCCGCTGGAGGAGCTGCTGCCGGCCTGCCGCGCCTATCTCGCCGGGGATCAACGGCGCAAGATCACCTGGGAATATGTGATGCTCGACGGCATCAACGACAGTCTCCAGCACGCCAAACAGCTGATCCGACTATTGGAGGGCACCCCGTCCAAGCTCAACCTGATCCCCTTCAATCCGTTTCCCGACAGCGGCTTCAAGACCACACCCCCGGCGCAGCTGGAGGCCTTTCGCCAACGCCTGATGGGCTCCGGCCTGCTGGTTTTCACCCGCAAGACGCGCGGTGATGAGATCGCCGCCGCCTGCGGGCAATTGGTCGGCCGGGTGGAGGATCGCACCCGCCGCGGCGAACGCCCGGTCACGGTCGGTCTGCCCACCCTGCCGCCCGCCCCCGGCGCTGAACCTCCCCGGTGCCAGGCCCAATGAACCACCCCGCCACGCAGATGACGGCCTTGCTCCGGATCCTCGCCCTCTGCGCCCTGTGCCTGGCGAGCGCGTCCTGCAGCCGGCACCAGGCCCGCGGCACGCCGAGTTCGATCGACGTACCCAACGCTACCGAGAACAGCCCGGCGGACCTCTATATCGCGATCGCCGCGGAGTACTCCCGCTTGGGGCAGACGGAGGCGGCGCTGAAAAACGCGGAAAAGGCGATCACCGCGGACCAGCGCAACTCCGGCGGCTATTACATGCTGGCACTGATCTATCAGAAGATCGGGGAAACCCCGCTCGCCGAAGAAAACTTCAAGCGCGCCCTGGAGCTCACCCCCCGCAGCCCCGAAATCCTGGACGCCTATGGCAGCTTTTTCTGCACCCTGCGGCGCTACCCCGAGGCGCAGGCCCAGTACGCGAAGGCGCTCGCGAACCCGCTTTACAAAACCCCCTGGTTTTCGCTGGCCAACGCCGGCAATTGCGCGATGAGTGCCGGCGCGGCCGCCGCGGCCGAGACCTTCTACCAACGCGCACTGACCGCCAACCCCAAGTATGGCCCGGCCTTGTATATGCTGGCCGCCATCGAGCTGAACCGCAACAATGCCAAGGCGGCCAAGGCTTACCTGCGCCGCTACCTGGACGACTACCTCAGGGGCGTGTTCACCGCCAACGCCGACACCTTCCAGGCCTTGCAGTTGGCGATCAAGACCGAGCGCAAGCTGGGCAATGTCAAAGGCGCCGAGACCTACGAACAGGTCCTGCGCGACAAGTTTCCGTCCGAGAGCGCCCCCTCCAGCGCCCCATCTTCGGGACCTTCAATGAGCCCTTCGCGATGAATCAAATTCAAGCCGTCAGTCCGGACGATCAAAATGTCGTCGAGTTTTCCGAAAACCCCGGGCGCCGCCTGCGCGTGCAGCGCCAGTCCCGCGGGATCGAGGTCGAACGCATCGCCGCCCAACTCCATCTACGGGTCGCGACGGTCGAGGCCCTGGAACAGGACCGCTATCAGGACCTACCGGGGCCGGTGTTCGTCACCGGCTACCTGCGCAACTACGCGCGCCTGCTCGGCCTGGACGCGGAGCCGCTGATTGCCGCCTTTCGCACGGCCCATCCCGACCCGGAGCCGGTCGGCTTGCGGGTCAGTCCCCTGCCCCGGCAGGAGATCGGCAGCAGTCACATCCTGGTGCGATTGATCAGCCTCGCCTTGCTGGCCGCAGTGGTCGCCATGCTCACACTCTGGTGGCAGAACCGGTCCGAGTTGCTGTCGTCGCTGACTCCCGGCGACGCCTCCGGCCTCGCACTGACGACACCGGCCAACACCCGCCCGCCGCTGGACCAGACGAGCGCGCCGGCCACCCAAGGCGCCGCGGGTGCGGCGCTGCCGCTGCCGGCCGCTACCGGCACCGGCCCGGAACCCGAGCGGCCGGCGGCCCTCGCCCTGCCCCCCGCGCCACCCGCCACCCAGGCCCAAGGCCCGGCGGTCGCGACCCCCGACGCGCCCCCCGACGCGACCAGGACCGGCGCCGCGGCCGAGCCTGCGGCAGGCACGCCGACCGACCCCCCGGGCGAGGTCGTCCTCAACTTCTCCGCCACGACTTGGATCAACGTCCGTGACGCCACCGGCGCGCTGATCCTCAAAGGGCAGATGCGCAAGGGTGACACCCGGGTGCTGGCCGGCAGCCCGCCCTATGCCGTAACCATCGGCAACGCCGCGGCCTTGGGCATCACCGTCGGCGGCCGCCCCGTCGACCTGGCCGACCGCGCCCGCGGCAAGGACGCGCGCTTCAAGTTCGACCCGAGAAGCCCCGAATGAGCACCCCGGCCGACCAAATCAATCCGCACCTGGTGCGCGCAGTGGACTACTATAATCGCACTGTTTTCGAGCAGATCATGTCCAACCGACGGGCCTGCCCGTCGCTCCGGCGCCAACGGTAGCCTGGCGATCCAAGGCAACCCCCGCTGGAATCCAGCCGTTAGACGAGTGCCCAGACCCAAAAAGGAAACCGAGCGTGAGCGAATACGAAACCGACGACGAGAAGGTCGAGTCCATCAAGAAATGGTGGAAGGAAAACGGCATGTCCGTGGTGGGCGGGGTGGCGATCGGCCTCGCGGTCGTGTTCGGTTGGCGTACCTGGACCGACTACCGCAACGGTGTCGGCGCCCAGGCCTCGGCCGCCTTCGAGCAGTTGATGGTCAGTGCCGCCGCGGGTGAGGCCGAGTCGACCGCCAAGCAGGCGCAACTCCTGGACCAGCAATACGGCGCTACCCCCTACCCCGCCCTGGGCGCCCTGGTCGCGGCCCGGGTGCTGTATGAAAGTGGCGACGCCCCAGGGGCCATGACCGCCCTGCAACGGCTGCTCGTCAAGGCCCCGGACCCGGCCCTGACGCGCCTGGCGGCCCTGCGGCTCGCACGCATCCAACTCGCCCAGGGCCAACTGGACGCCGCCGCGGCCACCGTCGCCGCCCATGACGACGGCGCGGCCTTTGCCGGGGACTTTGCGGCCGTGCGTGGCGACCTCGCCGCCGCCCGCGGGGACAGTGCCGCGGCACGCGCCGCCTACGAAAAGGCCATCACCGCCGGGACCGGCCTGCCCCAGTTGATCCGGCTCAAGCTCGATAACCTGCCCACCGCCGGTTGAGGCCGACCGACACCATGCCCACCCGGCACCCCGCCTACCGTCGCGCCCTGCGCACCTGCACTGCATTGCTGGTCGCCGGCGTCGTGACCGGTTGCAGTAACATCCCCTGGCTCGGCGGCGAGAAGGACCCCAGCCCGCCGACCAAACTCGCCACCATCGTCCCCGAGGTCACCGCCACCACCCTGTGGTCGGCACGCCTCACCAAGGGCAGCGAGGGCCGACGCCTCTATCTGGTCCCGGCGGTCGGCGGGGGCCGCGTCTACGTGGCCGACGCACGCGGGCGGGTAGTCGCCGCGGATGCGGGCAGCGGGCGCGTCCTGTGGCAGAAGGACACCAAGCTGCCGCTGAGCGCGGGCCCGGAACTGGCCGGGGAGCGCCTGATCCTGGGGACCAGCGACGGCCAGGTCATCGCGCTGTCCGGCACCGACGGCAAGCAACTGTGGCGCGCCCAGCTCAGTGGGGAGGTCCTCTCGGTACCCCGACGCACCGACGACGGCAAGGTGATCATCCACACCCTCGACGACAGCGTCTTCGCGCTCGATGAGGCCAAGGGTACCGAGCTGTGGCGGGTTCCCTACCCGGCACCGGTCCTGACGCTGCGCGGCAGCGGCACCCCCGTGATCGCCCCCACCGGGGTCATCGTCGGACTCGCCGGCGGCAAGCTGGTCAAACTCGACCCGGCGGACGGTACCCCGCTGTGGGAGGTCATCGTCACCGCGCCGGGCGGGCGCTCGGAATTGGCCCGCGTCACGGACATCGATGCCGACCCGGTGGTCATCGGCAAGGTCATCTTCGTCGGCACCTACAACGGCGACCTGGCGGCGGTCGACCTGGACGGCGGCGGCGTGCTGTGGCGCCGGGAACTGTCGTCCCACGCCGGGCTGGCCGCCACGCAGTCCAACCTCTTCATCACCGACTCCGCGGACCTGGTGTGGGGCGCCGACCCGGTCGGCGGCGCGGGGCGCTGGAAACAGGAACGGCTGCGCAACCGCCAACTCACCGCCCCGGCCCTGCTCGGCAACCTGATCGCCGTGGGTGATCTGGACGGCTGGCTGCACCTGCTGGCCCAGGCCGACGGCCGACTGGTCGGCCGCACCCGGGTGAGCAAGAAGGCCATCACCGCCCGCCCGCTGGCGGTTGGCAACCGGCTCTATGTCTACGCCACCGACGGCACCCTGGCCGTGCTCAGTACCGGCACGGCCCCCGGGGGGAGCCGCGGCGGCGCCCAGTCAGCGGCGGCCGTGGACGAGGCCGCACTCCCCACCCAGGTGACCAGGGCCGCCAAGCCCGCGACTGCCGCACCGCCGGCGGCACCCGCAGCGCCGCCCCCGGCCCCGGCAAAGCCGTCGGCCAAGCCGGCGGCGACGCCCCAGAACCCAGCCCGTAACACACGCTAAAGAGGCACCTCCGACATGCTGCCCGTCATCACCCTGGTGGGCCGTCCGAATGTCGGCAAGTCCACCCTGTTCAACCGGCTCACCCAGAGCCGGGACGCCCTCGTGGCCAACTTCCCCGGCCTCACCCGCGACCGCCAGTACGGGGTCGGCCGCGTCGGTCCCAACCCCTACGTAGTGGTCGACACCGGCGGGATCAGCTTCAACGCCGACGGGGTCGAGGCCCTGATGCAGCGCCAGGTCCAGGCCGCCATCGAGGAGGCGGACCAGATCATCTTCCTGGTCGACGCCAAGGACGGCTGCACCGCCGGCGACCACGAGATCGGCGAGCGCCTGCGTCGGCTTGGCAAGCCCTTGAGCCTGGTGGTCAACAAGGCCGACCACGCGGAGCGCGAACTGGTCGCCGCGGAGTTCCATGCCCTGGGCCTCGGCGACCCCGTGCCCATCTCCGCCAGCCAGGGGCGCGGGGTGCGCACCCTCATGGAAGGGCTGCTGGAGGAACTGGCGTTCCGCGCCGCGCAGGTCGTCCCGGACCCCGACGCCGAGGCCACCGGCGCGGACGAGGGCATCAAGGTCGCCGTGGTCGGGCGCCCCAATGCCGGCAAGTCCACCCTCATCAACCGACTCCTGGGTGAGGAGCGACTGGTCACCTGCGATCTGCCCGGCACCACCCGCGACAGTATCTTCATCCCGGTCGAATACCGCGGGCGCCGCTATACCCTGATCGATACCGCCGGCGTGCGGCGCCGCGGCAAGGTCACGGACGTGATCGAGAAGTTCAGCATCATCAAGACGCTCCAGGCGATCGAGGCGTGCAACGTCATCATCATGGTGCTGGACGCCCACGAAGGTGTCGGCGAGCAGGACGCGACCCTGGCCGGTCACATCATCGACAGCGGGCGCGCGCTGGTGGTCGCCATCAACAAATGGGACGGGCTGGACACCGATGCCCGCACCCAGGTCCACACCCAGATCGAGCGCAAGCTCGGCTTTCTCGACTTCGCCGCCCAGCATCGCATCTCCGCCCTGCACGGCAGCGGCGTAGGGCTGCTGCTCGATGAGGTCGACCGCGCCTACGCCAACGCCATGCGCGACATTCCCACCCCCGAGATGACCCGGCTCTTGGAAGCCGCGGTCCAGGAGCACCAGCCGCCGCTGGTGCACGGCCGGCGCATCAAGCTGCGCTATGCCCACCAGGGCGGGCGCAACCCGCCGCTCATCATCATCCACGGCAACCAGACCGAGAACGTCCCCGACACCTACCGGCGCTATCTCATCAACCGCTTCCGCAAGGACTTGGGTCTCTCCGGCACCCCGCTGCGCATCGAGTTCAAGAGCGGCACCAACCCCTTCAAGGGCATAAAGAACAACCTGACCGAGCGGCAGATCAAGCACCGGGCGCGGCTCAAGGCGTACGTCAGGCGCAAGTAGCTCAAGCGTCGCCCCCATGCCGTCGTCCGTCTTCCTCACGCGGGTCGTGCTGCGCAATTACAAGAGCATCGCGGCCTGCGACGTACGGCTCGGACCATTGACCTATCTGCTCGGGCCGAACGGGTCCGGTAAGAGCAATTTTCTCGATGCCCTGCATCTGGTGGCGGATGCCCTCAATGGCTCGCTGGACCACGCGCTGAATCAGCGTGGCGGGCTCAACGAGGTGCGGCGGCGATCGAGCGGACGCCCGAACCACTTTGGGATTCGGCTGGAGTTTCAGCTACCCGTCAAGCCCCATGACATCTATCTCCAGGGCTTCTATGCCTTCTGGGTGGGCGCCCTCAAGGGTGGCGGTTACGAGGTCCAGGACGAAGAGTGCGTGATCGGTTTAGGGGACAAGAACCGTGGGTTCAAGCTTCAGCGCGGCAACTTAGTCGCAACCAGCGAGGCGTCCTTTCCCGCAGTCACGTCGGACCGGCTCGGACTCGTTGCCGCGTCCGGGCTCCCCGCCTTCCGGCCCGTCTTCGACGCACTGACTGCCATGGGCTTCTATAACCTGGACCCGAAGCTCATGCGGGAGCTTCAGAAACCTCAGGAAGGTCGGCTACTCAAGCCATCCGGGGAGAATATCGCCAGCGTGGTACGGCACTTGGTGCGCACAGCCCCAGAGACGCTCGAGTTGGTCAGCGAATACCTGCACGCGGTGGTTCCTATGGTCCAGGGCGTGGAGCACAAGTCGTTCGGCCCCATGGAGACCCTGGAGTTTCGCCAAGACGTGGCGGGCTCTGAATCTCCCTGGCGCTTTCCCGCGCAGGGCATGTCGGACGGTACCCTGCGGGTCTTCGGTGCACTCGTCGCCTTGTTTCAGGGCGTCGGCGATGATTCGGTCAGGCTGGTCGGAATCGAAGAGCCCGAGACGGCGCTCCACCCCGCCGCCTTCGCCGCCTTGCGCGAGGCACTGCAACGGGCTGCCGAAAAGACCCAGGTGCTGGTCACCAGCCACAGCCCGGACCTGCTCGATGACTCCGGACTGAGCCCCGCGACGTTACTCGCGGTCGTCTCTGAAGGCGGCGAATCCCGAATTGCCCCGATCGATGCCGCGTCGCGTCAGATGCTCGAAGAACACCTGTTCACCACGGGCGAGCTCATGCGGCTCAATCAGCTAGGTCCGGATCGAGAGGCGATCCCAGGCCCAGGGTCCCGCCCCGCCGATTTGTTCGAGGCACTCCCACCCCCGCCTATGCCTGTGCGCATCCACACGCCGCGCGGAGTCGAATAGCGTCGACGCCTGCTGGACGCGGACGACGACTGCCCGGCGACCCGCGGCCCCGAGATCTTGGACCGTGCCCGGCGGGTGGTGCCCCACAGGTCGGTTTCGAGTGGTCCAGGCAGTTCGGCCAGCCGCCCGAGCACGTCGCTGGCCCCTGATGGCCTGGTACCTCAAAAGGCATCCGCCCAGCCGCCGTCTACGCAGGCTCTTGTGCCTCGGATTCCGTACGTTCCCCGCCTTGTAGCCCACATCGCGAACGCACCGAGGCTGGCAAGCGATGCGGGCTAAATAGAACCCATTGATGCACACCCGGGTGACGCGCGACGCTGTTGCAGTGCACAATAGGGGGTGCGACCCTTGGGCGCCCTGCCGGTAGCGCGCAGGACGCTTGAGTGCAGGTGAGGCCCGTCGCACCTGCCGGACGCCGCACCGGGCCCCAGGGCCGGTGTCGCGGGGGGCCGACCGGCGCCCACAGCCTTCGCAATCCACACAGGATCAAGCATGCAATCGACCAGACCCGTGTTCCTGGATCTGTGGCGGATCAGACTCCCCGCCACCGGTTACGTCTCCATCTTCCACCGCATCAGCGGCGTCCTGATGGTCTTGGCCATCCCGGTCGGGGCGATCATCTTCGACCAGGCCGTGTCGGGACCCGAGGGCTTCGCCGCCAGCGCCGCCTTCCTCCACCATTGGTTGGTGCGGCTGGCCCTGATCGCGCTGGCCTGGAGCATCCTGCACCACCTGTTCGCGGGGATTCGCTACCTGCTCCTGGATTTGCGCATCGGGCTCGACCGGGCCTCCTCACGGGTCAGCGCCTGGGTCGTGATGGTCGCGGCGGTGGTGGTCCTGGGCTTGGTTCTGATCTGGAGGATCGCACAATGAGTCGCCAGGCATCCGGCGTCATCGCGTGGTTGACCCAGCGGGTCACCGCCGTCTATCTCGCGGTCTTCATGGCCTATCTCTTCATCCACTTCCTGGTCGACGCCCCGGCGGACGATCAGGCCCTGCGCGCCTGGGTGGCCCAACCCATGGTGACCGCCGCGCTGCTGATCTTCTTCCCGATTCTCCTGTCCCACGCCTGGGTCGGCATCCGCGACGTCTTTCTGGACTATGTGAAGAACGTCGGCCTGCGCATGATCCTGCTCGCGCTCGTCGCCTTCATGTTCCTGGCCTCCGGGCTCTGGGGCTTCAAGGCCATCGTTATCGCCGTCATCAAAGCAGGAATGCCAGGGTAATCCGTCCATGTCCATCCCAACCAGACACTTCGATGCCCTGATCATCGGCGCCGGCGGCGCCGGCCTGAACGCGGCACTGCAACTGGCGACCGCCGACATCCATGTGGCAGTGGTCTCCAAGGTCTTCCCGACCCGCTCCCACACGGTGGCGGCCCAGGGCGGAGTCAATGCCGCACTCGCCAACGTCCTGCCGGACAACTGGCACTGGCACATGTTCGATACGGTGAAGGGCTCCGACTATCTCGGGGACCAGGACGCCATCGAGTTCATGTGCCGCGAGGCGATCCCGACGGTCTATGAGCTGGAGCACGCGGGTGTGCCCTTCTCGCGGCTCGACAACGGCAAGATCTACCAGCGTCCCTTCGGCGGTCAGAGCCAGGACTTCGGCGGCGACCAGGCGGCGCGTACCTGCGCGGCGGCGGACCGCACCGGACACGCCATACTGCACACCCTCTATCAGCAGAACATCCGCGCCAAGACCCACTTTTTCGACGAGTTTTTCGCGCTCGACCTGGTGCGTGACAAGGAGGGCATCATCTGCGGGGCCCTGGTACTGGAGATCGAGACCGGCGAGCCGCTGCTGATCGAGGCCACGGCGATCCTGCTCGCCACCGGCGGCTGCGGTCAGATCTTCCGCACCACCTCCAACGCCCACATCAACACCGGTGACGGCTGCGCCATGACCTTGCGCGCCGGGGTGCCGCTGATGGACATGGAGTTCTACCAGTTCCACCCCACCGGTATCGCCGGCAAGGGCATGCTGATCACCGAGGGGGTGCGCGGCGAGGGCGGCTTCCTGGTCAATAAGGACGGGGAGCGCTTCATGGAGCGGTATGCCCCGCGCGCCAAGGACCTGGCAAGCCGCGACGTGGTCGCGCGCTCCATCGTCACCGAGGTCAAGGAGGGGCGCGGTGCCGGCGAGAACGGCGATTACATCTACCTCAAGCTCGAGCACCTGGGCGCGGACGTCATCGAAAAGCGCCTGCCCGGCATCCGCGAATCGAGCCGCATCTTCGCCGGGGCCGATCCGGTGCGAGAGCCCATCCCCGTCTTCCCCACCGCCCATTACCAGATGGGCGGCATCCCCACCGACCGTTTCGGGCGCGTGGTGATCCCGGCCAAATTCGGTGCGGAAGAGGTCATCTCCGGGCTCTATGCCGCCGGTGAGTGCGCCTGCGCCTCGGTCCACGGGGCCAATCGCCTGGGCGGCAACTCGCTCCTGGACATCCTGGTGTTCGGGCGTCTGGCCGGCAAGGACATCATCGAGTATGTGCGCGCCAACCCCCACCGGCGTGAGACCGACCCGGTCAGCCTGGAGCAGGCCATGGCCCGCCTCACCCGCTGGGACCGCACGGGCGAGGGCGTGCCGGCGCATCAACTGCGGGCCGAATTCCGCAAATGCATGGAGGACCACGCGGGGGTCTTCCGCACCGAGGAGGTCATGGCCGAGGGCTACCAGAAGCTCAGCGAACTGCGCGAACGCTTCAAGGAGGCCCGGCTCGGGGACCAATCCAAGGTCTTCAACACCGCCCGTATCGAGGCCCTGGAACTGGAAAACCTGATCGACGTGGGGCTCGCCGTCGCGGTGTCCGCCCTGCACCGCAAGGAGAGCCGCGGCGCCCACTCGCGGCCCGATTACCCCAAGCGTGACGACGTCAACTGGATGAAGCACAGTCTGTACTATCGCGACGGCGACCGCATGGACTACAAGCGGGTGCGCACGAAGCCGTTGACGGTCGAGTCGTTCCCGCCGGCGGAGCGGACCTATTAGGAAGTGGCAAGTGGATAGTGGTTGGCGGCAAGCCGGAGGTTCCGCGGCGCGGACCGCACCTCTGCAAGGCCCCAACCACTGATCTTCACCCACTGACCACTAACCACTTACGACCAGTCACTCATCATGAAGATCAGCGTCTACCGCTATAACCCCGACGTCGACCAGAAGCCGCGCATGCAGACCTATGAGGTCCGCCCCGTCCAGGGCATGATGCTGCGCGACGCCCTGCTGGAGATCAAGAAACAGGACGAGAGCTTTGCCTTCCGCCACTCCTGCGGGGAGGGCGTGTGCGGCTCGGACGGGGTCAACGTCAACGGCAAGAATTGCCTCGCCTGCGTCACCCCCATCACCGAGCTTGCGCAGCCCATCGTGGTCCGTCCCTTCCCGGGCCGCCCGGTGATCCGGGACCTGGTGGTGGACATGACCCAGTTCTACGAGCAGTACCGGGCGGTCAAGCCCTACCTGATCCGCACCGACCCCATGCCCGAGCAGGAGATCCCCCAGTCCCCCGAGGACCGGGATCAACTCGATGGACTCTACGAGTGCATCCTGTGCGGCTGCTGCTCGACCGCCTGCCCCTCCTTCTGGTGGAACCCGGAGAAGTTCCACGGTCCCGCCGCACTACTCCAGGCCTGGCGCTTCCTCGCCGATACCAGAGACCAGGCGACGGAAGAGCGGTTGGACGCACTGGACGGTCCCTACAAGCTGTTCCGCTGCCACACCATCATGAACTGCGTCGAGGTCTGCCCCAAGGGCCTGAACCCCACCCGCGCCATCGGGCGGATCAAGGACCTGATGTTGGAGAAGGGCCTGTAGCCCCGCATCAGACCCCGCCCAGGACCGGGCGGGGGCTTTGCGTAGGATGGGTAGAGCGCAGCGAAACCCATCTCCAACGCCCCGGTCAAGCGTTGCCCGCCAGGTTTCGCCGCGCTCTACCCGGCCTACGAACGGATCGCCAACCATGACCGACACCACCCCAGATCCGGACGGCACCACCGACGAAGAGATCCGCCGTCTGCGCTGGCAATGCCGCCGCGGCATGTTGGAACTGGACCATCTCCTGATGCCCTTCCTGGACCAGGGTTACCGAGACCTGGACCCGCGGGGGCGCGCCGAATTCGTCACCCTCCTCGCCCAACAGGACCAGGACTTGAGCGATTGGTTCATGTCCCGCCGCGTCCACGAGGATCCACGGCTGCATGAGCTGATCCGGCATATCGTGGCGGTCGTGGCCGCCCAGCACCCCTGAGCGAGACCCGGGCTAACGGCCATGGCGCCTGCCCCACCCCGGAATATGAAAGTTGCGGGCGCCATGGCCGTTCCCTCACCCCGCCCTCTCCCAGAGGGAGAGGGAGAATTGGAGCGCGCTCCCGGCGCGACTTTCACGGTAAGCCATGGCCTCCCATCGTGAACAACCGCCGCTCCTGATCCAACCCCGCTTCTCCCGGCGACTCGCCGCCTTCGTCGCACTCACCCATCTGCTGGCCGCCGCCGCCATCCTCGCACTGCCCGGGGCCGCCTGGCTGCTGCTGCTGATCCCGGTCGGCCTGAGCCTCACCTATCAGTTCTATGTCCGGGTCCTGGGCCGCGCGCCCTGGTCCATCCGCGCGGCCACCTGGCAGGCCGACGGCACCTGGACCATCGTCTTGCTCTCCGGGACCGAAACCGAGGCCCGCCTGGCCCCATCGACCTTCGTCAGCGTTCCGCTGGTGGTACTGAACCTGCGCCGCGGCTATGTTCGCCGCTGGGCGCTCCCACTCTTCGCCGATGCCCTGGACCGCGAACAACTGCGCCGGTTGCGGCAACGCCTGCGGATCGAAGGGACCGGCCAGCATCGCGATATAGATCAGGTCGAACACGCAGCATAGGAGACCGAGCGCCAGAATGAAGCCGTTCGGGCCGGTGAAACCCTCTGCACCCAGGACGCCGAACAGGATCGGCGAAAAGTGGCATAATCCCGGATCAAATCACTTTCATCCGCAAGATTGACGACGATTTTGCCAGTCTTGGGGCCTTGGGAACAAGATGACAAAGCTCTGCGTGACCCGGCATGGCGAAACCGATTGGAATATCGCCCAAATTCTCCAGGGCTGGATCGATGTGCCGATGAACGACACCGGCCGACGGCAGGCCCTGGAACTGGCGGAAACCCTGGCAACCTTTGGCTTTTCCCGGGTCTGCACCAGCCCGCTGCGCCGGTCCGCGGAGACCGCGGAGATCATCGCCCAAGTCTGGGGACTGCCGGCCCCGGACGCTTATGAGGGCCTGAAGGAGCGCCACTTCGGCCTGATTCAGGGGATGCCCAAGAGCGAACTGTCGCTCACCCACCCCGGCCTCCACGAGGAGATCCAGCGGCGCAATCCCGGCTGCCATTTCGACGAAGGCGAATCGCTCGATCATTTCGCGGACCGGGTCCTGGCGGCCCTGGACGACATCGCCAGTGAGCACTCCACCGACCGCATTCTGGTGATCACCCACGGCTGGGTCATGGACGTTATTACGCGACACATCCAGGGCCTGGCGCGTGACACCGTGCTCAACCTCAAGCGCAAGAATGGCGAATCGGTGTGGCTCGAGGTCACACCCCATGCCACCCTGTGCGAGTGCGAGGCCCCGCAAAGGGTCAGCTGAACAGCAACCCGATCATTCAACCAGAAAAAAGCAGTTTAGCCGCAAATGAACGCAAATTAACGCCAATAATCAGAGACGTGGCCTTTACCGAATGTTCACCGTCGGGGTGACACACGCGACAATGCTAACCAGCAGGTTTATTTGCGCTTATTTGCGTTCATTTGCGGCCAAATACTCTTTTTGGATTCAATAGTGTCCGCTGCGGCCCATCGCACAGGACCCACGAGGAAACCACATAGAATGTATCAGCCACGCCCGCCCGCCGCGGCCCTATCCCTAGTCCCGCTACTGCTCGCCAGCCTCGCGGGTCCGGTCGCCGCCGCACCCGCGATCCAGCCGCTCAACACGGCGGTGATCAGGGCCACCACCGGACTATGCCTGCGCGGGACCACCTGCCATGTGGACAAAGCCGGGGTCTGGGTGCCGAAGACCAAGGTGGCGATCGTCAGCGTCTCGGCGGCGGAGCAGGCCGACGTGGCACTCTATGTGGACCTGGAGATCAGTACCCGCAAGGAAATGTACAATTGCGGGGACTCCGACGGCAGCGGCTGCATCTTCCGCATGAAATACATGGGCCCCGCGCTCTATGTCTACGGAGCCGACCACGGCAACACCTACCTGGGCTCCAACGTCACCACCACCAACCTGAGCTTCCCGAGCGGCTACGGTATCGTGCTCGCCGCCGGCACCCCGGTCTATGTGCATCTGGACGTGCGCAACCAGAGCTTGATCGACCTCAAGGTGGATCAGGATGCCTGGATCTACTATGTGCCGGTCGAATAAAGAACGGTTCACTGATAAGTTAAACAAGTCAATTAGAGCACGCCTTTAGCGTCGTTGTCGTTGTCGTTGTCGTTGTCGTTGTCGTTGTCGAGATTATTGTGACGCCCCGGATTCTCTCGCACCGCAAATTGCATCGATTCTCGATTACGATTACGACAACGACAACGACAATGATCGCTTTTGACGTGTGCTCGACTCGTTACCAAGACTCCCCCGTCAGGTAACCTCACTATCATCTTCGCCGTCGGTATCGAAAGGCGAAGTCTCCTCCCCGGTGATCGCGACCCACTGCCCCGGCAACGCGTAAGTCGCATCACCCAAAGCGCCATCGATCACCGGCAGCAGGAGCGCGTAGCCCACCCGCCAGCGCAGCGCATCGACCTGCACCGACGCGGACTTGGGATTGAGCTTCACCACCTGGCCGAACCGCTCCTGGCCTTGGCGATCCTTGAAACCCACCCGATCGCCGACCCGCAGGCTATTGCGGTCCAGCGCCTGGCGTTTCTGCGAGGCGATGGCCACGTCCTGACCCTCCAGTTCAATCACTCAGTCCAGCGCGAACTCTTGCTTCCAGGAGTCGTCTCCGACCGGTGCCGGCTGGCTGGTCTTGGCGAGCAGGAAATTCCCGACCGCCAGATAATCCATGCCGGTGCGCATGAAGCAGCGGTAAGCATCGGCCGGGGTACAGACCACGGGTTCCCCGCGCACGTTGAAGGACGTATTGACCAGGACGGCGCACCCCGTCTTGTCATTGAAACGGGTCAGCAGCGCATGGTAGCGCGGATTGGTCTCGCGATGCACCGTTTGGATGCGCGCGGAATAGTCGACATGGGTGATCGCGGGAAGGCGCGAACGCGGCACATTGAGCCGGTCGATGCCGAAGAGCCGCTCCTGCTCCGGCGTCATGGCAATGCGCAGTTGCTCGGTGACGGGTGCGACCAGCAGCATATAGGGGCTGGGGCGGTCCAACTCGAAATACTCCCCGACCCGTTCGGCCAGCACCGAGGGGGCAAAGGGCCGGAAGGACTCACGGTACTTGATCTTGAGGTTCATGACCGACTGCATCTTGGGGGCACGCGGGTCTCCCAGGATGGAGCGCGCACCCAGGGCCCGGGGTCCGAATTCCATGCGCCCTTGGTGCCAGCCGACGACCTGCTGAGCGGCCAGGAGGTCGGCAACGCGCTCTACCAGCGTCACTTCGTCGAGTTCCTCATAGCACGCGCCGGCGGCCTCGAGTTGGCGGCGGATCTCATCGGCCGGATAGTCCGGCCCCAAATAGGACCCGGACATGCAATCGCTGCCGGTCAGCGGGCGCGGGCGGTCGTATTTGTCGTACCACGCCACCAGGGCGGCCCCCAAGGCACCGCCGGCATCGCCCGCGGCGGGCTGAATCCAGATGTCCTTGAAGACCCCGGAACGCAACAGTTCACCATTGGCCACGCAGTTCAAGGCGACGCCGCCGGCCAGGCAGAGACGCTCAATCCCGGTCTCTTGGCGGATGGTCTTGCCCAGACGCAGGACGACCTCCTCCGTCACCTTCTGAATCGACGCGGCGATATCCATCTCGCGCTGCGTGAGGTCGGTCTCGGCCGTCCGTGGAGCACCCCCGAACAGCCGATCGAACCGCTTGTTCGTCATGGTAAGGCCGGTGCAGTAGTTGAAATACTGCATATCCAGCCGGAAGGTGCCGTCGTCCTTAAGGTCGATGAGATGATGCAGGATGAGGTCGACATACCTGGGCTCGCCATAGGGGGCCAGGCCCATCAGCTTGTACTCTCCGGAATTGACCTTGAATCCGGTATAGTAGGTAAAGGCGGAGTAGAGCAGACCCAACGAATGGGGAAAGTCGATCTCCCAGAGCGGCTCGAGCCGATTGCCCCGGCCGCGCCACACCGTGGTCGTCGCCCATTCCCCGACCCCGTCGAGGCACAGCACCGCCGCCTCCTCGAACGGGCTCGGGTAGAAGGCCGAGGCGGCATGTGATTGGTGATGTTGCGCAAACAGCAGCGGTGGCAGGTCCTTTTCGGCGATGCCGCCGAGCGCGGCGAGTTCCTGCTTCAGGGTGCTCTTGAGATAGAGCTTTTCCTTCAGCCACACCGGCATTGCCGCCATGAACGAGCGCAGGCCATGGGGAGCGTAAGCCAGATAGGTTTCCAGCAGGCGCTCGAATTTGACCAGCGGCTTGTCGTAGAACACCACGTCATCGATGT
The DNA here is from genome assembly GCF_903828115.1 of uncultured Thiodictyon sp. Classification (GTDB taxonomy): domain Bacteria; phylum Pseudomonadota; class Gammaproteobacteria; order Chromatiales; family Chromatiaceae; genus Thiodictyon. Next base: position 19,038 of record NZ_CAIKKU010000253.1, on the reverse strand, counting down.
CGGCCAGGCTCAGACCGGCCGCGTCGAGGCAGTACCCTAGCGCATGGCGGGGAAAGCGCGCATCGTGCTTCTTGCGGGAGAAGCGCTCCTCCTGGGCGGCGGCCACGATGGTGCCGGACTGCACCAGGGCGACGGCACTGTCATGGTAATAGGCGGAGATGCCCAGGATGTTCATTCGCGCTGACTCCGGAGGTGGCGGGGGCCGCGTGGGTCGGCCGTCGCCTGTGGGTTAATGACGCTCGGCCGACGCAACGCCCGCCGCGAATGCACAACCAAAAACATTCGGCTAGACGTGGATAAAGTATATCAGAATTCAGTCGTGGGGGACCGCTCTCCACCGGGGGAGTTAAACGCCGTCATGGCGGATGTCAATCGACAATTCAATCTGCTGCCCGCCCCCGCCGCGCTGGAGTTTGGCCCGCAGACGGTCGCGGCGGCGCTCCCGTTCCGGCCCCGGCGGCAGGGTCACGGTAAATTCCATGGCACGGGCGAGATCGCCGCCGCGATGCTCGTAGAAGCGCGCCAGGGCGGCGCGGGCCTGCAAGTCGCCACGCGCCGCCAAATCCTGCCAGATGCCGAGCGCCGACCCCCAGTCACCGGCACGGCGATGCAGCCGCGCCAGGTCATGCAGGCCCGGGGCGTCCAGGCCGCGCCGGTTGGCGGTCAGGATGCGCAGGGCCAGCGGTTGGTCGCCGTGGGCCAGGTGGGCGGCGGCGACCGCCCGGCAGTCGGCGCCGAAGGCGGCCGGATCACGGTAGACGGCATCCAGGACCGGGAGCAGACCGGCCAGGGAGAGTAGATCCGCCCGGTTGTGACGAAGGCAGGCGGCCAACGGGCCGGTCTCCCCGCGCCGCAGCCAACCGAGCCAGGCGGCCGGGGCGGCGGACCCGGGAAGGTCGCCGTCGCGGTGCACCCCGAGCAGGCGCGACTCGGCGGTGGCGAGCCGGCAGTCGGGCCAGGCGCGGGCGAAGGCGCGGCGTGTCGGCGCCAGCAGGTCGAGATGCGGGAGCGCGGTCAGCGGGTCCGGGCGGGCGGCGAGCCTGAAGCGGGTGGCCAACAGTGGGGCGTCAAAGGTACGGCCGTTATAAGTCAGGAGGCACGCGGGCGGCGCCAGTTCGGCGGCGACCCGCTCCAGGTAGGCCGACTCCGCGTCGAGGCGGGTCAGCAGATATTGGCGCAGGCACCAACCGGCGCCGTCGGGGCGCAGCAGGCCGGTGAGAAAGGCCCAGGTGCCGGTGCCGCCGGCCAGTCCGCTGGTCTCGGTGTCGAGACAGAGCCACGGACTCAATGGCTGCGCAGTTGGTGGATGCGCCGCGCTTATCCACCCGACAGGGGGAACCGGGGTCCAGGGCAGGTGCACGAGGCGATGGGAAGACCCAAGCAGCACCCGGCCGTGCCGCAGTCGCGGGTCCAGTCGCCGCTCCAGACAAAGGACCCCGGGGCACAGGAGCGCGGCGCCCAGGGCCACGGCGAGCGCGGACTCGTCGGGAGTCCCGGTCGCGACCGGGGCGGGCGTCACCCGCCCGGTCGAGATCCGTCGCAGCCGCTCGGTGAGCGAGGGCCCGTCAGGCGGCGACACCGCCGCATTGGCGTCCGGGACTGCCGCCGGGGCGCGGATACGCCGGAGCCGCTCTTCAAACCCCATGATAAAGAGACCTCTGCGCCACCCTCAGGCCTCGGTCAATTCGCGCAGCACCTCGGGATGCCGCTGCGCCAACCTGAGCAGCGTCTTGGCCGCGCCGCTCGGCTGACGCCGACCTTGCTCCCACTCGTGAAGCGTGCGCACCGACACCCCCAAGAGTGCGGCGAATTGTGCCTGCGACAGGCCGCAACGCTCGCGGGCGGCGATGATCGGCGAGTACACCAGGGTCCCCAGGCCCGCATTCATCTGGCCGATGGATTCCAGGAGGTCATCGCCTAAGTCGCGTGCTGTTTCAAACGCCTGGAGTTGTTCATCGGTCAGGGGTTGCGTATTCGATGGCATGACTGCTCTGCGTAGCCGCGATGACGGTGTACATGAGGGCGGACAATACGTCTTTGCCGGATAATAGCAAGCAGGAGTCAACCGGCTGCGCACTGATCAAGCCCGGGCGCGCCCCCCTCCAACAACCCCAGCACCCGCAGCGCCGCCTCCCGCGGCGTAATCACCCTGACCTCATCCCCAGGCATGATAGGTCCGACACAGGCCGGACAGCCGCCGGTGCAGCCGCAGCCGGCCACCAGATCGCGGGCGTCGCGCACCAGCACCTCGGCCGCGTCGTAGAGCGGTGCCGAGAGCCCCACCCCGCCCGGGTAGTTGTCATACAGAAAGAGCGTCGGCTCGAAGCGGTCGACGCCCTCCCCGTCCACCGGCGCATTGTCGGGCCCGCGCAGTTGGCCGCGCCCGGTGTTGCCGGTCACCGCGAACCAGGTGCCCTGCCCGTCGCCCACGGCGCGGCCCAGGTCGTGGATCTCGGCCATGGAGCGCAGCGCCGCCACATGGTGCAGGGCATAGGCGGCGCCCAGGAAGCCCTCAATCGCCTGGGCGCGGTCCGGCAGGGCCGACTCCAGCGCGCTGGGCTCGGCCTGCCACCAGACGGCGGTGGTGTGCATCTCCTGGTCCGGCAGATCGATGTTGCCGTAGCCGATGTTGTCGTGGCTGTAGTAGCGGATCTTCTTGTAGCCGGGGTAACGGCGGACCAGGTGGACCTCGCCGTTGGCCGTGGCCCCCTGCCCGCTCGCCCGCCCCTCGAAGCGGTCCAGGATCTTGAGCCGGGTATAGTCGATGGCGTCGGTGTAATAGTCCGCCTGGGTGCGGGTGACGAAGGCCTTGCGCCCCGGCCAGTCCAGGCGTTCCACTTGATACGGCTGGGCCTGGATCATGTAGATGGCGCCGACATAGAGGGTCCCGGGGGCGCTCGACCAGTCGACCTCGGCGATGATGGTCTGGGCGCCGCCGGTGGTATCGATCACCACGAAGTTGCCCTCCGCCACCGAGCGCAGCGAGACCGCGTTGGCCGGGTAGCTGTCCGCCACCCAAAACCACTGATCGCCCTGGCGTTGCAGCACGCCCTCGTCGCGCAGATAGGACAGCATCTCGCCCAGGTCCTCGGCCCCGAAGGTCTCGCCGTCCCGGAAGGGCAGCTCGAAGGCGGCACAGCGCACCTGCTCCAGCAGGATCAGGAGTTGGTCCGGGTGGATGCGGGCCTGCTCCGGGGAGGCGCCGAAGAAGAACTCCGGGTGGCGCACCAGGTATTGGTCGAGCGGGTCGCTGGTGGCGACCAGCACGCCGAGCGAGGGCCGCAGCCGCCGCCCGGCCCGGCCCAGGCGCTGCCAGGTGGCGGCCACGGTGCCCGGGTAGCCGTTCAGGATCGCGACATCCAGGGCGCCGATGTCCATCCCCAGCTCCAGGGCCGAGGTGCTGACCACCAGGTCCACCCGCCCGGCGCGCATCGCCTGCTCGGCCGCCCGCCGCTCGCTCGGCAGATAGCCGCCGCGGTAGGCGAGCACCCGCGGCGGGTGGCGTGGGTCCTTGTCGAAGACATCCTTCAGGTACTTGGTGATGACCTCCACCATGAGCCGCGAGCGGGCAAACACGATCGCCTTGAGCCCGACCTTGGCCGCCATCCGCGCGATGCGGGTGGTCTGGGAGCGGGCGGACGCGCGGATACCCAAATCCGGATTGATCACCGGCGGGTTCCACAGCAGCAGGTGACGCTCCCCCTGGGGCGCACCGCTCTCGATCAGGGCCGTGACCGTCTCGCCGCACAGGCGCCCCGCCAACTCTGCCGGGTTGCCGATGGTGGCCGAGGTGAAGATGAAGGTGGGACTGACCCCGTAGAAGCGACAGACGCGCTTCAACCGCCGGAAGACATTGGCCACATGGGAGCCGAAGACCCCGCGGTAGCTGTGCAGCTCGTCCACCACCACAAAGGCCAGCCCCTCGAAGAACTGGGCCCACTTGGTGTGGTGGGGCAGGATCGCCTGGTGGAGCATGTCCGGATTGCTGACGACGATATCGCCCCGGGTGCGCACCGCTTTGCGGGCATCGCCCGGGGTGTCGCCGTCGAAGGTGTAGGCGCGCACGCCGTCCGCGCCCGCGTCCTTGAGCGCCCGGCCCAGTTCGATCAACTCGGCCACCTGGTCCTGGGCCAGGGCCTTGGTCGGAAAGAGATACAGCGCCTTCTTGCCGCCGCGCAGCACCGCGTCCAGGACCGGCAGGTTGTAGCACAGGGTCTTGCCGGAGGCGGTGGGGGTAGCGACCACCAGGTGCCGGCCCGCGCGGGCCAGGTCGAAGGCCTCGCGCTGGTGGGCATAGAGTTGGGGGAGGCCGCGGGCGGTCAGGGCCTCGCGCAGGCCCGGGGCCAGGTCCGGCGGCAGGTCGAGCAAGCTGGCTGCGGTCGCGGGGCGCACCAACTCGCCGCAGATGCGGGCGCGATAGCCCTTGAGCAGGCGGTCTTTGAGGCGGATGACGGCCTGGTCGGCTGAGGGCGATCGGCCTGAGTCTGGCATCGTCTGGGTCCCCGGATGGAATGGCGCGGCCGTCAGGTTACACCAGGGGGCGCGAATCCTCAGCCTCGTTCGTGAAACCGCAGTAGCGGCTTCACGAGGATGCCAATCGATCAATCGCTCAACGCATCTCCCGCCGCGGGCGGCACGTCGGGACTCGCGGCCAGCCAGGCATCGAATGCCGCCAGGTCGCCGCGCGCCTGCCGCTCGCGAAAATAGGTCTCGGTCTTGAGTGCGGAGACCTTCTCCGCAATCGCCGTCACGAAGAACTGGTTCATGGAGACCTGCTCCTCCTCCGCCACCTGGCGGGCGTAGGCGAACAAGGATTCGGGGACTCGTAGTGCATAATTGGCCATCAGTTCTTCTCCTGCGACAGTTGGCGGAGATACGCGCCTGGCGTCAGCACCGGCAGCCGGAAACGACCGGCCGCGACGAAATCGGCGACATTCGACGTGATCAGCGCCCCCGCCCGGCCATTCAGCGCGGTCTCCAGCACCATGTCGTCAGCCGGGTCGCGGGTCTGCGGCCGCCACAGATAGTAGAGATGCACCGGCTCCACGAGCAGGCAGAGTGCGTCCAGGAAGGCATCCGTCAACGCCTCGCTGCGCCCACTGGCCTGCAACTGCTCGGGCCGCTTGAGCACCGCCTCGTATTCCAACATGAGCGGAACCGACGCGACGGCAACGTACCGGCGCTCGCGCAAGGCTTGCAGCAACGCGAAGGATGCGCCGTTGCGGCTGCGGGAGGCCGCGACCAACACATTGGTGTCGAGGACGACGCGCATCAATGTCATATTGCTGATGATATCGAATAGGAGCAGGGAGTCAACCCGCCGGTTGACCGCGGTTCCGCGGTTTCGGCCGCGGCTCGGGGCCGCGGTGCAGACCAAGCCCCGCGCGGACCGCCCTTCCCGGCTACGTGCCGATCTGGAGTCAGGGGGGGACAGGACCTCGACGATCAGGTCCGGGGCGCCTTCGATGTGGCTCGGCGTGATCTTGGCGGGGTCGCAGACCACCGCGGGAAACATCGGCCATCCTAACCGCGCCCCGAGACCGCGGGCAATCGGCGCCCACGGCCGGCGCCGCCGCCCATCCGCCTGACCGACTTGCTTCCCTGGAGTCCAAGGCTTCAACCTTGGGCGCCGCACGCGAAGGTGAACGGTCATGGCAGCAAGGCCAGCCACCCCGGAAGACGAAGGTCCCCGTGGGAGCAGTTTCAGCCGCGACCCGAGGCCTCGTCGCGGCTGAAGGCGCTCCCACAGGGCCCCGCCGGACTATCACGGTAACACCTTGAACTCCAGACGGCGGCGGCACCCGGGCGGACCGCCCGCAACCACCCCTGGTACAATCCCACCCCTTTACGCACAGCCTCCCGGAGAGCACATGGCGCGCTATCACGTTTACGGCATCGGTAATGCCCTGGTGGATATGGAGTACGAGGTCGACCCCAAGGACCTGGAAACCTTGGGGATCGACAAGGGCGTCATGACCCTGGTCGACGAGGCCAAGCAGTTGGAGATCATGCTGCATCTCGCCTGCCACCACCACGAGCGCGCCTCCGGGGGCTCCGCGGCCAATACCGTCATCGGGCTCAGCCAGTTGGGCGGGCGCGGCTACTACTCCTGCAAGGTGGCGGACGACGAACTGGGCCACTTCTATATGCGCGACCTGCGCGAGGGCGGGGTCGACACCAACCACCACACCGAGAAGGAACAGGGGCATACCGGCCGTTGCGTGGTGCTGGTGACCCCGGACGGCGACCGCACCATGTGTACCTTCTTGGGCGTGAGCGGCAACCTCTCGGCCAACGAACTGGTGGAAGAGGCCCTGCGCGACTCCGACTGGTTCTACACCGAGGGCTATCTGGTCACCTCCCCCGCCGCCCGCGCCGCCTCGATCGCGGCGCACGCGATTGCCACGAGCGCCGGGGTACGCACCGCCCTGTCGCTGTCCGACCCCAACATGGTCACCTACTTCAAGGACGGGCTCCTGGAGATGATCGGCCCCGGCGTGGACCTGATCTTCGCCAACGAGTCAGAGGCCATGGGAATGGCCGCAGCCGCGGACCTCGACGGCGCCGTGGCCTGTCTGAAGACCATCAGCCGTGCGTTCGCCATCACCCGCGGGGCCCAGGGCGCCTTGGTGTGGGACGGCCAGGCGCTGATTGAGATCGCCGGGAACAAGGTCGAGGTGGTCGACACCGTGGGGGCCGGTGACATGTTCGCCGGGGCCTTCCTCTACGGCCTCACCCAGGGCTGGGACCACCGGCGCGCCGGGGACCTGGCGTCCGCCGCCTCCGCGCGGCTGGTCACGACGCTGGGGCCGCGGATTTCGCGCGAGGAAACCCAGGCAGTCCTGAAGGCCTTCGCTTAAGTGACGCGCCGGACGCCAGGCCGCGACCACCGCCGCATCAGGACCAGACCCGGCACCAGCAAGACCCAGACGGGCGGCGCCGGTACCCCCACCAACTCGGCCAGGTCGATCACAGTGGCCGCCGCACCGCGGCTCACCTCCAAGGCGAAGGGATAGTTGAGCGTCGCCGCGGTATCGCCGATCTGGTGGTAATAGGGGTTGCCCGGGTTCTCATCCCAATCGAACTCGATCGCCATCCCGATGCGGAGCCCGGATACTCTTCGGCGGCAAAATACTGGTGGTCGCTCCACATCGGCGTTTCGACATGCCCGGTCACCGGCAGCGTAGTGAAGGCTTTGACATTAGCGACCATCAGGTCCACCAGCCAGCCGTTGCCCATGATATCCAGGTCCTCGGCGGCACCGTCGTTGACATAGCCGATCATGTCCCGGTCGACCATGGCGACGATGTTATCGCCGGCGTCCTTGGCCGCTTGCGCATAGCGCTGACTGCCGATCATGCCCTGTTCCTCGGCATTGAAGCCGATGAAGCGGATCGTCTGCGCGAACTGGTAGCGGCTGAGCACGCTCGCGATCTCCAGCACCCCGGCGGTGCCGCTGGCGTTGTCGTCGGCGCCGGGCGCATTGGTGGCAGAGGGGTCGCCCGGGGTGCGGTTCGCGATCGAATCGAAGTGGGCGCCGATGATCACGATGTCATCGGGGCGCACCAGGCCGGGCAAGGTCGCCTCGACATTCGCCAATTGATAGCCGTCCAGGGTGAAAAGGTGCTCGCGTGTCGCGAGCCCGAAGCCGCTGAAGACCTGGCCGACATAATCAGTCGCAGCGGTGTTGCCCTGGGTCCCGTAGTAGCGGGTACCCAATGACACCAAGTGCTCGACATAGCCCTGGTAATCCGTCAGCGACAGTTCCGCCAGCATACCGCTGACGCTCGGACTCGCCCGCACCGGCGTGCCGGCCAGCATCAGGGCCGCGGCGAGGGCCAACAGGTTGATTCGGGACATGGCGAAAAATCTCCTCAGGCCAGGGCAGGTGCCCAAAGGCCGGCGCCGGATCAGCGCCGGACCAGCTTCGAGACGCGTCGCCCGAATGGGCTGCGCTTTACCAGCCACAATCCAGCGCATTCACAAAGGCGCGGGCCAGGACCAGGTGCCCGACCAGGTTCGGATGGATGCGGTCGGGCGCCATGGCCAGCGGATGCGTGTGCGTCATGGCCTGGTCGAATGCCGCCTGGGTGTCCACCAGGACCGCGCCGTGGCGCCCGGCCAACTGGCGCACGACGGCCCCGTAGCGGTCCATCAGTGCCCGCATGGGGTCGGCGCGATTGGGTTCAATGAAATAGGGTGTCATGAGCACCAGGCCCTGCAGCCCGGGCCGCACGGTACTGATCAGGGTATCCAGCGTCTGGGCGTATTCATCCAGGGTGACATACTGCTCGGTCAGAAGCCCGCCGTCGAACTGCCGCCACACATCATTGATCCCGATCATGATGGACAGCCAATCCGGACTCAGCGCGACCACGTCGGTGGACCAGCGCGCGGCGAGATCGCGCACGGTATTGCCGCTCACCCCCATATTGACGACCCGGATGCGGTGCTCCGGGTGGGTAGCGGTGAGATAGGCGTTGACCACACCGACATAGCCGGTCCCCAGCGCGTCGAGCACGGCCTCGCCGATCGGCCGCGCCCGACTCCAATCGGTGATCGAATCACCGATCATCAGCAGTTTGGTGTGCGGCTGAAGCTTCATGATCTCGTTCCTGTGGATAGAAACCGGGGCGCTGGTCACGACGCCGGGGCCGCGGGTCCCGCGGGAGGAGACCCGGGGGATTCTGAAGGCATTTGCTCGGACCGGCGACGCCGCTTGATGATCCGCCGCCGCACCCGCTCGCGCCAGAGTGCCGACATGGCCAGGAGCAGGAACAGGGTCATGAGCGGGGGCACATCGAGCAGGGTCCCGGTCAAGCCCAGCACCAAGAACCCGACCAACGCGGCCCCCACGGCGGCGCTGAAAAGGCGGCCCCGGCGCGCCTCCCCAAAGGCCCGCCCCACTGCCGTGACGCTCAACACACCGAAGGCCACCAGCCCCAAGAGCCCAAGCTCGAACCAGAGTCCGACGTAGAGGCTCTTGAGGTGCCAGGCCAGGTGATTAAAGTCGTTGTAGGCGAACCAGCGATCTCCCCCTGCCGCAAAGTCGCTGTTCGCCAGCAGCGCGCGGCCGCGGACATCGACCAGGCGCGCGTCCGCGATTTCAATTGCGCTCTGGCCGGCCCCCTCGTTACTCAAGATGAATACGGTGCGCCGCGCTTCGTACCAGGGCGAGCGAAAATCTCCATTCAGGTCCAAGAGCCCTGTCAACTCCTTCCAGCGCCCATCTCCGGGTGCCAGCGCAAATCTCAATTCCCGGGTCTTGGGCGCCCAATCCTCCAACTCCAACAACCGTCGCGCCTGCACTCGGACCACCAGCGTCGTCGGCACCCCCGTCGCGTTACGCGCGCGGACCATGACCTGATAGGCCCCCGGTTCCAGCAGGCCCAGCCGCTGCCCCAAACGCAGGTTCCCGCTACCGACCAAGCGCAGGTATGAATGGCCTGCGGCGCGTGAAAACAGCCAGATCCCGTCGGCGTAATTGGCAGCCGTCAACAAGTTGGTGAGCGGAAAGGTCCCCAGCCCCGCCCCCAAGGCACGGGTCGCCAAGTCGCGGGGAAGCAGTGACAGGCCCCGCTCCCAATGCGCGACGCGGATAGTCATGTCGCTGCTGGAGGTCGCCGCACGAGCCTGGATATGAGTACCGGACAGGCTCAAGCTCAGCGCCGACAGCAAGAGGGCCAGGGCCAGCATCAGAACCCCCGTCTCACGCCATCCAACCAGCGGCCTGAGCGTGCGCCCCAGGACGCCTCCCCCCAGTCCCAATAGCAAGACCGAGGGCACGACGATCGCCAGGGCCGGTCCGAGAGAAATATGGCTCCACTTGCTGGTCAACATGCCCCGCAGGGCCAGGACCACACCGAGCACGAGCAGGAGCATCAGGCCGCCGACGAGCAGTTCCCGCGAGGGGACGCGATGCTCGAACCGACCAGCGGCGATGCCCCCCAGAAGCACCGCGAGATAGCTCAGCAGCAACAGGCTCCCACCGAAGCGAAAACCGATCAGGAACAGGGCCACAGTCACCATCACAAAGCCCCCGATCAGCGCCGCTCGCGCCGCGGAAAGGCCACGGTTGCCGCTCAAACCGGCTGCCGCAAAGGCGAGGACGGATACCCCAACCGCCACATAGGTGGTGCGGGTGAAGGTCACCATCACCGCATAGCCGGCAAGTCCCAGGGCGATCAGGGCGAGCAGTGCCAGGGGCCAGCGGCGCGCCTTTAGCAGGCTCCAGAGCGCGAAGGGCCAGGCCAAGACGAGGAATCCGTCCACCGCCTCGCCCCCCAGATGCATCTGGGAGAAGGGGCCGGTAATGCGGTAAGCGCTGGCCAGATCGAGCCAGGTCGCAACCAGCCCCCAACGGTTTTGCGCGGTAACCAGATCCGAGAAAAAACCACGTTCCCAGAGGACGTAGCTGCCGAACCCGATCAGGGCCGCGACCAGCCCCAGCGCGAGGCGTGACTCGGTCGCCTCCCGGTCCGCGCTCAGTTGGGCGGCGAGCAGGGGCCAGAAGACCAGCGCCCAGACTGGACCCTTGGCGATCCGCAGCGCGTTCCAGCCCGTAAGGTACCCGCTCCAGGCATTGGCATCCAGGGCGCTCAAGGGGAGCAGTCCCCGCACCAGACCCACCGCGACGACCAGCATCACCAACCACAGCGGCGCAAAGCTGCGGCGCAGCAGTTGGCCGCCGCTGCCCCGATAGTGGCCGGCCACCAGGGCGGTACCGGCCAGGACGGCCAAGAGCGCGTCCTGCTCTGCCGCCAGCAGGCGACCCGACCAGGCCCCCAGGTCCACCACGGCGAGCACCACCGGCAGGGCCAAGAGCCAGGCGCGGGCATCGCGCCATTGGGCGGCGGCCAGGCCCAGCGCCAGGGCCATCAACCAGGGCCGGCCCAGGGGAAAGTCCCACAGGAGCCATACCGACAACCCCAGAAGGGCACCGCCGAGGCCCAATTGCAGCGCCCCGGCGGGTGTGCTGCGTCCAAGAACAGGCAACTCGACGGCATTCACGCAAGGCCTCCGCGGATCGGTGTCCGCGTCACCGCGGCAGATTGCTCTCGTACTCGCACCGGCACGCGTTTCACGCGGCAACCGGGCCTTGATCAAAACCCCGGGCATCACGACTCCCGGGAGCGGGCGGCCGACCCGCCGGACGCGCGGGACGCCGGCCCCCAGGTTTGGCGGCAAACGTGCTCAAGGCCGACCACCCTTGGCGGGAGGCGGGGGGCTCGCGGCAGCCGGGAGCAGCGGCGTCAACGGCAACGCTGGGTAGTCCGGCAATCCCGCCGCCTGGCGACTCCTGAAGACGGTATTGGTGCTATCATAATCCGTCCGGTAACGCGAAACGATGACATTTCCCCTCACCTGTGTCGCGATCTTCTGATCACCCAGGCGAAGCAGCCGACTGGGGAGATAGCGATCGAGCAAAATCAGGTTGTTGTGCACGATGACGCGATCCACCGGGTGGTAGCCCGGCCCCGCCTCCAAGGCAAAGCCGATGGCGTCACTACTGGCGCTGTTCGGTCCTTTGAGCAGCACGCTGTCGGTAACCGTCAACTCACCCCCATTCGGTACATCGATCAAGCGGCTGTCGACGCCGTTCATGGAGGCGATGACACTGCGCACGATGGTCGTCTTGGCGGCCCTGCTCTTGATCTCATGGCCCTCCCCTTGCGATGCCAGGAACAGACTGTCGGAAATGACCAGTTCGCGGCCGCCGACATAGACCCCGTGGGCCTGTCCGCCTTTACCGAGGTGCTCAAAACGGCTGTCCCTGATCTCGACCCGGCCGTCGGCGGCAGCGCCGGCCAAGATGCCTTCCTCGGAATCATGGAAATAGACATGCTCGACGGTCAGGTTGTTGCCCTCCAGCCGGATACAGGCCCCATTCTCATCCGGGACCCGGATCAGGCGGCATTCGATATTGCGGACCAGCACATTGTCCGCGGCAATCACCATATTTCCCTTGCCCTGCGCCGCACCCCGTTCAAAAACGACATGACCTTGGCCAACGATCGCGACCCTCGGCACCCGGATCTCCCACGGGGTGGTATAGACCCCGGCACCGATATCGAGGGTCTCACCAGGTTTTAAGGCCGCCAGTGCCGCTGCCGGGGAGGGAAACAGACGTTCGCCGATCCGCGCATAGCCGGGCGGGGGTGCCTGCGGCCCTTCCGGCAGCGGTGTCCAGGCCGGGATGCGGCTGAAGATCGCGGCGTCCGAGAGCTGCTTGCGAGCGGAATCGACCCAGGCGAGGATTTTCAGGCGCTCGGTCAGTCCGAACAGCGCGCGATCCCAGGCGGTTACGGCCAATTCGGGCTCCAGATACCAGAAGGCCCCCAGGCTCAAATGAAGGGCGATACCGACCCCGGCAAAATACCAAAAAACTATAAATTTCAATATTTTCATCACCACTCCGGGAGTGCCTGACGGCCACTTGCAGCACCGCGGGCCGCGCCCGCGGCGGCTGACGGTCGCACCGTGGGTGGGGCGCCTCGGATACTATAAGGCCGATATCCGAGACACGCGGAGCCAACCCATGCCCGTCTACGAATGTTACTGCCCCGACTGCCACACCATCTTCAGCTTTTTCTCGCGCCGCGTCGACACCGACACCCGACCGGCCTGCCCGCGCTGCCGCCGACCGCAACTCGCCCGGCAGGCCAGCCTGTTCGCGATCAGCAAGGGCCGGGGACAGGCCGACACGGACGACGGCGCAGGGCTGCCCGCCGGGGTCGACGAGGAGCGGATGATGCGGGCCTTCGCGTCCATGGCCGGGGAGATGGAACACCTCGACGAGGCCGACCCCAAGCAGGCGGCCCGCCTGATGCGGCGGCTCTTCGACGCGAGCGGGCTTGAGGTCAGCGACGGCATGGCGGAGGCGATCCGCCGCATGGAGGCCGGGGAGGACCCGGACCAGATCGACGCCGAACTGGGGGACACGCTGGAGCGGGAGGACCCCTTTGCGGCCCTGACCGGCGGCGCGGCGGCCCTGCGCAGCCTGCGGCGGGAGCTACTGCCGGCCGCCCGCGACGACACCTGGTATCCGCTGCACGGCCGGGACCCCAGCGTTGATCAAGGCGCTGACCAAGGTGCCGAGCGAGCGCGCGTGCCCCCGGATGAACCTGCCTGAACCCAAGCGGGTTGGCAGAGGGCCGTTAGCCGGACCAGGGCCGCGCGGTCGACCGGCTGAAGCCTCGACCTCCGGTCGCCGGGCAGCCGGCGCGCAAGCCCCGGGGGGCGGCCGTGCGGTTCGCCCTGTGCGAGCGCCCGGACCCCCATGTTACACTCACCCACTACCCCTAAACCCGACTGTTGGCGCGACAGGACATGGCAACCCAGAAGACCTACCTCGTGATCTCCGCCTTGGGCGAGGACCACCCCGGCATCGTCAACCTGCTCTCCAAGGCCATCCTGGAGCAAGGCTGCAACATCGAAGACAGCCGCATGACGGTGCTCGGCGGCGAGTTCGCCGCCATGCTCTTGGTGGAAGGCAAGTGGAACACCTTGGCCAAGATCGAAAACGCAATCCCCGAGCTGCAACGCCAGCTCAACATGACCATCATCACCAAACGCACCGGTGAGCGTGCTACCGGCCGCAACCTGCTCCCCTACGCGGTGGACGTGGTGTCCATGGACCACCCGGGCATCGTCAACAACCTGGCGGGCTTCTTTGCCGACCGCGCCATCAACATCGAAGATATGGCCACCAGCACCTATGCCGCCGCCCACACCGGAACCCCCATGTTCGCGGTGCACATGACCGTCGGCATCCCCTCGGACATGCACATCGCCGGGCTGCGCGAGGAATTCATGGACTACTGCGACGGCCTCAATCTGGACGCGGTGCTGGAGCCGCTGAAGGGTTAAAGAAAGTACGTTAGTACGTTAGTACGTGAGTACGTGAGTACGTGAGTACGTGAGTACGTGAGTACGTGAGTACGTGAGTACGTGAGTACGTGAGTACGTGAGTACGAGCGCTCCTGACGTACTCCCGTACTAACGTACTTCCGTACTCACGTACTCGAATTGAGGAAGTATGCCATGCCCCCGACCCTCGGCGACCCCGTCCCGGACCTCGAACTCAAGACCACCGGCGGGCGTACCGTCCGGCTCTCCGACTACCGCGGCCAACAGCTCGTCCTCTATTTCTACCCCAAGGCCAGCACCCCCGGCTGCACCCAGGAGGGCCAGGACTTCCGGGACGCGGCCGCCGCCTTCACCGCCGCCGACACCCTGATCCTCGGCGCCTCGCGCGATGGCCTCAAGGCCCAGGAGAATTTCAAGACCAAGCAGGGCTTCCCCTTCGACCTGATCGCCGACCCCGACGAGGCCCTGTGCCGGGCCTTTGACGTGATCAAGCTGAAGAAGATGTACGGCAAGGAAAGCCTGGGGGTGGAGCGCAGCACCTTCCTGATCGATGCGGCCGGCGTCTTGCGTCAGCAATGGCGCGGGGTCAAGGTCAAGGGGCATGTCGAGGAGGTGCTCGCCGCGGCGCTTGCGCTTAAGGAAAGGGCGTTAGTACGTCAGTAACGAGCCGGAAACAAGCTAGACACGAGCGTTGTCGTTGTCGTAATCGTAATCGGAGAAGCGATGCAATTTGGGGTGCGAGTATCCGGGCGCCACGATAATCTCGATTACGACAACGACAACGACAACGACCACGACGCAAAGTGAACCGTTCCTAACGTGCTTCCCTGACCTATGATCAAACGCCAACACGACAAGCCCTGCCTCTTCGTCCTCGACACCAATGTCCTGATGCACGACCCCACCTGCATCTTCCGGTTCCAGGAGCATGACATCTTCCTGCCGATGGTGGTGCTGGAGGAGTTGGACCACGGCAAGAAGGGCATCTCCGAGGTGGCGCGCAACGTCCGCCAGGCGACCCGCTTCCTCGACCAACTCCTGTCCCAGGCCGACAAGGACGAGATCGACGCCGGCCTGCCGATCGGCCCGGTCTGCGTCAACGGGGGCGGGCGGGTCCTGCCGGCCGCCGGGCGGCTCTACTTCCAGACCCAGCCCATGGACCTGCGCCTGCCGCAGTCCCTGCCGGGGAGCACGGCCGACAACGATATCCTCGGCACCGCCCGCGCCCTGCACCTGCTGCGGCCCGACCGCCAGGTCATCATCGTCTCCAAGGACATCAACCTGCGGATCAAGGCCGCGGTGCTCGGGCTCCCGGCCGAGGACTACTCCAACGACCAGGTCTTGGACGATGCCTCGCTCCTCTACACCGGGGTCGAGCAGCTCCCCAAGGAATTCTGGGAGCAACACGGCAAGTCCATGGATTCCTGGAAGGAGGAGGGCCGCACCTATTACCGGGTCAGCGGGCCGGGGCTGGACGACTGGTATCCCGGCGAATGCATCTACAGCGGCGACGACAGCGGCTTCGAGGCCATCGTGCGCGGCACACCCGGCGCCGCCGAGGCGGTGATCGAACTGGTCGAGGACTACCGGACACCACGTCACAACGTCTGGGGGATCAACGCCCGCAACCGCGAACAGAACTTCGCGCTCAACATGCTCATGGACCCGGAGTTGGACTTCGTCACCCTGCTCGGCACCGCCGGCACCGGCAAGACCCTGCTGGCACTGGCCGCGGGACTCGCCCAGGTGCTGGACCGCGGTCTCTACAAGGAGATCATCATGACCCGGGTCACGGTGCCGGTGGGCGAGGACATCGGCTTCCTGCCCGGCACCGAGGAGGAAAAGATGACCCCCTGGATGGGCGCCCTGATGGACAACCTGGAGGTCCTGACCCGCCCCGAGGGCGGCGACTGGGGGCGCGCCGTCACCAACGACCTGGTCAAGAGCCGCATCCGCATTCACTCACTCAACTTCATGCGCGGCCGCACCTTCCTCAACAAATACGTCATCCTGGACGAGGCGCAGAACCTCACCGCGAAACAGATGAAGACCCTCATCACGCGCGCCGGGCCTGGCACCAAGATGGTCTGCCTGGGCAACATCGGCCAAATCGACACGCCCTATCTCACCGAGACCAGCTCCGGCCTGACCTATGTGGTGGACCGCTTCAAACACTGGCCCCACGGCGGACACATCACCCTGATGCGCGGGGAGCGCTCGCGGCTGGCCGATTTCGCGTCCGAGGAGCTATGACCAGCGCACTGGAACGCTTCGCCCGGGAGACCCTGGGCTGCAACTGCGCACCCGCCGTCTTCCAGCAGGTCGCCGAGGACCTGGTCCCCCTGCCCGGTCTGGACGCACCGGTGCGGCGCATCGCCATCGGCGGGCGGCTCCTGATCTACCTGATCCCGCTCACCGCGCCCGCCCTGGCCGTCGCGCGGATCGGCGACTGGGCCGCGGCGGGCCTGGCCGAGCGCGACCGCCGCGGCATGAACCGGGTACGCCTGGTCCTGGGTCTGGCGGACGCGACCCCCGCCGCGACCGCGCCCATCGCGAGCGCCTTCGCCCAACTGACCGTGCGCCATGAGCGCCTGCACCTGCACCTGCTCCCGGCGGCGGCCCTGCACTACGAGTGCGGCACCCGGAACCCAACCGCATGATCGAGTCGCCCAAGGACCCCATGACCACACCCGACCCGGCGCCCCAGGCCGCCAGCCCGCGACCCAGGCGCCTGCGTCGTTGGGCACTCGACCTGACCCTGATCCTGGCGGTCTTCCTCGGGGTCCAGTGGTGGCAGGCGCGCCCGCTCGCCACCGGCGCGGCCCCGCCCCTGACGGGCCTGACCCTGGACGGCCAGGCCATCGATCTCAAGGCCCTGCGGGGCCAACCGGTGCTGGTGCACTTCTGGGCCAGTTGGTGCCCGGTCTGCAAGCTCACCAACGGCGGCATCGACGCCATTGCCAAAGACCATCGCGTCCTGACCGTGGCCATGGAATCCGGCGACGCCGCGCAGATCAGCCGCTTCATGGCCGCGGCGGACCTGCGCTTCCCGGTGGTACCGGATGAAGACGGCGCCATCTCCCGCCGCTGGGGGGTCGCCGGGGTCCCGGCGACCTTCATCCTGGACGCCGCCGGGCGGATCAGCTACGCCACCATGGGCGCCAGCACCGAGACCGGCCTGCGCGCCCGACTGTGGGCCGCATCCGGGTCCGACCAGGCCAAGTTCGATTGATCCCAGGTTGATACACATCACCGTCAGAACAGGACCGACACCATGCCACATCCAACCCACACCATCGCACGACTGCGCCGCCTGGCCTGCGCCCTGGGCCTCAGCACACCGCTGCTGGCCGCGGGCGCCGTCCCGCC
Organism: uncultured Thiodictyon sp.; assembly: GCF_903828115.1. GTDB lineage: Bacteria > Pseudomonadota > Gammaproteobacteria > Chromatiales > Chromatiaceae > Thiodictyon. The sequence continues at coordinate 1,800 of NZ_CAIKKU010000253.1, read as the reverse complement.
GGTAGGCACCGCGGAACTGCGCATCCGCGCCGAGGGCGCGGCCGTGCAGGTGGAACTGTCCGCCGCCGCCGAAACCCTGGTCGGCTTCACCGGGACCCCGGGCACCGCGGCGCAACAGCAAGACCTGAAGGTCGCCGAGGAAAACCTCAAACACGGCGAGGCCCTGGTGCGCTTCAACCCCCAGGCGAGTTGCCTGCTCGAAGAGGCCAAGGTCGACGCGGACCCGCGCGAACGCGACGGCGAGGCCGGCATGGGGGCCAACTACCGCTTCAACTGCGTCTTCCCCAAGATGCTCAACTCCGCCGCCCTGGGCCTCTTCATCGGCTTCCCGGCCCTGCAACGGGTCCATGTCCACTACACCACGGCCAAGGGCCAGGGCGCGGCGGTGCTGACCCTCGGCAATCCGGTCGTTACTTTCGTGCCCTTGCAGTGAATACCTGTCCCGGTGCCATCATGGGGCGCCTTGACCCGCGGCGCGCCCGGAACTAGCTTGCGCACGGGCGAAAAGCATGAAATCAGATACTTTGCCCGCGGCCTTTCCCTTGAACCCTGAAGTCTGGGAAAAGCTGATCGCAGAGGCCCCCGGGGAAGATCGCCCACCAACCGCCGCGGAAGAATCCGCCCGGCGCAATGCCGTCGTGGTGCATGAGGGCGGGATTGCCGCGGTCCGCGCGGCCCTGGCCGCGCGTCGGCGCGGTCCGCAGAAGGCGCCGACCAAGGTCCCGACGACGATCCGCTTTGATCCGGATGTCCTGGAAGCCTTGAAGACAACCGGCCGGGGCTGGCAAACGCGGGTCAACGATGCAATGCGAGAATGGCTCAAAGAGCATTCGCCGCCGGGCGCCGACAGCCATCGCTAAGCGGCATCAGGTGTCAGGAGCACATGATCAGACCCGGTGGCAATTCTCGGGAATTCCGGGGACAGGGGTTCCTGGGACAGAGTTCCGGGGACGGTATACTTGATTCAGCCTAAGACCAGCCTCGATTGAGTAAACTGTCCCCGAAATTCCGCTTCCAAAATTAGATGAAGGGAGAGGGGCCAGGCTCGGGAAAAAAGGGGTCGAGATAAGCCCGCGTAGAGCGGAACGCGCAGCGGTTCCGCCATGTGCGACCTCGGCGCTGTGGCGGATCGCCCTGCAGGCATCCGCCCTACGGCCTTGTAACAAGCAATTATGAAGGTCCGCTTGATAAGTGAGTACGACCGAGGAACCGGATGCGGGAAAGTTGCACCTTCCAAATTGTCATGTTCCTGTCGAACACCCTTTACTTTAGGATAGACAGGGATGGCTTTGTAATGAGGACTCCCTTCAAGAAGCGTCGAGCGCGTTGGCAAGACATAAAAGGCTATGATCTCTCTGCAATAATAAGGTGCCACGATGGTCGCAATCATCTACCGCAACGGGCACGAACAACAACGGATGCCGCGCCAGGCCTCGACTGCGATCACCAACGGATGGGGTCAGGTCTTGACTTGTGCCCCGAGAATTCTGGGGACAGTTTACCTGTTCCGTGCTCCGCGGCAGACGTAATTGAGTAAAGTGTCCCCGGAACTCGTTGAAGAAGATGTTCGGTGGATGGTGATTTGCGGTAGCGAAAGAAATGCGCGTTGTCAAGAAACAGCTTCTCACGATAGGCGCATTTGTTGTGATGTCTTTGGGCGTGTCAACGTTTATGATGTATATTGCTTTAGACCACAATCCAATGGGAGAATTTCTGGAATATCAGGACCAGCCGGGAGCGCGCGAGGAAAAGATACAATGGCTGCATTTGCTTGACTTGGGATTTCTTTGGTTTGTTTTT
>NZ_CAIKKU010000252.1 GCF_903828115.1 uncultured Thiodictyon sp. | reverse complement strand
CCGCGCTCCCGTTGAGCGGCGCTGCGCATGGACCACCAGGGTCCCGGCGGCGAGGTCCCCGAGCCGCCGGAAGTCGCGATCGACCAGGGTGCAGACCAGACCCACCCCATAGAACAGCGGAAAAAAATCGACTACCCGCAACAGATTGCGGATCAGGGACGCGGGCAGCCCCACCGGGGTGCCGTCGTCGTGAACCACCATGAGGCCCATGGCGCGCTTGCCGGGCGTGGCCCCGGAGAGGACCTCGAAGGTGACCGGGTAGAGCCACTCGAGCAGAAAGACGGCGATCAGGCTCAGGCCGAGGCCGAGCCCGGACAGGGCCGCCAGCGGGCTCAGTGCCAGCAGGATGACCAGCCGGATGGCGCCGTCCGCGGCCAGGGCCAGGGCCCGCGGCGCCGGACCCGCAACGCGCAGGCCCAGGTCAACCCCCTCCGGGGTCTCGTTCAGGCGGATGGTGTCCAGGGGCGCCATCATGATCAGTCCACGGGAAACAGGGCCAGTGGAAAACACTCGGTGATGAGGATCACGGGGCGACCGCCGATGATGATCCGATAGGTCCTGAACACGGATGGGCCGCTGTCCGCCGCCCCCATCGGTGCCCCCGCCGGGTCGCGCCGGGGGCCGCCTCCATGCTCCAGTCCGACGTCCAGCACCTCCCGATAGCTCTCCAGTCCGCTGTCGCGGATCAGTGCGCCGATGCCGATCTCCCGGGCGATCAGGCGGCGACGGAAGTCCGGCGGGATCAGTTCGGTACGGATCAGGGACAGGGCCTCGGCAAAGGCGCGTCCGCTGTGAACGCCGCGCAGGCGGGCATCGCGGATCAGACAGGCATCGCCCGCCGCGAGCCCGATCCAGGGCACCGGCTCCGCCGCGGTTTCAAAGCGCTGCTCCAGGGTGTCCACCGTCACCGGCTCCCAAAAATAGGCCTCCAGTGTCTTGGTCACGGTCCCGTCGGTTACCAGCAGGGCGCGCAAAAAGGGCGACAGGGCCGACAGCGGGATGGTCGCCCCGCGGTCGTCGCGGATCACGGCGCCCGCCAGGTAACCGTCGCAGCGGAAGGGCGAGTTCGACGGGTCGTCCAGGGGACGACCGTAATATCGGCGCATGGCCTCAAGGTTCCTTACAGCTGAAGAAAAACGGCGGTGGTCCGCGGATCTGACTCAGAGTAACGCGGATCGAGCGCAGCGATGGTGCCTGATTGCGGCCCATCCCGCCAGGGTTGCGGCCGCACCGTCCCGCGGGCCGCCGCGCCCCCGACGACGGGCTATCTGAGCGGTTTTGAAGTACAAAACGGCCCCTTCGCGGGTCGCCAAGGGCGCCTCCTCGCGGCTTTATTGCGTCGCGGTCTTGATGTTCCGGCCCGTTTGACGCAAGCTTAGAAAGCGGGTCCGACTCTTTCGGTCAATCATCTCGATGACGGCCCGAGAGCGCAAGCACGGATCCTACTGGCCACCAGACGCCTTGGGCGCACCGCGCGTCGTCGGCGGTGGTGGTGTGGGGGGATTCGGAAAAACCCGAACCTGTGTTATAAAAAGAGGGCCTTTTGGCTCAACCTACGGAGATTCTACCGATGACCAAAGTCGTTAAGCTCGCTTCCCTGGCCGCCGCCGCCCTGATCGGCGCCACCGTGATCGGCGGTTGCACCGACACCACCGCCCGCGAAATGGCCCAGCAGGCCCTGGACGCCGCCAAGGGCGCCCAGTCCTGCTGCGACGCCAACACCGAGCGTCTGGACCGCATGTATCAGAAGATCATGTCCAAGTGAAGCCTGTCGGCTGAACTGCGCCGGCTTCCCACGAGTTGTGGGAGGCCGGTGTTCTCGGCTACGGCCCGCTCGACCGCCTTCCAGTCCAACTGCAGCCCCTGCGCGTTCGCCACCGAATCCGGTATCACTGAGCGCGCCGGCTTACGCTTCCCCTCGTCGTCGATGTGGACCTCCAGATACAGGTCATCCCCCAGCCAGCCGAGCTTATAGGGCTGGTCGACGATCGTCACTGTCGTGCCCGTGGCCACCTGCGGGAACAATTCGATAATACCCTCGTTATTCATGCGGATACAGCCGTGGCTGACCTGCATCCCCAGGCCCCAGGGCTTGTTGGTGCCGTGGATCAGATAGCCGGGTATGCTAAGGCGCATGGCATAGGGCCCGAGCGGGTTGTCCGGACCCGCGGGCACCACGGCCGGCAGGATGTCGCCCTTGGCCGCATGTTCGGCCCGGATCGAGGCCGGCGGGGTCCAGGTCGGGTCCTTGACCTTGGTGGCGACCGAGAAGGTACCGAGCGGTGTGCTCCAGCCCTCGCGGCCGATGCTGATCGGGTAGCTCTGCACCTCGTCCGGCCGGCCGGGCGGGTAATAATAGAGGCGCATCTCCGGCCGGTTCAGGACCAGCCCGGTGCGCGGGGTGTTGGGCAGCACGTAGAGGCTCGGGATCAGCACCTCGGCATGGTCGCCGGGTACCCACATATCGACCTTCGGGTTGGCCTGGTCCATGTCCTGATAGCCCAGTTGATTCTGCCGCCCGATGTCGAGCAGGGTGTCGTGCTTGCGGCTCTTTACATAGAAGGCCACCCCGACCACGCTATCACCCGGGTGCGCAAATTTGAAGGTGTCGGCCTGGACGCCCGGGGCCCGGGCCAGAGCAAGCGCGACCGCGCCGGCCAGTGCGGCCCTGGTGAAGCCCCGGCTCCGTTGTCGACCCCAGGACGATTCCGCTTTCGACTTCATATACTTCACACTGTTACCTCGTCAACATGATGAAAAAACTGTCGCGATTGTCGCACGTCCGCAACATCGGGGTCGCGGCCCATGTGGACGCCGGCAAGACCACGCTGACCGAGCGCATCCTGTTTTACACCGGCGCCTCCTACAAGATCGGGGAGGTGCACGACGGGGCCGCCCACATGGACTACCTGGCCGAGGAGCAGCGCCACGGCATCACCATCACCTCCGCGGTCACCAAGGCCCCCTGGCGGGACCACCTGATCCAGGTGGTCGACACCCCCGGCCATGTCGACTTCACCATCGAGGTGGAGCGCGCCATGCGGGTGCAGGACGGCTGCATCCTGGTCCTGGACGCTGTGCGCGCGGTCGAGCCCCAGACGGAGACCGTATGGCGCCAACGCGCCCGCTTCAACCTGCCGGCCCTCTTCTTCGTCAACAAGATGGACCGGCCGGGGGCCGATTATCGTGCATCCCTGGACGCCATCCGCCGCCGTCTCAAGGCCGAGCCGGTGCCCATCACGGTGCCCCTGGGCGAGGCCCAGGGAGGCGCTGACCATGCCGTGGTCCATTTGATTGACCGCACCCTGCTTCGGTTCCAGGGCGAGCAAGGCGAATTGGTCGTGACCGAGCCCTGCCCCGCCGACCTGTGGGCGCGCCTGGCCGCGGACCGCGAGGCCCTGGGGCTCGCTGCCGCCGAGTGGGACGAGCGCCTCACCGAGCAGGTCCTCGCGGGCGAGGACCCGGATCCGGGCGCCTTACGCGCCGCCATCCGCCGCGGCACCCTGGCCGGGCGGCTCTTCCCCTGTTACGGCGGCAGTGCCCTGCGCAACCTGGGGGTGCAGCCCTTGCTGGACGGCGTAATCGACTTTCTCCCCGCCCCGCTGGACCGCCCGCCGGCGCTCGGCCGGCACCCGGACGGCAGCCTTGAGGAGGTCGTCCTGGGCGGTGAGGGGCCGCTCGTCGCGCTGGCCTTCAAGGTGCAACTCTGGGACGGTCGGCGCCACGTCTTCGCCCGCATCTACCGTAACACCCTCAAGCCCGGGGATACGGTCGAGTTCATCGGTCCGGACGGCCAGACCCGGCGCGAGCAGGCGGCGCGCCTGTTCGACGTGGACGCCGGCAAGAAAACCAAGCTCGATCAGGCCGAGCCCGGCCAGATCGTCCTGATCGCCGGCCTGCGCTTCGCCACCACCGGCGACACCCTGTGCGCCCCCGGGCACCTGCTCGGCCTGGAGCGCATCGAGGCGCGCGCCCCGGTGCTGGGGCTCGCCATCGAGGCCGCCGCCGGTACCGAGGAGGAGAAGTTACTGGAGGTACTGGACAAAGTGACCCAGGAGGACCCCACCCTGGCGGTGGAGGAGGACCCGGAGACCGGGCAGCGCCTGCTGCGCGGCATGGGCGAACTGCATCTGCAGATGGTCCTGGAGCGGATGGCGCGTGAATTCGGCGTCACGGTGCGCAGCGGCCGCCCCGCCGTGGCCGTGCGCGAGACCATCCGCCGTTCCGCCGCAGCCGACGCCTTCTTCACCACCCCGCCCTCACCCGACGGCAAGCACCCGGACCTGATGGCGCGGGTGGCACTCGCGGTGGAGCCGCTGGCGCGCGGCGCCGGTGTGCGGATCACGGTGGACCCGCGGGTCCTGCCCGAGGGGGCGCTCCTGAGCGACGAGCAGCGCCGGGTCATGGAGGCCGGGCTGCGCGGCGGCCTGGAGTCCGGCCCCTTGCAGGGGGCGGCCCTGCTGGACCTGGCACTCAAGGTGCGCGAAGTCGAGGTCTTCGGTCCCAACTCCACCCCGGAGGCCCTGGCCGCCGCCGCCGGGCGCGCCCTGCGCCAGGCCCTGGACGCCGCCCAACCGGCCCTGATGCAGCCGGTGATGGCACTCGAGGTCATAGTGCCGCAGGTCAACCTGGGGGCCGTACTCGGCGACCTGCAGTCGCGCACGGCGATGATCACCGACACCGGCAGCCGCGGCGAGACCGCCGAGGTCCGCGCCGAGGCCCCGCTCGCCGCCCTGCTCGGCTACACCACCACGCTGCGCAGCCTGACCCAGGGGCGGGGGCAATTCAGCATGGAATTTCTGCGCTTCGATCTGGCCTGAGCCGATCGGGGCGGGACGGGGCACAAGCCTCGTCCGGCGCGATGGTCCGGCCCGGCCTGGGAGCGCCGCACCCCAGTGCGGCGCGATCTCGCAGATAACCCCGGCGGTGCGGATTGACCAGAGGCCGCGCCGCACTGGGG
>NZ_CAIKKU010000251.1 GCF_903828115.1 uncultured Thiodictyon sp. | reverse complement strand
CCGCTGTGCGGACCAGCGACCTCCCGTGCAGCCGTGTGGCCGGAGTTATAATCAAGGCCCGCGTGACCCGGATCGGGGTGGCGATGCGGCCTCATTTCAGCCACTCGTCAAGTTCATCCCAGTGCTTGTCCGTCACCATCACGAAGCGGCAGCGCCCGTCCGAAAGACCGGCCCAGAGTCCGCCGATCAAGCGGTCATCTGCGGCCGCTTGCCAGCGATCAGCGCCCTTGTATTCCACCGCGAGGATGGTCCCCGGCAGTTCCCCGGACGGCGGCAGTCGGCACAGGAAGTCCGGATAGAAACGGCCGTCGGCCTTTTGCAGGAAAAAAGAGCTGCCCTCGCGCCGCACCAGGTTGCGAACCCAGAACTGGATGCGGCCCTGCGCCGCCGCGATATCCAGCCGGCACGCGCACTCGAATTCCTCTTTGCTGTCGAAGTCGCCGATCCGCCCATAGAAGTGGTGGCGGAACTCGAAGCACCCGAAGCGGCCGTCGTAATCGCGGCTGGGGGCATAGGCCTGGGCCTGGAACTCAAAGGCATACTCGTCGGTGACCGCCATGCGCGACGCGGCCTCGTCGCCGAACAGGGTCAACTGAAACGCCTTCCCGACCGCCTGCCTGCGCAGGTCCCGGATGCGCGCCTCAAGCAGATTGCGGATCATGAACTGCTGCAGATTGGCGCGCGCCAGGGTGAAGCCGTCGCGGCGCAGCAACTCGGCGAGCCAGGCGGCCACAAAGGCCTGCTTGCCGGCATGGGTCAGGGATGGCTCCGGCAGGTTGGCGCACAACCAGGTGGCCAGGCGCACCGCGTCGCGCTGTTCAGGCGGGTAGACCAGACCCAGGTCGCGTTGCAGCGCCGGCAGGAAGCGGGACACCACCTTGCCACTGCCGTCATCGATATCGATTTCACCGCCTTCGGACACCTTGAGGCCCGCGCCCAGGGCGGCGATGTCCGCGGCCGTCGGCGCTGCAACATAGTGCGACAGGTCCCATGGGTACTCCAGCACCTCCGGGTCATCGAACAACTTCAACTCACCCTGCACGCGCAGCGCCAGTTGCGGTATCCGCAATCGCTCCCCAAGTTCGGCCGGTGTCTGGAAGAACTCGATGGCCGTGGTGCGGCTGACCTCGGCCGCCGCGACGATCGCCGCTGCCGCGGTTGGTGTCGTCACCGCGGCCTTGAGCACCTCGGTCTCTTCTTCCGTCAATGGCGTGGTGATGGTGAGCGTATTGAGCTTGCCGTCCCACACGACCTTGTCCCGGACGGGTTTGGGCACCTCCTTGAGGTTCGGCTTCTCCGACAATGTAATCGCCACTGGATGCACGAACACGCGCCCGGCGTGCCCTTCCAAATCCAGCCGTGCCTGCTCGTCCTTGGCCGCCGTGACGAACTCGCCGACCTCGCGCCGCTCGAATCCGGCGCCGGCCACCAGGCGGTCACGCAATGCGCCGGCGGTCTCGGCAAAGTTACGGGAGACGACGAAGGCATAAGACTGATTGAGTTCGCGGGCCGCCCGCCGGCTGGCATTGGGCTGGCGCAATACCCGGCCGAGCAACTGTTCCACCGCCGTGGCCGAATGCAGCGAGGCCATACTGACCAGGATATAGGCGAACGGACAGTCCCAGCCCTCGGCCAGGGCGCGCTGGGTGATGACGAACTTGACCGGGCAGGCGGGGTCGGCGATGCCCAGCTTATAGTCAGAATCGATCTGCTCCAGCCCCTTCTCCTCCCCGGTCGCCACCAGGATCTGGTCGGCGGGGATGCCGTGGTTGGTGATCAACTCCTTGCGGACGCGCTCGAAATCCAGTGTCTCGACCCCGGCCCGGCGCGGCTCCGACTGGATCAGCACGATGGGCCTCAGGTAGGGCGCGCCGGTGTGCCGCTCATCCTCGGCCAACTGGTGCAATGCCTCCCGCCGGCCGATAGCATCGGCCAGGCATTGCTGCCAGTTCGGCTCGGTCTCCAGCACCACCGGCAACTTGATCATCTCCTCCGCCTTCAATTCGGCGGCAGAGACGCTGTGCAGGACATTGCTGGGGGTGCGCTCAAGGTCGGGCGTGGCGGTGAGTTCCAGTATCCCGCTGGGGCGCAAACGTGCCAGCATGTTGAAGGCCAGTTCGGTGCGGCTGTTGTGCGCCTCATCGACGATGACAAAAGGCCGGCGCCGGCGCAGCACATTGGCCAGCGAACAGGGCCTGGTCTGGTCCGGCCCTTCGCCCTCGGTCAGGAGTGCATCGCGCTGGGCGGGTGACAGGTTGTCGAAGTGGTGCATCAGGGTGCCGCTCGACTGATAGACCTTGCGGCATTCCTCCTCTTCGACCTGGAAGGCCTGGCGGGTGGCCACGATGATCGTGGTCGAGGTGTCCAGCGTGGCGCGCGTCACCGCCTTGGCCTCGTCCAGGTCCATGACGGTGAGCGGGCCGGCCTCGCGCAGCGCCGTGTGATAGGGATGCAGCCGGTCCTTGAGCGCCCGCAAGGTCTGCTCGCGGATCGGCTTGCTCGGCACCAGCCAGAGAATGACACTGTGCTCGCAGCGCAGCAGGTGCGTGTTGACCAGCGCGACGCTCTTGGCCGCGAGCCAGGTCTTGCCGCCGCCGGTCGGCACCCGCAGGCACAGGTAGGGCATGTCCAGCGGGAAGCCCGCCAAGGGGTTGTAGGCCAGGGCCCGGCCCCACAGGCGTTCGGTCGTGGCCGTATAGGCAAGCGCCGGCGACGGCAACTCATGACAAGCCCTGAAATAGGTCTCCAGGCTGTCGAGTACCTGCGACTGGTAGGTCTTGGGGGCGAAGGTCGTCATGGCTCAGACATCCAGCGCGTAGGGGGTTTGCTTGAAGGTGATACCCTCGCGCGCGGTGCGTGAGCCCAGGCGATTCGCCGCGGCGTAAATGACCTTGGGACCGGCGAACCTGGGGAGCGAGTCGAAGACCGGCCCGGTGAGTACATTGCCGCCGGCCGCCGATTGGTCCTTCAGGATGCCGTTGTAGAGCAGGTAGATGGCGCGTCCCTCGTGGATGCCGATCAGGGGGCCGTCGGCCGTGCCGGTGAAGCCGGTACCGGTCTCGGCAAACCAGACGAATTCGGCGAGTTGGGCAAAGGTTACGTCGGCGCGGACCTGGCCGGTGGGATCGAAGAGCGGTTCGGCGGACAGGCGGCAGAATTGGAAGCCGCCGCCGAGGCCCGTTACGGGCATTCGCTTCTTCCCGGTAAGCGGAACAAATCCTTCTATAGCCTTCCTCACACGCTCGCGGGTCTTCGTTTGCGCAACGTCGCGATCAATTTCAACCAAAATAAATCGCATCGGCACGCTGAGATGCTGATTGAGTTTCAGTACCGCGTGTGCGGTCGTTCCCGATCCACTGAAGCTGTCAAGAACAATATCACCCGGGGCCGCCACCATCCCGATCAAGTCAGCGATAGCCTCGGAATCTTTCGGAAACGGGAAGGCTCCGGCGCCGAGGATAGACTCTACCTCCAGCGTGGCAGCGCGCCCATCCTTGTAGAAAACACTCATCATCGGTTCGTCGTCGATCTCGCAGAGATAGCTCTTGCGGTTCGGGATGGTCGTATGGTCTTTCCCGAAATGGATTCGCGGCGGGTCTTGAGCCAATGCGGCCGTGGTCGTTTCCTGCTCCCATCGCCACCCGGTCGATGGGATAGCGCAAGGCTGCCGCGTGACGGGATGAATGATCGGATAGCGTGGGCGATTCTCGCGACCGTCGTCCGGTCCTGCAAAGTCTGCTGCAAAATACAATCCCCGATTGTCTGACCAGTTATAATGCTTGTGCGCCTTTCTGGGGTCGGTTTGCGGCATCTCTCGATACCATCCCATCAGATCTTTACGGATGTTCTCGTGATTGGGGCCGTGCTTGCTGCATAGGCCCGCGTAGTGCTCAAGTACGTCACCAACCCCTGGTTTCTTGCGCCGCCACTTGACCTTCCGGTCGTTCAGCAAGGCTTTGTTGCGAGCGAAAGCGAGGATGTATTCGTGGGTGATCGAAACCAGCTTTGAATCGCCCTTCTTGCCTTTCTGCCAGACGACGGTGGCAACCTCATTGCCCGTGCCGAACACCTCGCGCATCAAAGCCTGAAGGTTGCCGACTTCGTTGTCGTCGATTGAAACGAAGATAGCTCCATCGTCCCGCAGGAACTGGCGCAGCAACACCAGCCGCGGATACATCATGCACAACCAGCGGTCATGCCGATCCAGCGTCTCGCCCTCCTTACCGACCACGGCGCCGAGCCAGCGGCGAATCTCCGGGCTGCTGACGTTGTCGTTGTAGACCCAGCCCTCGTTGCCGGTGTTGTAGGGCGGGTCGATATAGATGCATTTGACCTGCCCGGCATAGCGCGGCAGCAGGGCCTTGAGCGCGTGCAGGTTGTCGCCCTGCACGATCAGGTTGCCGCTGTCGGCGCCGCCGCAGGACAGTTCCGGCACCGGCTCCAGCAGACGGAACGGCACCTCCCGGTGGTGTCTGACGACGGCCTCTTTGCCGATCCAGTTCAACGTGGGCATTCATGTACTCGGGTGTGTTCTTGCGCTGTCAGCGGTGGGCAGTACAGCGGGGTGCGCCCCTGGTGTGCGGCTGCGAGAAAAGAGCTTGCAGGACGAGTCGTGCCGGGCCGTCGCGGCACTGTCCCTCGGTGTTCAGGTGGGCAAGGATAGCGAATCTCGGGAGTCGGCGCAGCGTTGGAGGGAACCGGCAAACGGCCAGGGCTGAAGCCTTGGACTCCGGGTGGTCGACTGCGATATGCAGAATCATCGCCGCGCAAGGGTACCGGCTTTCTTGTCGCAGCCTATGCCCGGTCGTGGCTAGGCAGTCGCGGACTCGAATAAGCGCGGCTCCTGTATCAGTACGTCGGCGGGAATACCAAGTCCGCGATGGAGCTTGCGGATCATGGGCAGGCTCAGCGGTCGTTTGCGGGTCAGCACCTCCGCAACCTTGATCTCCGACCCCATGTAGGGTACCAGATCGCGGCGCGTCAATCCCTGCTGTTCCATACGAAACAGGATTGCGTCGACCGGGTCCGGAAGTGCAATAGGATAATGCGCTGTCTCGTAGCGGTCGATCGCGAGCGAGAGCCATTCCAGGCGTTCGGCTTGGGGGCTGCCATTCGGCGGGTCGCCTTCAAGCAGGGCGGTCAACTCGGCAAGTGCGGACTGGTGGTCCGCGTCGTTGGCGATCGATTTGCTGTTCACCGGTGAAATCCTCATAAATCCCAGCGGTCGCGGATGTCCTGCGGCGTCTGCCAAGTCGCCTGGGTCGCCTCGGCAAGCCAGGCTTCCAGCGGACGACGGGCCTGGGCATGGCGTGTCCAGAATTTCACCAGCTTATCGCGGCCTACAACTTGAAACGCCACTCGCCAACTCCCGTGTACGCACGCCTTTGAACTCTCGAGATTGCTTCCCGCATGATTATATCCGCTTGGCGAGGCAAGGGGCGCTGGTGCAGTGCCGGGGGAGGCGGGCGACGTCCAAGGCTGAAGCCTTGGACTCCAGGGTGCGGGTCGGGTGCCGGGGCTACCTGACCACCGTCAACCGCGCCGCCCGCGGCCGTTCGGGCTCCGCCGGCATCGTCGGCAGGGTGCCGCGCTGGTAACAGACGCTCACCGCCTCATTGCCGAGCAGGCGGCGCAGTTGCTTCAAGAGCGCATCGCGCGGCTGCACCCGCCAGGCGTCGCCGCACAGGAGCCGCGCGCGCACCCCGGGGCGCCGGCAGTCGAGAAGGATGCGCGAATCACCGCCGCGGAAGGGTTCCAGGATGGCCTTGATCTGTTCGACCAGGTCGAGGTCACAGATGGGGCCGGGGGCGGCCCCCAGGGTCAGGGCCAGGTGGTCGGCCTGTGACTCGCGCGCCTGCTCGAAGGTGCGCACGTCCTCGGCGCGGAAGGTCCAGTCGTTGCGGAAGTCGTCGAAGCTCAGGGAGCCGGTGACGGTGATGAGCTGGTCCGGGATCAGCAGGCTGCGCGTCGTCTCGTACAGCTCGGAGAAGACCGTCACCTCGATACGCCCGGTGCGGTCATCCAGGAGCACCGAGCACATGCGCCCGCGCTGCGTCTTGCCGGGGCGCACGCTCACCACCAGCCCGGCGATGGTGCGCCGGTCGCGCTCGCGCCGCTTGTTGTCCCAGCGGTTCTCGGCCTCCGTGGGGTCGCGCTCGGTTTCTTTTAGGCGCGCGATGCGGTTGGCGGCCCCCACCATGGCGTCGATCTCGCCGGTGTAGCGGTCGATGGGGTGGCCGGTCAGATAGAGGCCCAGGGTCTCGCGTTCGCCGGACAGGCGCTGTTCGTCGTCCCAGTCCTCGCGGGTTTCCGACGCGATCTGCGGGTCCGGCGCGGCGGCGGTGGGTCCGCCGCTGTCGAGCAGGCCGCCGAACAGGTCGAATTGACCGGCCGCCTGGGTCGCGCGGTGCTGCTCGGCGAACTTGAGCGCCAGCGGCAACTGCGCCATCAGGGTGGCGCGGTTGGGGGCCAGCCCGTCGAGTGCCCCGGCGCGGATCATCCCCTCCAGCACCCGCCGGTTGGCCTTGTGCAGGTCGATGCGGCGACAGAATTCCCAGAGATCCCGGAAGGGGCCGCCGGTGCGCCGCGCCTCCAGCATGGCCTCGATCGCCCCCTCGCCGACCCCCTTGATGGCCCCCAGCCCATAGACCACGGTATCGTCCCCGGCGATGGTGAAGCGGTATTCGGAGTGATTGACCGCCGGCGGCTGCACCGCCAGCTTCATCTGGCGGCATTCCTCGATGAGCGTGACGACCTTATCGGTATTGTCCATGTCCGCGGAGAGCACCGCGGCCATGAAGGCGGCCGGGTAGTGGGTCTTGAGCCACAGGGTCTGATAGCTGACCAGGGCATAGGCGGCGCTGTGCGAATTATGGACGATGATATCGTTGGCGACGAAATTGTGTGTGTCCGCAACCTCCAGGTCGTAGGTCATCGCCGCGCCGTCGGGCTCGATCGAGACGACTCGCTCCCAGAAAATCTCACTGTCGACCGCTTCGCGTAGCGTCGCCGAATCGAAAAAATCGGCTAACCGGCGGACAGTCGCACGTCGAAAACCCCGCTTATTCGGTCTGATCTGTCCGTAGATCTCTTTGACACAAACGCCGCTGCGAGACTCGATCTCACTCCACGTCAGTCCGCTGGCCTCTTTCTCATGGCGAACCTGGAGCTTGATCTGCGCCGGTAGGGTGTCGACGCTCTCATGGTCGGCGGGTGTCGCCTCAAGATACTGTTGCAGCGCCCCGCGTTGTAAGTCGCGCCCAATCAAATGCGGCCCGATGAATTCGACGAAGCGCTCGGTCGCCGTGCGGCCGAGGAGATACACGGTATAGCCGACTCGCCCGTCCTTATACGGAAAGCGCTTCTCCGTCAGTCGGCTGACGATTCCCAGACGCAGCAGGAGATGCTGGGTCTCACAGGCCAGACGCCGCGAGGCGGTGGCCAGATAGGGCGTCATGTTGTTGCCGTCCTGACCCGCCACGTAGCCGTCACCGGACCACAGGCGGCCGAGCAGGACCGCTAGACTTCGGTGGTCGAGCCGAAACACCGCGGCCGGGAAGTGCTTCTCGTTGGCCTTCTGGCCGACGATCCCCAGCCCTTCGAGCCACAGCCGTGCACCCGAGCGTGAGGTGAAGCAATGGCCGCCACCTGCCGCAATACGCGTATCGCGGCCGGTCCCGACATAAATGGACCAGGTATCGCAGCGGTCGGTACGCAGCCGCGCCGTCGTTACCGTATTCTGAAAGCACGAGACCGCGGCGCAGAAGTCCTGGGTCACCGCTTCGTCCTTGTTGTAGAAATAGAAGCCGCTGGGATGGCAGGTATTGCCCTCCGACAAGACCCAGCCCAATACAATGAGCTCGTGTTCAGGCCAGGTCTCGCGGCCCTCGACCGGCAGGCGCGAGGGTGAGGCGATCCGATCGCCGGCGGTGAGTGAACCAAGCGGTTTCCAGCCGTCGGGGGTTAGCAAGGGATGATTGTCGGTCGCGCGCAGTGACTTGCCGAGTGAGGTCGTCAGCCGTTGCACGGGCCTGATCCCGTTCTCCATGACCTGCACCACCGGGCTGCATCCCATGGTGCCGTCGGCGTGCAGGCTGGCGACGCCGGCGAGGCCGCGGCGATAGATGTCCTTGACCTCGCGCAGTTCGCCGGTCGCGGGGTCGGCGACCAGGGTCTCACCGACCACACACTTATTGAAGCCATAGCCCGCGAATTTCTCCATCAGATCGAAGATGTGCGCCGCAATCCCGCGGTCCACCCCGCGCTGCTCGGCCCCCTCCTGGAAGCCGACGCGCTGCTTGGCCATCTCCTCGGCCTTCTTCTTGCCCATGGCGCGGCGCAGCAGGTCCGCCCCGCCCAGCGAGTAGCCGGACAGGACCTGGGCGATCTGCATCACCTGCTCCTGGTAGAGGATGATGCCGTAGGTGGGCGCCAATACCGGTTCCAGGTCCGGGTGCGGGTAGGCGACATCGGCGCGCCCGTGCTTGCGGTTGATGAAGTCGTCCACCATTCCCGATTGCAGCGGCCCGGGCCGAAACAGGGCGACCAGGGCCGTGATATCACCGAATGAGTCGGGCTGGAGCTTCTTGATCAGCTCCTTCATGCCGCGCGATTCGAGTTGGAAGACGGCGGTGGTCTCGCAGCGCTTGAGCAATGCGAAGGCCGCGGGGTCGGCCGGGTCGATCTGTTCGATGTCGATGGGCTCCAGGCCCGCCGGCCGGTGGGCGTTGATGGTCTTGAGCGCCCAGTCGATGATGGTGAGGGTGCGCAGCCCCAGGAAGTCGAACTTCACCAGGCCCACCGACTCCACGTCGTCCTTGTCGAATTGGGTGACCAGGTTGTCCCCGCCCGGCTCGCAATACAGCGGCGCGAAGTCGGTGAGGCGGGTGGGGGCGATGACCACGCCCCCGGCGTGCTTGCCGGCGTTGCGGGTGCAGCCCTCGAGCTTGCGCCCCATGTCGATGAGGCTGTGGACCTCCTCGTCGTCCTCATAGGCGGCCTTGAGATCCGGGTTGTCTTCCAGCGCCTTCTCCAGCGTCATGCCGAGCTCGAAGGGGACCATCTTGGCCACCCGGTCGCAGAAGCCGTAGGGGTGACCCATGACCCGGCCCACGTCGCGCACCACCGCCTTGGCGGCCATGGTGCCGAAGGTGATGATCTGGGACACCGCCTCGCGCCCATAGCGGTCGGCCACATAGTCGATGACCCGGTCCCGGCCCTCCATGCAGAAGTCGATGTCGAAGTCGGGCATGGAGACGCGCTCGGGGTTCAGGAAGCGCTCAAACAGCAAATCATGCTGGATGGGGTCAAGGTCCGTGATCCCGAGCGCATAGGCGACCAGCGAGCCGGCACCGGAGCCGCGCCCGGGGCCGACCGGGATGCCGTTGCGCTTGGCCCAGGCGATGAAGTCCGCCACGATCAGGAAATAGCCCGGGAAGCCCATCTGGCAGATGACCCCGAGTTCCAGGTCCAGGCGCTGCGCGTAGAGCCGGCGGCGTTCCGGTTGATCGGCGGCCGCCCGCAACAGGCCGCGCTCGAAGCGGCGCTTGAGACCCGCCTCGGACTCGGCGCGGAAGAACTCGTCCATGGTCAGTCCCGCCGGCACCGGGAAGTCGGGCAGGTAGTTCTTGCCCAGTTCCAGCTCCAGGTTGCAGCGCTTGGCGATTTCTACGGAGTTCTCCAGGGCCTCCGGGCAGTCGGCGAACAGCTCGACCATCTCGGCGGGGGTGCGCAGATATTGCTCCTCGCTGAAGACCCGCGGCCGGCGCGGATCGTCCAGGGTGCGGCCCTCGTGGATGCAGACCCGTACCTCGTGGGCCTCGAAGTCCTCGCGGGCGAGGAAGCGCACGTCGTTGGTCGCCACCACCGGCACGCCGCGGGCCAGTGCGAGATCGACGCACTGCTCCACCAATTCCGCCTCCTGCTCCCGCCCGGTGCGGATCAGCTCCAGGTAGTAGCGGTCGCCGAAGACCGCGAGCCACTGGTCCAGCAGGTACTCGGCCCCGGTGCGGTTGCCCGCCAGCAGGGCGGAGGCGACATCGCCCTGGGGCCCGCCCGAAAGCGCGATCAACCCTTGCGGGGCCGCCGCGATCCAGTCACGCTCCACCTGGGGGACGCCCAGGTACTGGCCCTCGACATAGGCGCGCGAGATCAGCCGGGTGAGATTGCCGTAGCCCTGTTTATCCTGCACCAGCAGCACCAGGCGGTGCGGCTTGTTGGGGTCCGAGGGGTTCTTCACCCACAGGTCCGCCCCCGCGATCGGCTTGATCCCGGCCCCCAGCGCCGCCTTGTAGAAGCGCACCAGGGCGAAAAAATTGCACTGGTCGGTGATCGCCACGGCCGGCATCCCGGCCTTGCGCGCCGCCTTGACCAGGGGCTTGACCCCCACCAGTCCGTCGACCAGGGAGTATTCCGTGTGCAGGTGCAGGTGGATGAAGCGGGGGTCCATGGCGGGCTCGGCTGTGGTGTTGGATGGCGGGCGTCGGGGGCGGGAGTCTACCAAGTCGGCGGGGGCGGCGTGCGGGTCGCTGCGGGGATCGTGGGGGTGCCGGGCGCCCGCCCGGCCCGCCTCCCTCCCAGGCCCCAGCGTCGCGTGCCGCATTCAGTCCGGCGCGAGGTCAAGCCCCGCAGGGGCGCAACATACCAGCCCAGGGCAACGCCCCGGGGTGGTGCGGTTTCTGATGCCCAGCCCTGAAGGGGCGTGACATCCATCAGCGCTCAACCGTCACTGGGTGCGGCCCTATGTCACGCCCTTTCAGGGCTAAACCTCATCCTGCGCCCAACCCAGGGCGCTGCCCTGGGCTGGTATGTAACGCCCCTGCGGGGCTGAGGATTCCGGTGGCAGGCCGCGCGGATACCCGCTGGCGACGACTGCGGATTCGGATTGCGCTGCGCTCCATCCAGGCAACGGGCTGGGATACACTGACCCCCTAGACGACTTACGGGCGAGGGGCGCGGGTATGGGTACCACGGCGGATCGAATCTTCGCGCAGGCGAGCCGGCTCCCGGAGCCGCTGGCCCGCGAGGTTCTGGACTTCATCGGCTATCTGGAGGCCAGGCACGGCCTGCGGGATTTGTCCATCGAAGACCTCAAGGCGGCCCAGGACGGCGCCATGCGCCACGTCTGGGACAATCCAGACGACGAGGTCTGGAATGACGGTTGACCGGCAGGGATATTTCGCGTTCCCACGCTCCCGCGGCACTGCCATCAGGTTAAGCCTCATGTCCAGTCCGGTCCGGCCTGGGAGCGCCGCACCCCAGTGCGGCGCGATCTCGCGGATAACTCCGGCGGTGCGGGTTGACCAGAGGCCGCGCCGCACTG
>NZ_CAIKKU010000250.1 GCF_903828115.1 uncultured Thiodictyon sp. | reverse complement strand
TCTCTCGCACCCCAAAGTGCATTGCTTCTCCGATTACGACAACGACAACGACAACGACAACGACAACGATTGCGTCTAACTTGATCTCGACTCGTTACTAACTTATGGATAATGCGGAAACCCACACGCCAGTCATACAGCAGTACCTCGGTTTCAAGGCGCAGCACCCGGGGATGCTGCTGTTCTTCCGCATGGGCGATTTCTACGAACTGTTCTTCGAGGATGCCGAGTGCGCCGCCGCGCTCCTGGACATCACGCTGACCAAGCGGGGCGCCTCCGCCGGGCAGCCGATCCCGATGGCGGGCGTGCCTTACCACGCCGTCGAGGGCTACCTGGCCCGGCTGGTGCGCAAGGGGGTCTCGGTCGCCATCTGCGAGCAGATCGGAGACCCGGCCACCACCAAGGGGCCGGTGGAGCGGCGGGTGATGCGGATCGTCACCCCTGGGACCCTGACCGACGATGCCCTGCTGGATGAACGCCAGGAGAACCTGCTGGTCGCCATCGCAGAGGGCGCCGCCGGCGCGCCGACGGGCTTCGGTCTGGCCGTCCTGGAGTTGTCGAGCGGACGCTTCTCGGTCCTGGAGTTGGAGTCGATGGAGGCCCTGGCGAGCGAACTGGCGCGCCTGCGGCCGGCCGAGGTCCTGCTGGCGGAGGACAGCCGACTCCCCGCGGCGCTCGGCCTGGAGCGTGGCCTCACCCGCCGCCCCGCCTGGCACCTGGACGCGGACACCGGGGAGCGCCTCTTGTGCGAGCAGTTCGGTACCCGTGACCTGACCGGGTTCGGCTGTGCCGGGCTGCGCCTGGCGGTCGGGGCGGCCGGCTGCCTGCTGGCGTATGTCCGCGACACCCAGCGCGCCGCCCTGCCCCACCTGCGCGGCCTGACCACGGAGAGCCGGGACGCGGCGGTGATCCTGGACGCCGCCACTCGCCGTAACCTGGAGCTGACCGAGAGCCTGTCCGGCCGCGCCGAACACACCCTGGCCGGGGTGCTGGACCATACCGCCACCGCCATGGGCAGCCGGCTGCTGCGCCGCCGCCTGGCCCGCCCCTTGCGCGATCAGGCGGCGGTGCGCGCCCGTCACCAGGCACTCGCCGCCCTGATCGACGCGGCCGCGGGGGCACCCCTGCGAGACCTGCTGACCGGCGTCGGCGACCTGGAGCGCATCCTCGCGCGGGTCGCGCTGGGCACGGCGCGTCCGCGGGACCTCGCGGTCCTGCGCGACTCCTTCGCCCTGTGCCCGGACCTGGGCGCCCTGTTGGCCGCCATCGATGCCCCGCTGCTCGCGGACCTGCACGAGCAGCTCGGTGAGCACCCCGACCTGGTCGCCTTGCTCAATCGCGCCATCCTGCCCCAGCCGCCGCTCCTGATCCGCGACGGCGGGGTCATAGCCCCGGGCTATGACAGTGACCTGGACCAACTGCGGGCCCTTTCCACCAACGCGGACCAGTTCCTGCTGGACCTGGAACTGCGCGAGCGCGAGCGCACCGGGATTGCGACGCTCAAGGTCGGCTATAACCGCGTCCACGGCTATTACATCGAATTGGGCCGGGCGCGCGCCGATCAGGTCCCGCCGGACTATGTGCGCCGCCAGACCCTCAAGGGCGCGGAGCGCTATATCACCCCGGAGCTCAAGCGCTTCGAGGACGAGGTGCTGGGCGCCCGGGAGCGCTCGCTGGCGCGGGAGAAGGCGCTCTACGAGGCCCTGCTCGCCACCCTGCGCGACGCCATAGGGGTGCTGCAAGTCAGCGCCGCGGCCATCGCGCAGATCGATGTCATGGTCAATCTGGCCCTGCGCGCCCAGGCCCTGGACTGGTCCCGCCCCAGCCTAACCGACGAGGCCATCATCGAGATCACCGACGGCCGCCACCCGGTGGTGGAGCGGGTCCTGGACCGCCCCTTCGTGCCCAACGGGCTGCGCCTTGACGGGCGGCGGCGCATGTTGGTGATCACCGGTCCCAACATGGGCGGCAAGTCGACCTATATGCGCCAGTGCGCCCTGATCGTGCTGCTCGCCTATGCCGGCAGCTTCGTGCCGGCACGCGCTGCCACGCTGGGGCCGGTGGACCGGGTCTTCTCGCGCATCGGGGCCGCCGATGACCTGGCCGGGGGGCGCTCGACCTTCATGGTGGAGATGGAGGAGACGGCCAACATCCTGAACAACGCCACCGCCCAGAGCCTGGTGCTGATGGACGAGGTGGGCCGCGGCACCAGCACCTTCGACGGCCTCTCGCTCGCCTGGTCCTGCGGCGTGGAGCTGGCCACCCGCATCCGCGCCTACACCCTGTTCGCGACCCACTATTTCGAGCTGACCACCCTGCCGGACGAATATCCGGGCATCGCCAACGTGCACCTGGACGCGGTGGAACATGGTGCCTCCATCGTCTTCCTGCACGCCCTGCTGGAGGGGCCGGCCAATCAGAGCTATGGACTCGCGGTCGCCGCCCTGGCCGGGGTGCCGCCAGGTGTCATCACGCGCGCCCGCGGGCGCCTGCGGGAACTGGAAGACGCCGCCCGCCGCCATGCGGAGCAGGGGTCCCGGCAATTGTCGCTGTTCCTGCCCGAACCCCAGCGCGCCCCTGAACCGCTGCCGGAGCACCCGGCCTGCGCGGCCCTGCGCGAACTCGTGCCCGACGCCATGAGCCCCCGGGAAGCACTGGCGGCGCTCTATCACCTGCGCGACTTGGTGCCATAGGAACCTATCCGCGTTACGCTGAATCCGGCCGTTGCTCACCCACGGCGCCAAGCTCGCCAAGAAATTCCATCGAACGGACCCAACTACCCCGCGGCGCGCCGGGCGCCGCGACCCCGGCGGATCCTGATCGCGATAATCAGCGCCAGGGCCCCCACCGAAATCGCAAGCCCGGCCTGCTCCTGCCAGAGGCCAGTCCAACGCACCGCAATCTCATGCGACCCCGCCGGCAGGTCCACGACGATGAGTCCCGTCTCCGCATCGATACCGCCCGCCCCGCGTGCCCCATCCAGATACAGCGTCCAGGCGGGGAAGGCAAAGAGCGGCAGAATCACCCGGCCGCCCGACTCGGTCGTGACGCGCCACACCCGTCGATGCGCCTCCTGCACCACTTGCTCACACCGCAGGGCCTCACGCCCACAATAGCCGTCGAATCCCCCGGAATCGATATAGCTGCGCCATCTGGGGCCGATGGCTGCCGGTTCCGCCCCCCGCTGCGCAACATTACCGACCAGGGTGGCCGCACCGAGTTGCGGATCCACCCCCTCACGCACCAACTTCATCTGCACAGCACCGAAGAGGGCAAAGGAGAGGCCAAAGCAGCCGATGACCGATAGCTTCAATCCTCTCGATCCTCCGGCCCGAAACGCTATGACACCCGCTAGAGGGAGCGCCAGGCCGCCGGCCAGACTTGCGACCGTCAGGAACCGGTAGGGCCATTGCACGTTGGTGAGAAAGGGGATTGCCGCATACAACGGATAGGCCACTTCGCTGGCCATCACCAAGGCCAGCGCCCCGACGACCGCGAGGCGACTCGCCATCCTCCAGACCCCGTCGCGCGCATCCCGCCACCGGTAGAGAATCAACCCGGTCACGACCAGCGAGGCCAGGGGAACCAGCGGCAATACCCATTGCGCCACCGCCCACCGCACACCGAAGATCCGGGACGTGACCACCGGCAGGATAAAGCTGTTACGCCAATTCAGGTAGAGCGCGTCGGTCCCATACTCCGGGCTGAACAGAGGCCCGGACGTCACCGCCAGCAGCACATAGGTGGCGGCGAGTCCAATGCCGAGCGACACCGATCCGATCCAGCCCAGCAAGCGCACCGCCCCCTGGTCGCCCGCACCCCAGAGGAGACCCGCCAGCTTCATCAGCCCGACACACACCAAAACCATGAAGGCCACCAACAGGTGCGTCATACAGAGGCCGGCGATCGTCAAGGCGAGCATCAGACTCACGGATTCGTCACGCTCACGCAGCGACAGACCGATCGCCAGGAGCGCCAGCGGCAGACTGAAATGCCATGGGAGTGCAACGTGAAAACCAAATAGAAACATCGCAAAGGGCGACGCCTGAAGCGCGAGCGCACCAACCCAGGCCCACCCCGCGGACGCCGTGCGCCGGAGCACCCAGTAGGCCGCGATACCCAACAACAGTGACGACGCGACCGCGGTCGCGCGCATCGCATCCCAGATACTCAGTCCGCACGCCTTCAGGCCCGCGATCACGTAGTAATAGCCCGGGTGGACAATGACAAAGCTCGGCTCCCCAAGGCCGAAATTCGCAAGCGGCATCCACCGGGGATAAAGCGTTCCCTCCGCCAACGCGGCGGCGAACTGGTACGACCAACGGTAATGCGTCCGCAGGTCGATGCTGTCGAATACCTGACCCAGCACCAGGATAGCGGCGTTTACCAGCAGTGCCGACAGCAGTAACACCCCGGCAACTAGCCAGAATTCCGCGGCCGATCCCGCCGACCGACCATCCCGAACGCTACTCGCTTCCACGCCCATGCCCACCTGCCCGAGCCGTCAGCGGCCCACACGGTCAACGTCCACAATCGGCAAGGTGCCTGCGCGCACCGTCGCCGCCCTTTTCCCCCGGTGTCCGCCGGTCTCAATACCCGGCGCGCCTAACCAGAGGCCCACCCCTGCGCCGGCCCCCGCTTCATCCGCTCCAGCACCAGACACCAGACCCAGGCGGCATTGATGACCAGTAGTGCCATCACCGGAAAGTGATAACGCGATTGCCCGGAAAACGCGATGGAAACCAGCGTGGTGAGAATTGCAAAGACATAGCCGAACCAGATCCACCGCCCGCCCCGGCCTGCCGACCCTTGCCGATAGAGCAGCGGGAAGGCGAGTATCGCAAACAGCATGACCATATAATATACCTGGTTCAGGCCGCGGATCGTCCGGTAAGCCCAGCGGTGGTTCTCGTATACCGGGCCAGTCTCTTGGTAAGCCCATTCCGCCTCACCATCCGGAACCCACAGCCGCCAGACCTTATGGGGAATCAGCGCCAAGAATCGCCCAGGATTGTCCCGAACCCACTCCCCGGCCAGGCGCTTCGCGCGCCGATCGATTTCGATCTCGTCCCCCGCCGGATGACCCAGCGACACCACCAGCGGGTCATCGGTGCGAAAATCGGTACGGAAATCGGGGCGCATGCTTGGGTTATTGCCGGTGAGCAGCGTAATCCCGCCGTTCGTGGAGACGAGCACGGGCACTCCCAGAGCCAGATAGTTGCGATAGGTCCAGGGCAGCAGCGTCGCAACCATGATCAGGCAGACGAATGCACCGCGAGCCAGGGCGGCAAGCCGCTCGCGACCTCGCGCAATCACCACCACATCGAATGCGACGAGCAGCGGCGCCAGCAGCAGCGCCTGAGTCTTCACCAGCGTCGCGGCGCCGCACAACACACCGATTGCGATGATTCCCAGCCGCCGCGGATACCGTAAGTAGAGCCAGACACTTGCGAGTAATAGTGTGGTGAACAGGGTTTCGCTGAGCAGGAGGCTGGGATAGGCGATATAATTAGGATACAACGCCAATAGGAGTACTGCCGAGCGGGCCACTGTTTCGTTTCCCGACACCTCCCTGGCAATCGCCAGCACGAGAAAAAACGTCAGCACCGAGAGCAATAGATTAGCGGCTTGCCCGACCCCGGGATCTGCCCCCAACAACCAGTACCACGCCGCGAGAAAAGCCGGATAACCGACCGGCCAGAAGGCGGTGGGCACGCCGTTTCGATTGTAACCCAACCCCTGCGCAATACTCTGCGCGGCGTTGTGATACCACAGCGCGTCGGAAACGGGCGCGACCGGCACCAGCAGCATCACCGCCAGTCGTAGCACAATCCATAGCGCCAGCACCAGCGGCACGAACAGCGGATGACCGATGAGGCGCACGCCAGTGGCCGCAATCCCCGACAGGACCCTGCTCATTCTCATGTCAACATCTCCCCCGCCCAGGCGAGCGGCCCGCTCCGGCGCTTTCCCATCTCCGTACAGCAGCCCGCGGCGGACCACTGCATGGAAGGACCCCACCAAACCAGACCGACCGCATGTGTTTCATTGAAAAGCCCAGAGGCGCGAAGCCAAAAAGGTCAATACTGGAATGGCCAAGGCCGACACCACCACCGCCGCCGCGGCGGGTACCTGATCCCACCACAGCAAGATGGCAAGCATCAGGTTATTGAGCGCGAAGGCGCTGACTGACACCAGGAAAAACCGCCCGAGGGCGCGCCGCCAATGCGTGCGGGTGCGGAACGTCCAGTGGTAGTGCCCGGTGAAGGAAAGACAAAACGCGAGGATGAAGGCAAGCCAATTGGCCTGAAAGGCCCCGGCCCCGCCCACCGCGACCAGACACCAGGCCACCGCGGTGTGAACCAAGGTGGCAATGACACCCACGACACCGAAGCGCGCGGCCGTGAGCGACTGCACAAACCCCCATCGCGGCACCGGCCCCGACAGGGTTTCAGTTGGCCTCATCGATCCCTCCGGGGTGGTGGCATTTGAGTTGCGGCGAGTCCCTCGCCTGTCAGAGATCAGTGCCGTTCATCGGCGTGGGAAAACTGGACTCGACGATGTAGAGCGGGCGCGCCTTCACCTCGACGAAAAGCCGTCCGAGATATTCGCCGATGACGCCGATCGACAACAATTGCAGACCTCCCAGGAACAGTACTGCGGCCAGGAGGGAGGCGTAACCCGGAACATCAATTCCAAACATCAGGGTCCGCACGACAATGAATGACCCGTACAGCAGGGCAAGCATCGCCACACTCGCCCCGAGATAGGCCCAGATGCGCAAGGGGGCGGTTGAGAAGCCGACAAATCCGTCGAGCGCAAAATTCCAAAGCCGCCAGTGGTTCCACTTCGTGGCGCCGGCCGCACGTGCGGGACGGTCATAACAAATGCCGATCGCCGGAAACCCCACCCAAGCGAATAATCCCTTCATGAATCGATTGCGCTCCGACATCCGGTTCAGGGTATCGACGACCCGTCTGTCCAGCAACCGAAAATCGCCGACATCCGCCGGTATCTCGGTATTGGACACGCGATTGAACAGGCGGTAAAACCACGCTGATGTCGCCCGTTTTGCGAAGCCGTCGTGAGACCGGCTGCCGCGGATACCATAAACCACATCGTAACCGTTGCGCCACTGCGCCAGGAACTCGATGATCAACTGCGGCGGGTCCTGGAGGTCCACATCGATCGGCACTACGACATCCCCGCGGGCGAAGTCCAGCCCAGCCGACAGGGCGATCTCCTTGCCGAAGTTCCGCGACAGATTGATGAGTCTCAAGCGGGGTTCGGCGCTTCCCAACCGCAGCAACTGCCCCCGGGTCTCGTCGCGCGAGCCGTCGTTTACGAAAACGACCTCGAACCGAACCGCCGCGGCATCCAGCACCGACCGACAGGTATCGAAAAAGAGTTGAACCGACTCCGCCTCGTTATAGACCGGCACGACCAGCGAGAGCAAGGGATCGGCCGGTCGGACGAGCGGTTCCGTGACCAGTCCGGAGGTCGGGCTGACGGACACCGCGGCCCCGGTACGTTGCGACCAACTGGTTGGCATCGCGTTGGTGCCGGTCGGTCGCTGGGGGGACGTCATCACAGGCCCGTGGGCGTTCATATGCTCTCCTCGATGAAGTAACGTGGTCGCTGCTTCGTCTCCAGATAGATCTTGGCAACGTACTCGCCGAGGATGCCGATGGACACCAACTGGATGCCGCCCAGGAAATAGATGGGCACCACCGACGAGGCCCAGCCGGGGACGACCGCCTGCAACACCAGGGTGCCGTAGACGATATACAGGATCATCACAAAGCTGAAACATGAGACCAGGAAACCCAGCAGGGTGATCAGCCGCAATGGCACGACACTGAATGAGGTGATGCCCTCGATCGCAAAGTTCAGCATCTTGCGCAGCGGATATTTCGACACGCCGGCAAAACGCTCCGCGCGGTCGTATTTGACGGTCGCGGCGCGGTAGCCGATCAGCGGGACTATGCCGCGCAGAAACAGGTTGACTTCACCGTACTGCCGCAGGGCCTCCACCGCACGGCGGCCGAGCAGACGGAAGTCGGCATGATTGTACACCAATTCCACACCCATCATCTTCATCACGCGGTAATACAGGAGTGCAGTGCCGCGCTTGAACGCGCCGTCGGTCTGCCGCAAATCGCGCACCCCGTACACAACCTCGGCCCCGGCGAGGTGTTCCCGTACCATGGCCTCGATCACCGTTACATCGTCCTGCAGGTCGGCGTCGATGCTGACCAGGGCATCACCCTCCACCGCCAACAGTCCGGCCATCAGCGCCCACTGGTGGCCGCGGTTGCGCGACAGTTTGAGGCCGTGCACCCGCGAATCCGCCGCGGCGAGCGATTCGATCAGCCGCCAAGTGCCGTCCTGACTGCCGTCATCGACATAGAACAGCGTGCTGTCATCGCTCGTCAACCCCAGTTCCCGCAGGCGCGTGAGTTGCGCAAGCAGCCGGCGGTTGGTCTCCGGCAGCACCGCCTCTTCGTTGTAGCAGGGTACGACAATTGCGAGCCGGACGGTCATAGTTAGCCCTCGGCGGTTGAGCGGCAAGAAAGGGGGCTATTCACTTGCGGCGCGGAGGGGCGCTCAGGGCGAGGGCAACGGCTCGGGTTTCTGAGCCACGACCCGCCAGCCAAACGGATGGTCCTTCTTGGTATCGAAGCGATCGAGCCACAGCAGCCCCATTTGAACGGGCAACAGCAGTACTCGCAACAGCAGTTTAAACGGATAGAGAATGACACCTGACACCCCCAACTCGGCCAGTTTGGGGCGCTTCAGCAGCGAAGGTAACAGGACGACCGGAAGATCGTGCGCCCAGCGCACGTAGGAGCCGCCGAAAGGCTTTACATCCACCTGCGCAAAGCCCGCGTGTGTACAGATCGAACGCAGGCCGTAGGAGGTGTAACGAAAGAAATCATAGGGAACCTGATGTTCCCCATGTGACATCGGCACCGTGATGAAAAGCCGACCTCCCGGTTTCAGTACCCGATACATTTCGGCGACGCTCTCCCGTGGCCATTCGAGATGTTCCAGCACCTGCGTGCAGACCACGGCATCGAACATTTCGCTATCGATCGGCATATCGTCCAGTGGGCCGATATAGTCGAGATTACGATAGTCCCATTTGCTGTCGCCCACACCGAGATCAATTGCTTTGTAGTCACATCGCGCAAACAGGCGCCGATATGCCGACTCACCGGCACCGGCGTCCAATACCAGTGATCCGTCCGGCAGCGACGCGGCGACCTCCTTGACAAATGTGTTGACGTGGTAGCGCGTCAGATCGAGCAGTTTCGGCTTCGACAGAAAATCTTCATTACCCATGCTGGTCAGGACACCTTTACCATTTCGCTGTTCCGGAAAACCCGAACTTGCCACCACCGGGCCCAACTGGTCACAACGACTCCGGCCTATTGCGATCCTGGAGAAACCACCGGGCACTGGTCGCGTTCGCCGCCTTCACCCTGCCCCCGACAAACGTCGCGAGGTCGGGTCCGGCAATCTCGTCGAATCTTACCAGCGAAATCGTCAGGCTGCACCCGGCGTTTGCAATTTCACCGGTGATGCCGCGCCCTGACCGCCAAGGCCACCGCCATGAGGTCCACCACTGCCTGCCGCCAGCCGAGACCGTAGCGTACGTAGTCCCCGCGGCGAAGCGCCCGCCACAGCAAGCCGGGGGCGCTCAGCGGCTCGGTGCGCATCCGTGCACGCTGGATGATGAAACGGCACTTGTCGTCGAGGGTCGCCGGCAGCGGATGTGTCGGGGCCAAGCCGCGAGTGGCCAAGCGCGCGCGTAGCGCCTGGAAATTCTGCGCCTCCCGGCGGCAATAGGCTGCGGTCTGCTTGCGGGCATAGGCCAGGGCCTGCGCGAGTCCCTGGCGGGCCACGCCCACCTGCTGATTGCGATGGCAGCGGTACCGGATGAGCGGCTCCGCGAGGCATATCCCTCGCCCCATCGCCTCCAGCAGGAACGCGATAAAGTAATCGTGGATCCATCCTGGCTCAAAGGGAAGCGTCCGGATCAAGTCCGCGCGCCTTACCGCTAACGCGGCCCCGGTGACGACATTGTGCCTGAGCAAGACCCTCAATCCGTCGCCATTCCGATAGGCGGCTTGTTCGGCCGAGGTGAAACCCACACTCGAGAAAAGGGTCCCGGTTACTGCATCACCATCCTCGTCAATGAGCAGGCCATCGGAGAACACATAGGATGCATCGGCATTGGCGGCGAACGTCGCGGCAACCCGGGCGAGACGCTGGGGCAGCCAGAGGTCGTCCTGATCGGCAAAGACCACCAGGTCACCGCGGCAACGCCGCGCGACCTGTTCAAAGTTACGGGTCGAACCCAGTCGCTCGCGATTGCGTTCAAAGCGCACCGCCATGCCGGGATGGCGTTGGGCAAACGCGCCCACCACGGCCGCAGTATCATCGCGCGATTGATCGTCGCCGATGACGAGCTCGTCGGGCCGACACGTCTGTGCCGCGATTGATTCCAGTTGAGCAGCCACGTAGCGGGCGCCATTGTAGGTCGTCATGGCCACCGAGATGCTGACTGGTGCAGCAGCGCCACGCGACTCGAGAACGCTCAGAGTGGGGGACATCGGGGTGCGTGCTCCGCCAGGTAACGATAGAGAACCAAGGTGCCCAAGGGGACTGCGCAGCACAACAGGGCCAGCGCCTGGGCCAAGGCCACCCCCACCGGACCCAACCAGGTGCCGGAGAGAAACGCCAACGGCAGAAATATCAGGGTCGTCACCCCGGCCACCACGGCCAGTTGGCGCTGCATCGACAGCGCCCCAAGCAGCACGAACAACCAGAAGAACAGCCCGAGACTCAAAGTCTGGAGACAGGCAGCGGCAAGGAGACCCGGAGTTGAAAAACCCGGCCCCCCCATCCAGACCTCGACGACTGCAGTGCCCGCCACACCGATGCCTGCGGCAGCCAGGGTTCCCAGCGACAGGACCAGCACCAGGGTATATCTTGCCGTACGCCTAATCCACTCATAGTCCCGGCGCTGCGCCGCTTCCCCGAGCGCCGGCCAGAACGGCAGCAATACCGCCTGAAACACGGCTACCAGCAACAACGGCAGGCGGCCAACGGACGCAAAGGGACCCACCGCGTCCACCCCATCGACAGAGGCCACGATCACGTCGGGTGAGCGCAGCAGCAGGATGGCGGCGGCATCGGTCAGGAAGAAGACAAGTCCAGTCTTCATGAGGTTCGTCAGGGTCTTGCGGTCCACCAGCGCCCACCGCGGGCGCGGCATCAGTCCGGTCGCCAGCCCCAGCCACCAGAGCGTCAGGCCGCCCAGCAGGGGACCCGCCAGACTGAGTCCACCGACCACCCACAGCGGCTGTTGCAGCCGCATCGCTATTGCCATCGCCGCGAGCCCGATCAGACTCGCGGCACTCATGATCATATGCACCAGGTCGCCACGCTGGTGGGCGAAGATGGCGCACCCGGCAAACACGGCAGGCAACGTCAGAACCGACACCGTGAGTGCCACCGCGGCGGTAGCCTGCGCCAGCCACAGCGAGGCGTCGCCGACGGGGAGCCCGCTCCAGGAGACGAGCGGGACGCAGAGAGCGATGATCAGCAGCAGCACCGCCGCTGCTGAGGTCACCAGCACGGTACTGGCGGAAAACACCCGACCGGCGGACGGTCGGTCAGTGTGCGCCAGGGCACCCAGTCTGGTGAGAAGAACCGAGGTCTGCCCAAGATTGGCGACCGGCGCCCAAGTCGTCACCGCGAGTATGGTCATCCACAGCCCATACTGCTCCCTACCCACATAGCGAACCAACATCCCGAGCGCAACGAGTTGGGTGGCAGCGTATACGCCCTGATAAATCACCCCCCACACGCCGGTCCGCTTGGCCTTGGCTCCACGGTCTTTGCGCAGGCGGGCAAGGTCATCCATTTTCGAGGCAGCTAGCGCGTGGCCATGAGTACCAATTCATTGCCTTGGGTTGCCCTGATACCAGCTGTCAAATAGAGTGATTCGAGCGACTGTCTGGCTTGTGCCCGCAACCATAATGGAAGACCGGGCCATAGTCCGTCTTGGTAGCGCCCCTCATCGCGCAGCTTGCGGCCAGCTATCTCCGATAACGCCACCGCTCTCGCAGTACTTATCACGCGAATTTGGCGAAACCCTGCCGATTCTGCCAACAGCCTTAAACTCTCAGCGGTAAACAATGCCAAATGACGTGGGGGCTCCAGACCTCGCCAGTCGGAACCAAAGGACTTGTGGGTCCAGGCTCTCACATTGGGAGTGACCGCGACCAGCGTCCCACCGCCGCGAAGCACGCGTCGCGACTCTGTCAGAAATGCTCGCGGATCATGCACATGTTCGATGACATGGCTCGATGTCACGGCGTCGAAGGTCTCGTCCGGAAAGCCCGCCGCGGCGAGGGTGCCTTGCTTCACCTCCAGATCACGCCGACGGGCCGCCGTGACCGCCTGGGCGTCGACCTCCACCCCGCAGACCTGCCAACCCAGGTCGCGGAGAATCTCCAGCGCCTCGCCGTCCCCGCACCCAACGTCCAAGAGCCGGCCGCCCCCAAACATGCTGGCCGGCAGATAGCGCACCAGCAGGTCCAGGTGAGCCGCGAGCCCTGGATAGAGCATCGCCAGCGCGGTCGCCAGGTGTTTACCCGGCCAGGGCAGGCGGCTCGCGGAAAACCCGTAGCGTGACGCCGCCAGTTCCCTTGCCAATGCACGCACGACCCTCTTCACGACGGTTCGCTGCTGCCCATCGCCGTGCGTGTAATAGTCACCGTAGGCCTTGCCGATGTCAGCCAAGGTGGGTCGCGGGTCCAGCCACAGGGTACCGCACGCGGGCGCGTCACATTCCTTGATCGTCCATGAACCTGGGGCGCCGAACAGGCGATCGGTCAGGTCCCGATACTTGGTTGTACCGCTACCCCCACAAACCACACAGGTGGGATGGGGCTCGGTCTGAATCTGGTCGTTGCTGGTCATGTTGATCCTGGGAGTGGCAGGGTGCCCTATTCGGCAGGCGCCGGCATGGACGCTGCTGCAGTGGTTCGGGCCCCGGCGCGAGCGCACTCGATCATGCCCCCTCAGCGCAGGTAAAGCCGGTAGAATGCCAGGCGCAATACGTTATTCAGCGAGGCCATCACGCGCGCCGCCATTCGATCGGCAAGACCGGGCGCACTGCTGAGGCGCGGACCCACGCGACTGACGAAGGCCAGGAACTCCTTGCTCTGCGAGCGGCCGATCGCCACGCTCCACTGCTGGGCGGAGACGCGGAATCCGGCCAGCGGATCGCGACAATACCAGGCATCGCCATGGGCGAGCAACCGGAACCAGTAGTCCAGGTCGATGACATAGGGATAGGTCGCGTCGAAGGCGCCGATCCGCGCGGTCAGCGTGCGGCGCATCAGCACCGCGCCCGGCTCGCCGAGCAGGTTGGTGCCGCGGCGGATGCAGGAGCGCATCACCGCGGCGGCGGCGATGCGACCCTCCCGTCCGCCCGGGTAGCCGCGCCGGGTGAGTCGGCGGCCGTCGGGACCAAGCACATCGCGTGCACTGAAGACCAGCGCGATGCACTCGTCGGGGTCCGCTTCGAGTACCGCGACCTGGCGCTCGAGACAGTGCGGCGCCAGCACGTCATCGTGGGGCAGCAGCTTGAAATAGTGTCCACGGGCCTCGCTGAGGCAGCGGTTCCAGTTGCCGGCGGGCCCCAGGTTTACGGGGTTGCGCAGGCAGATCAGACGCGGGTCGGAATAGCTGGCCAGGATCTGCGCGGTCTCATCGGGCGAGTGGTCGTCGATTACGATCAACTCGAAATCGGCGAGGCTTTGTGCCAATACTGAGTCGATTGCGGCCGCCAGATGGGCGGCACCGCGGTAAGTCGGTATCGCGACCGACACCAGCGGTAGGCCATCACCGTTCAGGCTCACTAGGCGACGCTCTGATAGTAGAGGTTCTGGGGGTGGCGGGCGTCGGCGAAGAAGTACCAGCGCTCGGCGAGCAGCCCGACGAACTGGGCGCCGAACGCAGCGATCGGCAGGGTCGCGGAGCCGGTGACGTAGGCGGCCGCCATCAGCAGCAGCGGCACCGCGAAGACCAGGACCAGGAAGCCCAGGCGCACCTGGCGTAGCGTGGCGGGGCTGCGGCCGTGGAAGAACTCCCGGGTGTTGAAGGACCCGCCGGTGGCCCCCTGTGCCTTCTGGACCACGCTCTGATGACGCACGCCGATGGCGGTCTGGACCGTGCTCTTGGGTTTCAAATGGTCATTGCGGTAGAGTGACGACCACCGGGTCACCAGTGCCATCAGGGTGAAGATCACCCCCCAGACACCATAGACGGCCGCCAGCGCATTGCCGCTGTAGGCGGCATAGGCGCTCGCCAGCAGGAACCCGGAGCTGAGCCCGAAGAGGGTAAAGTTGGCCACCGTGAGCGGGGAGCGCCACTCCGCGAGAAAGGGTACCCCGGCGTAGACCATGGCGGTGCAGACGAACAGGGCGAAAACCGCCAGGGTGGCCGCCAGGCCGAGTACGAGACTCGGGTCCACCCGCAGCCAGTTACCCAGGGTGAAGAAGGGCGTCGTGAAGCCCAGCGCGTGGGCGAGCCCGTAGGCAGCGATGAGGCCCATCGCCACGGGCAGGATCACGACCTCCCGGGACAGCCAGGAGGCATGCCAGCGGGCCGGCGTCCGCCAGGCGCGCAGCGGCCGCCCCAGATGGAAGAAGGAGGCGATGAGCCCAGCCGCCAGCAACAGCAGGGCCAGCAGGCTGCCGACGGCATAGAAGGCCGCCCCCTGGGTCGGCAGGAAGTTGGCCAGGGCGTGGACCTGGCCGGTGAACAGGGCGAGGAACAGCCCCTGGCCGGCGCCGATCAGGGTGGTAAGGAAAATGACTGAGAAGGCGGGGTGCATGGGCTCTCGATTAAAGAAGTACGTTAGTACGTTAGTACGTTAGTACGTTAGTACGGGAGTACGGGAGTACGGGAGTACGGGAGTACGGGAGTACGTAAGCATTACCCGACCGGCAGACTTTCTTCGCGTACTTCCGTACTAACGTACTAACGTACTTTCTTACCGTACTAACGTACTTTCTTACCATGTGACGTCGTCCAAGGTCTCCTCACCCTGGTAGGTAGTGAGGTCCTCCTTGCGCAAGGGGTTGTCGGCGCGGACGAGTTCCTCCGGATCGATATACATCCGGGTCTTGCGCCGCGGCAGGTAATGGTTGGCCGGCTGGGTGCCGCACTCGGGCAACAAGGGGTAACCGCCCCGCTCGCGAATGGCGATGGAGACCTCGGAATCCGGATCGTGCACGTCGCCGAAGAGCCGGGCACCGGCCGGGCAGGCCAGGACACAGGCGGGTTTTCGCTCCCGCTCGGGCAAGGTCAGGTCCGTAATGCGGTCGATGCACAGGGTACACTTCTTCATTACCCGTTGCTGCTCGTCCACTTCCCGGGCGCCATAGGGGCAGGCCCAGGAACAATACTTGCAGCCGATGCACTTGTCGTAATCCACCAGGACGACGCCGTTGTCGGCCCGCTTGTAGGAGGCTCCGGTGGGACAGACCTGCACGCAGGGCGGCTCTTCGCAGTGCAGACAACTCTTGGGGAAGTGCACCGTCTCGGTGTCCGGGAAGGTACCGACCTCGAAGGTCTGGACGCGATTGAAAAAGGTCCCGGTGGGGGCCGCGTCATAGGGATTGCGGTCGACCAGTGGCCCCGCCCAGCCGGAGGTGTTCCACTGCTTGCAGGAGGTCACGCAGGCGTGACAACCGACGCAGACATTGAGGTCGATGACCAAGGCCAGTTGGGTCATGGGCGGTTCCTTCTCATTGGCGTTGCGCGCCGCAACAGCTTATCGACTGAGCGGGGCTTACGGACGGCCGCGGTCGTCGTCTTGCGGGCCATCTTCGTCCTCTTCTTCGTAGTCCTCGATCAGCAACTCCTCGGCCAAGTCGGACGGCTCGACCTCCAGGCCCTCGAGCTCCGCGTCCCAGTTGGTCCCGACCAGGACCCCGTCCTCGCTCATTCCGGCGAGCCAGGTATCGATGAAGAGGTCGAGTTCCAGGCTGGCGGGGGTATAGCCCGCCCAGTCATCCGTGCAATGGATGGCCGCCGCGTCCACGGTCGACCAGAAGACATAGACATCCGTCTCCTCATACTCGACGGACTCGCACACGGCCCAGCCGTGGTCGGACTGCAGGCCCCACACCTGGCCGCTGGCACGGACCTCCCGCACGAAGCGGTCGTGGTTCTCTTGGGGATCGACGGAGGGGTCTGTCATGGTGCCACCTGGTTGGTGAAGTACGTTAGTACGGGAGTACGGAAGTACGTTGATAACGAGTCAAGAAAAGGTTAAACACAAACACCATCGTCGTTGTCGCTGTCGTTGTCGTTGTCGTTGTCGTTGTCGTTGTCGTAATCGTTGTCGTAATCGGAGAACCGATGCACTCTGGGATGCGAGAGAATCCACGGCGCTAGGATAACCTCGATTACGACAACGACAACGACAACGACAACGACAGAGCCGGACGGGGCGCATGCCCCGTCCCGCCAGGGGTCGCGCTCGCCCTCCGCCCGCACTAACGTACCTTTTTCTGGAACAAGCCAGCCACATACGCCTGCCACCTGCCGCGGCGGCGCTCCTGCCCGGGCAGGGTGGGCATGGGGGCGAACTGGGGAGAGGTCTCTTTGGGTTCGTCGGCACCGGCCTTGTAGACCCGCACCCGCACATCGAACCAGGCGGCCTGGCCGGTCACCGGGTCGGCATTGGAATAGTGGTCACCGGTCTCGTCGGCGGGGAGTTCCTCGCTGATCAGGTGATTGAGCAGGAAGCCCTTGCGCGACTCGTCCGCCTGCTTGCCCAGGGCCCAGGCCCCGGCCGCCTTGCCGATGGCGTTCCAGGTCCAGACGGTGCCGGGTTCCACGGCCTCGGAGAAGCGGCACATGCAGCGCACCTTGCCATGGGCGGACTCCACCCAGATCCAGTCCCCGTCACCGAACCCGTTGGCCGCCCCCACCCGCGGGCTGACAAACAGGTAGTTGTGGCTGTGGATCTGGCGCAGCCAGGCGTTCTGGCTGTCCCACGAGTGGTACATGGCCATGGGCCTCTGGGTCAGGGCGTTGAGCGGATACCGCTCGGTGTCGATGCACCCATTCTCCAATGGTTCGTAGTAGAAGGGCAAGGGGTCGAAATAGGTCGCGACGCGCCGCGCCAGCCGCTCCGGGGGCCGCCGGCCAGGCCGCTTGCCCTGGGCGGCGAGGCGGAAGCGCTGCAGCACTTCGGAATAGATATGGACCAGGATGGGGTCCGCGTACCGGGTGATGCCGTGGACGCGCGACCAGTGCAGGTAGCCCTGGTTCCAGTTGCGCATATATTGGTAGGAGCGCGGCAGTTCGTGGTGGTAGAAGCAGCCGTGCTCGGCGTAGCGCTCCCACTGCGCCGGATTGGGCTCGCCCTTCATGAACTTGTCGCCGTCCTTGCCGCGCCAGCCGGCCAGGAAGCCGATGCCCGAACCAGGCGAGGTCTCGTAGTTGACGATGAAGTCGGGGTAATCACGGAACTTGGGGCTGCCGTCCTCGCGCACGAAGGCGGGGAGCCTGAGCCGTGCCCCCAACTCGATCAGCACGTCCTGGAAGGGCCGACAGTCGCCCTTGGGGGGCAGCACGGGGATACGCACCGAGTCGACCGGGCCGTCGAACTCGGAAATGGGCCGGTCCAGCATGGAGAGACAGTCATGACGCTCCAGGTAGCTGGTATCGGGCAGCACCAGGTCCGCGAAGGCGACGGTCTCGGAGGAGAAGGTGTCGCAGACCACCAGGAAGGGGATCTTGTACTCCCCGTCGGCGCCCTTGTCGGTCAGCATCCGGCGGACCTCGAGCGTGTTCATGGTCGAGTTCCAGGCCATGTTGGCCATGAACAGGAACAGGGTATCGATCGGGTACGGGTCACCGCGCCAGGCGTTGGTGATGACGTTGTGCATCAGGCCATGGACGGCGAGCGGATACTCCCAGGAGAAGGCCTTGTCGAGGCGCACCGCCTCCCCCTGCGCGTCCACGAACAGGTCCTCCGGGCGGGCCGGCCAGCCGAGCGGCATCCCGTCGAGCGGGGTGTTGGGCTTGACGCACTCGGGACCGGTCGGGGGCTTGGGGCAGGGCGGGATGGGCCGCGGGTAGGGGGCCTTGTGGCGGAAGCCGCCGGGACGGTCGATGGTCCCCAGGATGCTCATCAGGATCGCAAGCGTGCGGGTGGTCTGGAAGCCGTTGGAGTGGGCGGCCAGACCGCGCATCGCGTGGAAGGCGACCGGATTGCCGGTGACGGTGGCGTGCTCGTTGTCCCAGCAGTCGGTCCAGGGGATCGGCAACTCGATCTTCTGATCCCGCGCCGTCACGCCCATCTCCTGGGCCAGCCGACGGATGGTGGCGGCCGGGATGCCGGTGATGGCCGCCGCCCAGTCCGGCGTGCACTCCGCCACCCGCTCCTTCAAGAGTTGGAAACCGGGCTTGACCGGGGTGCCGTCCTCCAGGGTGTAGCTCCCCATCAGGTGGGGGTCGGCGCCCGGGGTGTGGGTGAGGACGGCGCCCTCTGTGCGATCCCACCAGAGCTTGTTCTCGGGGTCGATACACTCCATGTCGACATTGGCGTCGACCCGATGGAAGAGCCCATGGTCGTCGCGGGCCGGGTCGTCCACCACCAGCTCCGCGGCGTTGCTGTACTGGATCAGGAAATCACGGTCATAGAGCCCGAGCCGGATCAGCTCGTGGATGAGGGCGAGCAGCAGGGCGCCGTCGGTCCCCGGCTTGATCGGCACCCACTCGTCGGCGATGGCCGAGTAACCAGTGCGGATGGGGTTGATCGAGATGAAGCGCCCGCCCTGCCGCTTGAACTTGGAGATGGCGATCTTGAGCGGGTTGCTGTGGTGGTCCTCGGCGGTGCCGATCATCACGAACAGCTTGGCGCGGTCGAGATCCGGTCCGCCGAACTCCCAGAAGGAGCCGCCGATGGTGTAGATCATCCCCGCGGCCATGTTCACGGAGCAGAAACCCCCGTGGGCGGCGTAGTTGGGGGTGCCGAACTGCTTGGCGAAGAGGCCGGTCAGGGCCTGCATCTGGTCGCGCCCGGTGAAGAGGGCGAAGCGTTTGGGGTCCTCGGCGCGTAGTTTCCCCAGCCGCTGTGTCAGCAGCTCGAGGGCCGCCTCCCAGGAGATCTCCTCGAACTGCGAGGTGCCGCGTTCCGCCCCGGGCTTGCGCCGCAGGGGCCGGGTCAAACGCGCCGGCGAGTACTGTTTCATGATCCCCGAGGAGCCCTTGGCGCAGATCACCCCGTGGTTCAGCGGGTGGTCGGGGTTGCCCTCGATATAGCGCACCTCCCCGTCGCGCAGGTGCACCCGGATGCCGCAGCGGCAGGCGCACATGTAGCACGTGGTCTCTTTGACCTCGACCCGGCCGACGCTGGCATCCGAGAGGGTGGTGGGGTCCTGCATGGGGCAACCTGAGGTGGCGGGGTAACAATTCAGCGGATTCTAATATTCTTCCGCGACCCGGCGCAAACCCGCGTCGCGGGGCCAGGCGGTCCGCGCGCCCGTGCGTGACGCCTCGGCAGGCCCCCTGACGGTGCGTCGCGCGACGGCGGCGACCCCGATTGTGCCGGGTCAGTACCTACGGCCTCGATCATCACTCCGCCACCGGGAGCCCCCACCCCGGTGCGGCACGGCCCATCCGCAACCCGCAACGCCGCGGTCGCTTGCGAGATCGCGCCGCACTGGGGTGCGGCGCTCCCAGCCTCGGCCTTGATCGTCGTGCCGGCCAGCGACGGAGTCCGACCAGCCGGGCATGATCGGCGTGCGCACCGGTGGCGCCCCGGTGCGGGTCGCGGGCATGAGCACCGGCACCCGCGACCAGCGTTATCCTGCCCCTGCGCCTGGCGACCCTGGAACACGACCTGGACGGTGCCCCGCCCTGCCCTTCATCGTCGCCCTCCCCTCTCGTGACACCGCTCCAGCGGTGTCACGCATGTGTCAGGCGCTCCGCGCCCCGGGCACCGGCCGCCGAACGATTATCAAAGTACTGGCTCGCGCAGAGCAACGTGCTGTTCATCATCGGCGGCAAGGCCAGCAACACGGACATCTACACCACCTTCCGAGCCATGGCCGATGCCTTGCGGGACTATTTCAACACCCAGGGCCGGCGGCCGCTGTTCGTCGTCGTCGGGCGCGGCGGACCGAACCTGATACGCGGCATGGCTTACCTCAGGGACACCCTCGACGGGCTTGGGCTGCCGTATCGGATGTTCGGCCACGACTCGGCCATGAGCGGCGTGGTCAATTACGCCCGCGACATCGACGCCTGGATGCGCAATGGGGGCCGTGCCGGGATCGGCCGCCAGATGGGCCTCTCGGCCGCCTGAGTAACGGTTCGCTAGGTGACGAGTCAAGAACAACTTAAACACACTCGTTGTCGTTGTCGTTGTCGTTGTCGTAATCGAGTTCGGTAGATGATCCCTGTGGGTATGCGTTGGTCCCGTGCGTGGCGATCGAAGCCTTTCAAACGCTTGACGGCCTTGTACGCCCAAGCGACGGGGCGAATCGAAACCCGGTCGGCCTCGGGCAGCTCGGCCTCGATCAAGATCCCGGCCGCTTGGGCTCGCCGGGTGCGTAGTCAGGCCATCCTGGCCTGACACCGTCAGGGGCTGGAAACTTGAATCGCTTATCCGATTACGACAACGACAACGACAACGACAGCGACAACGACTGGATACGTGTTTAACCTGTTATTAACCACAAGCCCGACCAACACGCCCGCAACACGAGATTCGCTATGTCTGCCAACGACTTCCAGTTTCTCGGCGCCATGCGCCGCAAGGGTATCCCCGAGTTCCCCCATTATTTTGTCGGTAACGGTAACCTGGCCCAGCTCGCGACCCGCGACGACCGGGTGTGCGTACTGAACATCCTCGGCAACGAGAGCCGCACGGTGACCCCGATCAGCCATACCTACTCCGGCGGCAACGTGGTCTGCGGCGTGCAGCCGGGGCGGTCCGGCTCGGTGCTGAAGACCGAGCTCAACGACATCCCGGTCTACAATACGGTTTCCGAGGCCCTGGAGGCCGGCCACCGTTTCAATGTCGCGGTCGTCTATGTACCGCCGGCCGTGCGCTACCTGACCGGCCTGGCCGCCGCCCAGGGCGGCCACCCGAGCGCGGACGCCATGCTCGCCGCCATCTGCTTCCACGTCGCCTGGCGTCCGCTGCTGCACAAGCGGATCTCGGTGACGACCCTGGTCAATCTGCCCTGGCATCTGCGCGTCGCGGCGACGATCGTCGGCGCATCGGTGAACCCGTCCCGCCAGGGCGCGGATCGCTTCGGCGGCGTCCCGGTGCAATCCCTGATCGATGACTGGAGCTTCACCGAGACCGCCTACCTCGCCTTGCTGGGGTGCCGACCCGATGCCGATGGGCGCTTCGCCTTCTCGGTGCTGCTCGGGCTGACCGCATCCAACGGCCCCGGAACCATCTCGGCCTAGGGCGCGAAGGGTGCAGTCAGCGGGGACGGGCCGGAGATGCCCGAGCGGGTCCAGGTCAACAAAGGCTATCTCGGCTTCCTGAGCCACACTGGCTTTGCCCACGGCGGCAACGGCTTCGAGGCCATGCAGTTCTTGATCGAGCGCTTCAGCGGGCGCAAGCCGACCGATCCCGGCGATCCGCATGATGGCCTGCACCTGGTCCGTATCGCGGCCGACTATGCCGTCGACTTCAAGCTCCAGAAGGCCAAGGCCAAGGCCGTCGGCAACCTGTCCTACGCCAAGATCCCCTGCATCAACCACCCGATCTTCAAAGGCAAGGAGGTCAATCTGGACCCCCGTGAAGTCTATGTCCGGGAACTCTTCCAGTCCCGCGGCAGCTACAACGTCTTCCACCAGTTCTACCACGAGCTGGTCCATGCCCTGGCCAGCTACGGCGTCAGCAGCAACGTCTATTGCGTCAACATCGACGCGGTCATCGCCGTAATCCTGCTGAAGATCCTGTGGCGGCCCTACGTCGCCGGGGGAGGTCGACGCGGGCTTCCTCGAATACGGCGCCTTCACCACCTTCCTGTACGGCCGCATCATCGGCACGGCCGCCGAGATCGAGGATCACGCCACCCGCGGCCGCAATATGGATACGCGCACGGCGGCGAGTCAGCGCCGGTTTGTGGCCTGATCGGGCATCGCAGTGCCGCCTGGCAGGGCGGCGCTGTATTTCTGTCCCTGCAGCATCTCCTCAACGCTGACGACGCTGATGGCAATCTGCGGTGCCGGTACCGCCTGGAGCCGCGGCAAGAGGTTGGGGTAGCCCCGCTGGAACAGGCCGGGTAGAGGATCGGGTCTTGCTACCCGAAGACTTCGCGAAGTACATCCGGCCGTTGTCTTGCAATCCGAATCAATGATGCTGCAGCCCGACTGGGCTGTCTTCTACCTTGCTCCCAATCTTGAAGGGTTCTAACCGATACGCCGAGAAGCTCCGCAAACTTCAGTTGAGACAGACCGGTCTTGTTTCGCGCCTCCACCACGGGCGAAAGTTCAACGGTATGAATAGCACCAACCTTTCCGGCTTTAATGCTCCTCACTGCATCCAATGCTTCTTGCCAAACATCGCGACCCAAGTCACGTT
This sequence comes from uncultured Thiodictyon sp., assembly GCF_903828115.1. GTDB lineage: Bacteria > Pseudomonadota > Gammaproteobacteria > Chromatiales > Chromatiaceae > Thiodictyon. The sequence continues at coordinate 5,495 of NZ_CAIKKU010000250.1, read as the reverse complement.
CGATCAATTCTTTTTCACTAAGAGCCATTGACAAGTTCCTCCTTCAGTGCCCTGAGGATATGCGCTGGTGCGTTATCCTGCCGGGATTTGGCGTAAATCGTCAGAAGCCAGATCAAGCTTTCGTCGAGTTGATTGTAGTAGATGACTCTCACGCCGCCTCGTTTACCCTGGCCATCTCGGGACCAGCGTATCTTGCGAACGCCACCCGACCCAGGTACGACATCTCCTGCTTCGGGGTTCCGCGCAAGCCACGCGGCGAACCTGCCGCGCTCATCCTCTGAAAGATAGTCCGCCCAACGCGCAGAAAAGACGGGGGATTCGATAAGGGTAAACATCCCCCAAATACTACGGCAAAGCCGTATGCCTTGCAAGCTCAAAATGAACCCGATCCTGACACTTTTGCCCTAGGGCGGGATGGAGTCAAAGGGGATGCGGCCAGGTCTTGCCTTTTGCCTGGCCGGAGGCAAGAAGCAAGACCGGACCCCCCAGACTCATGACGTCGCCCGCCTCGCGCTCGCCAGCGCGCACTCCGCGCCCGCGACACCGAACCCTCCCGTCTCGTGACACCGCTCCAGAGACTGTGAAAGTATTAGTGCCTTGATATATCAGCGATATGTCGCTCAGGCAGGGCTCGTTTTCGAGGAGAAAGCGCCGAAAATCGCTATTTTGCCCCTTTTTTGGCTCGCAGCGCTGCGCTATCTGAATGATTACAAAAGAAAATAATACTTGCCCAGTCTCTCCAGCGGTGTCACGCATGTGTCAGGCGCTCCGCGTCGCGAGCACCAGGCGGCGAAACGATCATCAAGGCGCTTGACGCTTGCTCGCACCGGCACCTAAGATCCGGACCGAGTTCCTTAGACCGCGGGCGCGCGCCGATGATCACCAGCAAGCTGACCAGCAAGGCTCAGACCACCATCCCCCAGTCGATCCAGGCACCCTTAGAACCCTCGTGAGGGCGACGCGCTGCAATATCAATCGGACGGACAGCGGCTAATCCTCACCAACGTCGAGACCGATCAGACGGTTGATGACCCCTTCCGGACCTTCAACGAATGGTATTCGGATGCGGATGCGAAGGCCTATGCTGACCCTTGAACAAGCCGACTTGGTCAAGGCCCCTTCCCCTACACCAATAGACCTATCCGGCAATCGCGTCCAGCACTGGTCGTTGTCGGCGGCAATAGCGGCAACGACGACGATCCCCTCGGGCTGTTGTAGTTGGTCATGGTCACCAGCGCCGAGAACCGGGGCTGGCCGGGGGACATCGCCCTCCCCGACCTCGCCGGGACCGGACTCCCGGCGCCCTCCCTGGTCAGGACCGCCAAGATTGCCACCATTGGTTTCGAGAGCCTGTCTGAGATGCTGAGCACCCTGACGCCTAGGCCCTGGGAACTCATCCAGAAGGTCAAGCGCCGTGAACCCATACCAATCGGCGATCTCACCGAACCTGTCGAGCATGACGGTACTCCTGGCCGCACCGATGTCGGGGCCTTGGTCGATCCAGGCATCCTGGAACTCAACGAACGTCGGCGCGTCTTCGTCCCGTGGGATGAAATTGATCTGCGGGTGCCCTTGGCGGCTTGACGTTGTTGCGTTTCTGAGGATTTGGCGTGCGACAGACTGCCGACGATGCGACCGGAGTTCGGTATCCCGTGCTCGGGACGCCAAATGCTATTTGAGGCTGGTCCCTTTGTCCCTCAACTTCCCGCTGCTCATGGAGCCCCGGGCGCTGGCCCGGCAGGACGTCCGACTCCACGGGCACCCCAAGAAGGCGAAGTGACAGGGCACGGAAATGCATCGGGTCGTCACGCATGACAGGAAGCTTTAAATGAAGAATCAGCTTATGTCAGTGCCATTCAGACCTGACCCCGTTTCCCCCTAGAAGAGGCGCCCGCATGACTCAGCTCATTCTCTACACCAGCGAAGACGGGCAAGCCCAAGTGCAACTGCGGGCCGACCGGGGCACGGTTTGGCTCAGCCAGTTGGAAATGGCAGAACTGTTCGACGCCAGCAAGCAGAACGTTTCGCTGCACCTTAAGAACATCTATCAAGACGGCGAGTTGGACCCTGCTGCAACTGTCAAGGAATCCTTGACAGTTCAAACCGAGGGCGCCCGCGAGGTGCGCCGCACCATCGCGCTCTACAACCTGGACGCCATTCTGGCCGTGGGCTACCGCGTACGTTCACCGCGCGGGGTCCAGTTTCGCCGCTGGGCCAGCACGGTGCTGGCGGAATACCTGAAGAAGGGCTTCGCCATGGACGACGAGCGGCTCAAGAACCCCGATGGCCGCCCGGATTATTTCGACGAGATGCTGGCGCGCATCCGCGACATCCGCGTCTCGGAAAAGCGGTTCTATCAAAAAGTGCGCGACCTCTTCGCGCTGGCCGCCGATTACGACAAGACCGATCAGGCCACCCAGCAATTCTTTGCCACGGTGCAAAATCTTCTGCTGTATGCGGTGACGCAGCAGACCGCCGCTGAAATCATCCTCGCCCGGGCTAACTCTGCCGATGCCCATTTTGGCTTGCTCAGTTGGAAGGGCGTCCAGGTGCGCAAGCAGGACATCCTGGTGGCGAAGAACTACCTGACCGAGGATGAAATAGACACCCTCAACCGCCTGGTGGTCATCTTTCTGGAAACCGCCGAGCTGCGCGCCAAGCGGCAAACCATAACCCACATGGCCTTCTGGCGCGAGAACGTCGGGCAGATCATCGCCGCCAACGGTTTCCCCCTACTGGCGGGCGCGGGATCGGTCAGCCATGCCCGCATGGAGCAGCAGCTTGCCCCGCTCTTTCTGGATTACGACCAGCGCCGTAACGCCCAAGAGGCACAAGCGGCCGATGAGCGGGACGAGGCCGAACTGAAGGCACTGGAAAATAGGATCAAGCACCGCAAGGGGACAGAGTCATGACCGAACAAGATCAAGCGGGTAGAGGATCGGGTCTTGCTACCCGAAGACTTCGCGAAGTACATCCGGCCGTTGTCTTGCAATCCGAATCAATGATGCTGCCGCCCGACTGGGCTGTCTTCTACCTTGCTCCCAATCTTGAAGGGTTCTAACCGATACGCCGAGAAGCTCCGCAAACTTCAGTTGAGACAGGCCGGTCTTGTTTCGCGCCTCCACCACGGGCGAAAGTTCAACGGTATGAATAGCACCAACCGTTCCGGCTTTAATGCTCCTCACTGCATCCAATGCTTCTTGCCAAACATTGCGACCCAAGTCACGTTCGATCAATTCTTTTTCACTAAGAGGCATTGACAAGTTCCTCCTTCAGTGCCCTGAGGATATGCGCTGGTGCGTTATCCTGCCGGGATTTGGCGTAGATCGTCAGAAGCCAGATCAAGCTTTCGTCGAGTTGATTGTAAGTGAACCCGATCCTGACACCTTTACCCCAGGGCGGGATGGAGTCAAAGGGGATGCGGCCAGGTCTTGCCTTTTGCCTGGCCGGAGGCAAAAAGCAAGACCGGACCCCCAGACTCATGACGTCGCCCGCCTCGCGCTCGCCACCGCGCACTCCGCGCCCGCGACACCGAACCCTCCCCTCTCGTGACACCGCTCCAGCGGTGTCACGCATGTGTCAGGCGCTCCGCGCCGCGAGCACCGGCCGGCGAAACGATCATCAAGGCGCTTGACGCTTGCTCGCACCGGCACCTAAGATCAGGACCAAGTTCCTTGACCGCGGGCGCACGCCGATGATCACCAGCAAGCTGACCAGCAAGGCCCAGACCACCATCCCCCAGCCGATCCGTGCAGCGCTGAACCTGCACGAGGGCGATGCACTGCAGTACCAGTTGGACGGGCAGCGGGTCATTCTGAGCAAGGTCCAGACCGGTCAGGCAGTGGATGATCCCTTCCGTACTTTCAGCGAATGGTATTCGGATGCGGACAGCAAAGCCTATGCCGACCTTTGAACAAGACGACCTCGTCAAGGTTCCCTTTCCCTATACCAATCGCCCCACCCGGCAATCGCGTCCAGCACTGGTCGTTGTCGGCGGCAATCGCGGCTACGACGACGATGCCCTCGGGCTGTTGTGGGTGGTCATGGTCACCAGCGCCGAGAACCGGGGCTGGCCGGGGGACATCGCCCTCCCCGACCTCGCCGGGACCGGACTCCCGGCGCCCTCCCTGGCCAGGACCGCCAAGATTGCCACCATCGAGGCGCGGGATGCCACGCCGCTGGGCAAGGATGAAATTGATCTGCGGGTGCCCTTGGCGCCTTGAGGTTGTTGCGTTTCTGAGGATTTTGCGTGCGACAGACTGCCGACGATGCGACCGGAGTTCGGTATCCCGTCCCCGGGACTCCAAATGTTATTTGAGCCTGGCCCCTTTGTCGCCAACCCCTTTGTCTCCGTAAGTCGGTTGGGAATAGACAGAATCAACAGGATGCGACTGTACGTCGGCGGCATCCCCGGCCCGCGGTTGACGAGGCTGATGGCGGCGGGTGCGCGGGCGGGCTGGCCGGAAATTGCCCGGCACCTTACCCGGCGGGCTTATCTCGCGCACCTCGGCGCGATCGAGGCATCAGACTCGCCGGCCGCAAGCGCTTGCCGAGTGCTCCCGTCCGCGTTTGCCGACGGTACTGCATTGAGCCCACGGAATGCGTATCCTTGTAACACCGGACCCCGCGGGACAAACCCCTATGGCGACGCACGACCCTTCCTATAAGCTGCTGTTCTCCCATCGCAAGATGGTTTCCGACCTGCTCCGCGGCTTCGTGCACGAGGAATGGGCGGAGCGGCTGGATTTCAACACTTTGGAGCGTGTGCGCGAGGTCGGCATCAGCCAGAACCTCCGTCAGCGCGTCGACGATGTCATCTGGCGCCTGCGGATCATTGAGGACGGACGGGCGCGTTGGCTCTACGTCTACATCCTGTTGGAGTTTCAGTCCACCGTCGACCGCATCATGGCCGCTCGGCTCCTCACCTACATCGGCCTCCTCTATGAAGACCTGCACCGGTCGAAAGCGATCGGGCCGGATGATCCGCTCCCGCCGGTGCTCCCCATCGTGCTCTACAACGGCGCCGAGCCCTGGACCGCCAAGACCGACTTGGCCGACCTGATCGACCCGAGCCTGCCGCCGCAACTGCGCCGCTGGCAGCCTCAACTGCGCTATCTTCTCCTGGAAGAGCGCCGCTACCCCGAGGCCGATCTCGCGCGTCTGCCCAACGTCGCCGCCGCCTTGTTCCGCTTGGAGAATGCTCAGGCGCCGGAGAACATCCAGCGGGTCATCGCCTGCCTGGTCGAGTGGCTCGCCGGGGCGGAGAACGCGAGCCTGCGCCGTGCCTTCGTGGTCTGGCTCAAGCGCGTGCTGCTTCCGGCGCGCGTACCCGGCGTCGAGATCCCCAATTTCAGCGAGCTACAGGAGCTTCACGACATGCTGGCCGAACGCGTCAAGACTTGGACCCAGGAGTGGAAGGATGAGGGTTTGCGGGAAGGCAGGCGGGAGGGCGAGACTAAGTTTCTGCGCCGGCTGCTCACTCGCCGCTTTGGCCC
>NZ_CAIKKU010000249.1 GCF_903828115.1 uncultured Thiodictyon sp. | reverse complement strand
TTAAAGAATCTCACGCAGAGGCGCAGAGACGCAGAGAAGAATCGCGTCAGTCGGGTTACCGTGAAAGCCACTCCCACAGGCCCCCGCCGGACTTTCACGGTTAAGCCTCGACCTCCAGTGCGGGACCCTTGGGCGGCGGTCGATACGCTGATGACCGTCGACTGAGCGACTATTCATTAAATGCACGAGTAATCTCATGAATAACGATGAACTGTTACAGCGCATCACCATCAATCCGGCGATCTTCGGCGGCAAGCCGATCATTCGTGGGCGTCGGCTGGCCGTGGAGCATGTCTTGGGAATGCTCGCGGCCGGCGACGACCCCGACACCCTTCTGGAGGGCTACGCCTGGCTGGAACGGGAGGACATACTCGCGTGTCTGGCCTACGCCCACAGGATGGTCGAGCATGAGCGGGTGGAGCCCCTGATCGTCAGTGCGGCGGCATGAAGGTCCTGCTGGACACCTGCGTTTGGGGCGGTGCGGTCGCGACATTGACCGCCGCGGGGCATGACGTTCGCTGGACAGGCGAGTTGGAACCGGACCCAGGCGACGAGGCGATCATGCACAGTGCCTATGAGGATGGCCGCGTGTTGATAACCCTCGACAAGGATTTCGGCGAGTTGGCCATTGTCTACGGCAAACCCCACTGCGGCATCATCCGGCTGGTGAATATTCCCGGCCGTCAGCAAGGACCGTATTGCGTGAACGTATTGCAGCGATTTGAGAGCCCGTTGATTCAGGGAGCTATCCTGACGGTGACCTCGGATCGCGTACGGATTCGGCCAGCGCATTAGCCAAGTACCAACCGTCGAGAAACTGATATGACCCAATTGGAGCGGATTACGATGGACCCCCAGGTCTGCGGTGGCCGTCCTTGCCTGCGCGGGATGCGAATCCGGGTCAAGGATGTACTCGACATGCTCGCGGCCGGCGCTTCGCGTGAAGAGATACTCGAAGATTATCCGTATCTCGAAGACGATGACATCAGCGCCGCACTGTTCTATGCGGCCCAGCAGGCTGATCACCTCACGTTGCGGGTGGCCTGATGGCCATCAAACCCTGGTACAAGGTCGCAACACCGCGCGAGGACCTGCGCGAGGGCCGCCCGCTCGATGCCGCTGAATTCGCCGTCCATCTGGATCACGTCCGGGACGGCCGCGCCGCCGTGGACTACCAGGACCCGGAGCGCTTTTTCGACCGGACCTATCTCACCAAGAGTCTGATCCTGCTGGCATCTCAGGTGATCCGGCGCCTCGCGGGCGAGGTCACCGAGACCTCGGCCGTGTTCAACATGGCGACCCAGTTCGGCGGCGGCAAGACCCATGCCGCGACCCTGGTCTACCACCTGGCCAAGCACGGTGCGCAGGCATCCGGATGGACGGGGGTCCAAACTTTGCTCCGAGCGGCGGGCGTCAACCAAGTTCCGGCGGCGGCTACCGCGGTGTTCGTCGGCACCGAATTCGATTCCATCCGAGGACGCGGCGGGGACGACGGCACCCCGAAACGGATGACGCCCTGGGGCGAGATTGCATTTCAACTGGGCGGTGCGGCGGCCTTTGAACAGGTCGCACGTCACGACCAGGAGGGCACGGCCCCGGCGGGCGATGTCATCCGCGATTTCCTGCCCAAGGACAGGCCCGCACTCATCCTCATGGACGAGCTGATGAACTATGTCAGCCGCAGCCGTAAGAGCGGTCTGTCGGCCCAGCTCTATGACTTTCTGCACAACCTGTCCGAGACGGCGCGCGGCCAGCGCAATTGCGTCCTGGTGGTGTCGATTCCGGCCTCCGAGATGGAGATGACGGCGGAGGACCAGTCGGATTATTTGCGCTTCAAGAAAATGCTGGACCGCTTGGGTAAGCCGGTGGTGATGTCGGCCGAGGCGGAGACCTCCGAGATCATCAGGCGCAGGCTCTTCGAGTGGGACTTGCGGGCAGTGGGCCAGGACGGACGGGTGCTGCTCACCAAGGATGCGGTGTCCACCTGCAACGACTATGCCGACTGGCTGTTGGAGCATCGCCAATCGATCCCGGCCGAGTTCCCCGTCGATGATGGGCGCCGGCAGTTCGGCGCGACCTACCCATTCCATCCGGTCGTGCTCTCGGTCTTCGAGCGCAAGTGGCAAACGCTGCCCCGCTTTCAGCAGACCCGCGGCATGTTGCGGCTGCTTGCGCAATGGGTGTCGAACGCCTATCTGAGCGGGTTCAAGGGTGCCCATCGGGATGGCCTGATCGGTCTGGGTACGGCCCCGCTCGATGACCCGCTGTTCCGCCGCGCCATGTTCGAGCAATTGGGCGAGGATCGTCTTGAAGGCGCGATTACCACCGACATCATCGGCAAGCCGGACTCGTTCGCGATACGCCTGGACAGCGCCGCGGTGGACACCATCAAGAAGGCGCGCCTGCACCGCAAGGTCGCCACCAGCATCTTCTTCGAGTCGAGCGGGGGGCAGCAGCACAAGGAGGCGAGCCTGGCGGAGATTCGTCTGGCGGTCGCCGAGCCTGGTCTTGAGATCGGCAACGTCGAGACGGTCTTGGAGGAACTCCAAACCAACTGCTATTTCCTCACCAGCCAGAACAACCGGTATCGCTTCAGCCTGACGCCGAACCTCAACAAGCTCCTGTCCGATCGCCGGGCCAACATCAAACCGCCCCGCATCGATGAGCGGGTAAGGGCCGAAGTCCAGAAGGTCTTCGCCAGTCAGGCGGGCGTCGAGCGGGTCTATTTCCCGGAGTGCAGCAATCAGGTCCCGGACCGCCCGGTCATTGCCATCGTGGTCCTGGCGCCGGATCAGGGGTTGGGCGATGCGCAGACCCTGGCCTTCATCGAGCAGGTCACGCGCGACTACGGGAACTCAGGCCGCACCTATAAGAGCGCCCTGATCTGGTCCATCCCCGATGCGGCCGCCAGTCTTTTGGAGGAGGCGCGTAAGCTTCTGGCCTGGCAGGATATCGACGAGGAGGAGTCCGACCGCCTGGACGAGGCCCAGAGGCATCAACTGGCCCAAAGCCTGAAGAAATCCGAGCGGGACCTGCGGGAGGCGGTCTGGCGTACCTACAAGACGATCGGCCTCCTGGGGCGCGACAATCAAATCCGCACGATCGACCTCGGTCTGGTGCATTCCAGCGCGGCGGACAGTCTGGTCGGGCTTATTCTCGGCCGCTTGCGTCAGGACGACGAGGCCGTGGACTCTGTGAATGCGAACTTCCTGGTCCGCAATTGGCCGCCGGCCCTCACCGAATGGAGCACCAAGTCCGTCAGGGACGCCTTCTTCGCCTCGCCCCGGTTCCCGCGGCTGCTCGTCATCGACAAGCTCAAGGACACCATCGCCCGTGGGGTGGCGAGCGGCGTGATCGCCTATGCCGGTAAGACCCCGGATGGGCGCTACGAGCCCTTTTTCTTCGAGCAGGACCTCGACGCGGCCGAGATCGAGTTCAGCGACGATCTATTCATCGTCACCGCCCTGGAGGCGAAAAAGTGCATCGAGCCGCCGACGCTGAAATATCTGGAGGTGCACCCCGATCACGCAAGCGTCGAGCCAGGCAAGAGCCTGGCCTTCACATTGAAGGGCCTGGACCAGCACGGCCAGGAGTATCCGCTAGGGGCCTTGAACTGGTCGGCGACCGGTGGCGAGATGACTGAGGCCGGCGTGTTCCGCGCGGGCGACGAGGAGGGCGATTACACGGTGTCCGCGGCCTGCGGCATCACCAGGGCGACGGTCCGGATTGGGGTCAAGCGCCAGGAGACAGACCCGGTCGACCGGCGCAAGGTGCCCCCAGAAAACCCGGGGATCAACTGGTCGGGCCAGGTACCGCCGCAGAAGTGGATGAACTTTTACACTAAGGTCCTGGCAAAGTTCGTCAACTCGGGTGCCTTGACCGTGCGGGTGAATGTCGATGTCAGCCCGCCGGGGGGGCTCTCCGCGCACCAGATCGAGGAGTTCAAGGCGGCGCTGAGCGAGCTTGGTCTCGCCTCGACGGTCGATGGCGAGTTCGAGGCTAACGGCCATCGCAGGAACATGGGCCATCCCGGACGCTGAAAGGCCCTGTGGGAGCGGCTTTACCGTGAAAGTGCGTAGTCAGGCCATCCTGGCCTGACGGTGTCGGGGCTGGAACTGTCTGGGCTGGAAGCCCTGACTAGGCGGCCCCGCACGCTGGCCATCGAGCTAGCGGTCGAGTGGACTTTTACGTCGCCGACTTAAGCCCCGAAGGGGCGCGACTTACCAGCCCAG
>NZ_CAIKKU010000248.1 GCF_903828115.1 uncultured Thiodictyon sp. | reverse complement strand
CGGGGTCAAGCGTGCTCGACCCGGACCGACGGATGCAACCGCCGGACGCGGACGGTGCCGCCGCGCTGCTGGTCACGGATGACCAGCACGCAGGCGCGGCGGCGGTGTTGGTCGTCCTGCGGGCGGGACAGGTGGTGGCCAAGCAGTCAGTGACCATCGGGGGAGATTGATCCATGCAGCTCGACGCACTCGACCAGCTCGCCGCCCAGGCCTTCGACGGCTTCATCGTCCGCAAGGACTTGGTACGCCGGTTCAAGGGCCAGTATCCGGTGCCGACCTATGTGGGCGAGTTTCTGCTCGGGCGCTACTGCTCCAGCACCAACGAGACGGAGATCCAGGAGGGTCTGGACATCGTGCAGCGCCAGCTCGCCAGCCGCACGGTGCGCGCCGGGGAGGAGGAGCTGTTCAAGGCCCGCGCCAAGGAGCAGGGCCGGGTGAAGCTGATCGACCTGATCACCGCGCGCCTGGATGCCAAGAACGATTGCTTCGTGGCGGAACTGCCGAGCCTGCGGCTCAAGGATGTCCGCATCGACGATGCCCTGGTCCACACCCACGAGCGGATGCTTACCGGCGGCTTCTATGCCGAGGTGGACCTGAGTTATGACCCGAGCATCGCCGAGGAGAAGAACGGGCGGCCCTTCGGCATCGAGTCGCTGCGCGAGATCCAGCTCTCCAAACGCGATGCCCTGGAGACCATGGCCCGCGGGCGCGCCGCGTTCAGCTTCGAGCAGTGGCAGGCGTTTCTGCTGCGCAGTGTCGGCCTTGAACCTGAGAACTTGTCGCCGCGCACCCGCGACGTGATGTTGCTGCGCATGGTCCCCTTCGTCGAGAACAACTACAACGCGGTGGAACTGGGGCCGCGCGGAACCGGTAAGAGCCACCTGTTCCAGCAGGTCTCCCCCTACGCGCACCTGGTCTCGGGCGGTAAGGCGTCGGTGGCGCGCATGTTCGTCAACAACAGCACCGGGCAGCGGGGGCTGGTGTGTCAGTACGACGTGGTCTGCTTCGATGAGGTCTCAGGGATCAGCTTCGACCAGAAGGAGCGCGGGCGTCCCGCCCGCGATTCTTCAGGGCCGCATCCACTTCGGCGCCGCCCTGACCGGCCGCGACACCAACGCCGTCCACAAGACCATGAGCGGATTACTCAAACTGATGTATCCCCAGCCGTTGGAATCGGAGCGGGGCCGTCTCGGCCCCGGCGGAGATGCACTCGGGGCGGGACGCCCCGACTCCCAGGAGATCCCGGATCACGCCATCGAATGGGCCGCCCGGCTGGCGCTGGAGTGCCGTCGGCGGGTCAAGGAGCAGCAGAAGCGGATCGGTTCCGCGGAATTTCGCAACACCCACTTCAGCTTCCAGATGGGATTGGACGGGGTGGAGCAGTTCGTCTCCACCCCGGAGTTGCAAAGCGAGGACAGCATCGGGGACGATCCGCTGCCGCCCGGGCAGGTCTGGGTCCTCTCGCCCGGGGGGCTGGAAGAGCATCCGGGGCTCTATCGCCTGGACGTGACCCAGGGGCCGGGCTCCGGGGTGAAGATCCTCAACCAACCGCCGCCCGCGCCCTTCAAGGAGAGCCTGCGCTGTGCCGAGCAGAACCTCTACACGCGGGCAAAGACCCTGGTCGGTGACCGGGACCCGCGGGCACATGAGTTCTCGGTCCAACTGCGCGCCTTCGACGCCGGCAAGTCCGGCAGCGCCACCGGGGTGGGGGCCTTGCTGGCGCTGTGTTCGGCTCTGCTGGAGAAGAGCCTCAAGGGCGGACTGATCGTGGTCGGCGGGCTGAACCTGGGCGGGTCCATCGAGCCCGTCTACAACGTGGTCAGCGTGGTCGAGGCCGCCGCGGACAAGGGGGCCAAGACGATTCTCCTGCCGGTGACCACGCGCAAGCAGCTCATCGAGTTGGATGACGAGATCGCCACGCGGGTCACCGTGGTGTTCTATTCGGACGCCCGGGATGCGTTGCTCAAGGCGCTGATCGAATGAGCTATTCAGATTGCCGCGATGGTCTTGCGCAACCATGGCTTAAGCGCGCGGGCCGCCCGCTGAAGCGTTGGCCTCCAGTTGGGTTCGACCTTACGGGTGCTCGGTACCCCACAACCAGGCCGCGCCGCGCACGCCGCTCGAGTCGCCGTGAACCGGGGGGAGGATGCGGGTGGCCAGGCCGTCGCAGAAGAGCCAGGGGCGGATCAGGGCGGGGAGGGCCTCATAGAGGTGGGGGAGGTTGGACAGGCCGCCGCCCAGAACGATGACCTGGGGGTCGAGCAGGTTGATGACGGTCGCGAGGCTGCGCGCCAGGCGCTCGGCGTGGCGCGCGAGCGTGGCCGCGGCGGGCG
>NZ_CAIKKU010000247.1 GCF_903828115.1 uncultured Thiodictyon sp. | reverse complement strand
ATCGAAAAATCCGACCAGGATTACGACAACGACAACGACAACGACAACGACGTCCGGTCCGTGAGAACGTCCGGTAGCTGTAGCTGTAGGGTATGCATCGCGTACCCTACGACATGTGCGTTAACACATCAGTCCTGATCGCACCCCGGCGGCCGTGGCCGGCAGCGCCGGGCGCCCTCTGCAAACCTGTGGATAACTCTGTGGACGAAGGCCCACGGCAGGCGGGCAAGTCGCTCATTTCAGACTTCATTTTCCTTGGGGCGCAGCCGCCGCTTGCGGCAAAAGTTCTTATATAATAATCTGTTGGGATGTTGCTTCAATTGCTTGACGGGAAAGACCGCCGCGTTTGGTGCGTTTTTCACCGAAGGTCCCGGGTGTGCACAACCGCCGCGGGGGCAGGACCGGCGACGCTGCGACTTGTCAAGTCGCGCACCCTGGCGTTGAACTGCCGACGCAAAACCCGCAGCATATTACAACTTCACACAGCCGGGGCCACCCTGGAGCACGTCATCGAGACCACTAAGCCGCGCCACGCGGCCCTTGCGCGCCCCGCCGACATCGGCGAACTCAGTGAGTGACCCCACATGAGCAAGCCCATGCCGCCGCCCGCGGCAACCGTTCGTCCCGTAGACGAGCCGCCGGGGGCGACGCTGCTGATCGTCGATGACCAGCCGGAGAACCTGGCGGTGTTGGCGGAGATCCTCAGTGAACAACATCGGGTGCGGGCGGCGCGCTCCGGCCTCCAGGCCCTGCGGGTCGCCGCCTCGGCACCGCGCCCGGACCTGGTGCTGTTGGATATCATGATGCCCGCGATGGACGGCTTCGAGGTTCTGGAGCGGCTGCGGGCGAACCCCGTCACGCGGGCGATCCCGGTCATCTTCGTCACCGCCCTGGACGACACCCGCTCCGAGGTCCAGGGCTTGACGGCCGGGGCAGTGGACTATATCAGCAAGCCCTTCATCCCGGCGGTGGTGCAGGCACGGGTGCGGACCCACCTGGAGTTGAAGTGGGCACGCGACCGCCTGCGCGACCAGAATACCTGGCTGGAGCAGGAGGTCAGTCGGCGCATGGAGGAGAACACCATGATCCAGGAGGTCAGCATCCGCGCCCTGGCGCACCTGGCCGAGATTCGCGATCTGGAAACCGGCAACCACATCCTGCGAACCCAGGGCTATGTTCTGGAGTTGGCGGGTCGCCTGCGTCACCATCCGCGCTTCAGCGCGGTGCTGACCAACCATTTCATTGAGGTCCTGGTTCGCTCCGCACCCCTGCACGACATCGGCAAGGTCGGCATCCCCGACCAGATCCTGCAAAAACCCGGCCCGCTCGACCCGCAGGAGTGGGCAGTGATGAAGACCCACGCCGCCCTGGGTGCCGAGGCGATTGCCTGGGCCGAGCGCAGTATCCCCCGGCAGTTGGAGTTTCTCACCCTGGCCCGGGAGATCGCCCGCTGGCACCACGAGCGGTGGGACGGCCAGGGCTATCCCGACGGTCTGAGCGGTGAGCAGATCCCGCTGGCGGCCCGACTCATGGCGCTCGCCGACGTCTTCGACGCGCTGGTCTCGGCACGGGTCTACAAGAGTGCCCTGCCCTTCGCGGAGGCCCGCGAGATCATTGCCGAGGGCCGCGGCACCCACTTCGACCCGGACGCGGTGGAAGCCTTCCTCGCCGGGTTCGACGCCTTTGCCGCCATTGCACGGCGCTATCAGGACGCCGCGACCCATGCGGCCGGCCCGCCGGCCGTGACACCGGCAGTGCCGGCGCCCTGATGACCGGGCGGACCCCGGGGCCGCTGAGACGGTCGCGGCCCAGGAGGTCCGCCGTCCTGAGCCGGACGGGGCGCGGCCGGGTCCCGACCCCATGATAGGACCCACGCCATGAACCGAGCAGCGTCCGCGGCCGCGCCCCCGGGGGGGCCGATCGCCACCGTCCACCATCCGTCGGAGCCGGCCGCGCCGGTCGCGCCGCCGGCCCCGACCGGCCCGGACCGGGCCCCCGACCCGTTGGCCGGGCGGCTCGGGGCCGCCCTGGTGCGGATGCGCCGGGGCCTGGAGCAGGACTATCGCGACAGTATCGGGGCGCATCGCTACCGCTTCCTGGGTCTGGAGCGCTACCGCCTGACCCACCTCCTGATCGAACTGGGCGTGCGCGGCAGCGGCCTGTCCGCCCGCGGCCGGCGTAACGCCACCACGCTTACCTTGGTCGAACGCACGGTGCCCATCGCCGCCCTGCCCGGTCCCTTTGACGGGCTGCGTATCCTGCACCTCTCCGATCTGCATCTCGACCTGGACGCTTCGATCCTCCAGGCCATCATCGACCGGGTGCGCCCCCTCGACTATGACCTGTGCGTCCTCACCGGCGACTATCGGGCCTGGACCATCGGTCCCTTTGAGCCCGCACTCGCCGCCTTGGCCCGCTTGCGCCCCCACCTGCACGGCCCCGTCTATGGCACCCTGGGTAACAGCGACAGCATCGAGATGGTCCCGCCGATCGAGGCCCTGGGCATCCGCCTGCTGATGAACGAGTCCCTGCCCATCGAGCGCGGCGGCGAGCGGGTCTTTCTCGCCGGGATCGACGACCCCAACCGCTACCGCACCCACAACCTGGAGGCCGCCGCCGCCGCCATCCCGCCCGACGCCCCCGCGATCCTGCTGGCCCACGCCCCGGAGCCCTTTCGCGCGGCGGCCAGCCTGGGGTTCGCCCTCATGCTCTGCGGCCACACCCACGGCGGCCAGATCTGCCTGCCCGGCGGGTTCGCCCTGATCGGCCACTCCCGCGCCCCCCACTGGGTGCGCGCCGGCGCCTGGCGCTGGCGCCAGATGCAGGGCTACACCTCCCGCGGGGCCGGCAGCAGCATCATCGCGGCGCGCTTCAACTGCCCGCCGGAGGTCACCATCCATTGCCTGCGCCGCGCCGCGGCGGCGGATTGTGCGGGGACTGAATCGGCATATAGGTCTGGGTGACACGGTTGAGCCGGACGGCGGCGGGCGCGATGCGGGTCTGGTGTTACACTCAAGCAGCCGCGCGCCAGACTGCGTGCGCACGGACCCCAGATCCTAACCGGATCCTCCTGCGTGGCGATGGCCCTGCGGCGGCCGAACCGAGGTTGCAACGATCCTCGGGCAGGACCCGACGACCGACCGGGGCGCAGCCCTGCCCCTCCACCGCGTTCACTCATCGTGCCTTCATGCCAACCGCCTTAGATTTCTCCACCTGTGATCGCGAGCAGATCCAGTACGCCGGTGCCATTCAACCGCACGGCGCGCTGCTGGTACTGCACGAGCCCGCGCTGCGCATTGTCCAGGCCAGCGCCAACACCGGGGATTATCTGGGTCTCCCGCCCGCGGCCCTGCTCGGGCAAGGGATCGAGCGGCTGCTCGGCGATGAGGCGACCGCGGCCTTGCGCGCCCGGCTGGCGAGCCTCGACCTCTGCGGTATGCTCCTGCACCTGATGTCGGTGGGTACCACCGCGCGCAACGAACGCTTCCATCTGTTCGGCAATCGCGCCGACGGCCTCCTGCTATTGGAATTCGAACGACTCGATGAGCCGGCCCGCACTGGGGCGCCCGACCTCTATCAGGAGGTCCACAGCACCCTCCAACGGTTGCAGGCGGCCCCGTCGCTGCAGGAATTCCTGCAACTGGCCGTCGCGGAAATCCGCGCGCTCACCGGCTTCGACCGGGTCATGGCGTATCGCTTCGCTGCCGATGGCAGCGGCGAGGTCATCGCCGAGTCCGTCGCGGCGAACCGCGAGACCTATCTGGGGCTGCATTACCCCGCCGCCGACATACCGGAACCCGCCCGCCGGTTGTTCGCCCTGAGTTGGCTGCGCCACTTGCCCGATGTCGATTATGTACCGATTCCGCTGGTGTCGGCACCCACGGCACAACCCGCCGACCCCGTGGATCTGAGCTATTCGTTCCTGCGCAGCGTGTCGGTCATGTATACCGGCTACCTCAAGAACATGGGGGTCAAGGCCACGCTGGTGACCACCCTGCTCAAGGACGGCCGGTTGTGGGGCCTGATCTCGTGCCACCACGCGGCACCGCGCTACCTGCCCTATGAGACCCGCGTCGCGGTGGAGTGCCTCGCACACATGGTCTCGCTCCTGATGGGCGCGAAAGAGACCGAAGAACACTACGCCTATCGGCTGCGGCTGGGGGCGGCCCGCGGACAGTTGCTGGATGCCCTGCTCAAGACCGAGGCCTGCGACCGCGCACTGCTCGACGCCGGCCCCGAGTTGCTGACCGCGCCGCATGCCGACGGCGCCGCCTTGCTGAGCGAGGACCGCCTGCGCCTCTGGGGCCATACGCCCACCGAGGCCGAGGTCCGGGCCCTGGCGGATTGGCTCGCCACCCGCCAAGACCCGCATTTCGTCAGTCATCAGTTGGCCCTCGACTATCCGCCGGCGGAGCGTTTCCGCGCGGTCGCCAGTGGTCTGCTGGCGGTGCGCCTGTCCCCGGCTGCACCCGACGGCTTGCTGTGGTTCCGCCGTGAGCTCCTGCAGACGCTCCACTGGGCCGGCGACCCCCATAAGCCCGTCACCATCGACGACCACGACGACGAGGTCCGGCTGCTGCCGCGCACCTCCTTTGCACTGTGGAAGGAGACGGTCGGCGGCCAGGCGCACCCCTGGCTGGACTGTGAAATCGAACATGCCAATGAGTTGCGTCAGGGGATCCTCGAATTCATCATCGGCCACACCGAGCAACTGCGGCGCAAGAACACCGAACTGGTGCAGAGCAATCTGGAGCTCGATACCTTCGCCTATGCCGCCTCCCACGACCTGAAGGAACCCTTGCGCGGCATCCACAGCATCGTTCAATTCCTGCAGGACGACGACGGGGACCGGCTGTCGGACGATGGCCGGCAGCGCCTGGCAACGATCCTGCGCCTCACCCACCGGATGGATGACCTGATCGAGTCATTACTCCAGTACTCGCGGGTCGGTCGGATCGAGCTGGACCTGCAGCTGGTCGATCTCAACGCGGTGCTGCTGCAAACGCTCGAAGACCTGCAGCCCCTCCTGAAAAAGAACGCCGTCCAGGTGCGGGTGCAGGAGGCCTTGCCGCGGCTTCAGTGTGATCACGTGCGGGTGGCGGAGGTCCTGAGCAACCTCATCTCAAACGCCGTGAAATACAATGACAAGGCCGACCGGCAGGTGACGATCGGCTGTGATGCCACGCTCGACCCGCCGGTCATCTTCGTCCGCGACAACGGCATTGGGATCGCCCCCAAGCAGTTCGGGCGCATCTTCCAGATCTTCCGTCGGCTGCACGGCCGCGACGCCTACGGCGGCGGGGCTGGTGCCGGCCTGACCATCACCAGGAAGGCCATTGAACGCCACGGTGGGAGCATCTGGGTCGAGTCCGTGCCGGGTGAAGGCTCCACCTTCCGCTTCACCCTCGCGCGCCCGCGCTGACACCATGCCTGAGCAACATTCCCGCCCGCTGCTGATTGTCGAGGACTCGGATGAGGACTTCGCATTGACCCGCTGGGCCTTGGGCCGCGCCGGCTGTGAGCGACCGCTGCTGCGCACCACCCGAGTGGATGACACACTCGCGCTGCTGTGTCCATGCGCGCTGCCACCGCAACCGGAGCGGGTTCGCCCCTGTGCCGTGTTGCTCGACCTCAATCTGTCGGACGGCACTGGTCTGGAGGTACTGGAGGCCCTGCGCGCCGATCGCGCCGATCGCCCCTTGCCCATCGTCGTCATGACGACCTCAAAGAACCCGCGCGACATCGCGCAGTGTTACCGCCTGGGCGCCGCCGGCTATCTCATCAAACCCATGGAACGGGACCTGTTTGCGGAGCAAATGCACGCCTTCGTACGCTATTGGTTTCAGGCGGTGGCACTGCCGCTTTAGGAACGACGCAGGAATTGGTTAAACATGACGACCACGGCGCGGAAGGAAGCACCTAATTTAGGGTGTTTACTTTTTTATTGAACCGTTGCTTATCCGAGACAGTAAGACCCAATGCCCGACACCCGCCCGACCGTATTGATCATCGACGACAGCCCCGAGGATACCGAGACGGTCCAGCGCTGGTTGCGGGATACCTTTGACGTCATCACGGCCGAGCGCGGTGAGCGCGGACTCGCGATGGCTGCGACCCATAGCCCGGACCTCGTACTGCTGGACTACCAATTGCCCGATATGACCGGGCTGGATTTCTTCGACGAGCGCGGCCCGGGGCATGACGAGGACTACGCGGTCATCATGCTGACCGGCAATACCGATGTCGCGCTGGCGGTCGAGTGCATGAAGCATGGCGCCCACGATTTTCTGATCAAGGGACGTTTCGGCGCGGACGAGCTGCGCCGCGCGGTGGCCAACAGCCTCGACAAGGTCGATATGCGGCGCCAGGTGCGGGCGCAGCAACGACAGATCGAGCAATCACTGGCCCTGGTCGAAGAGCTGAATCGGACCCTGGAGCAACGCGTGGCACAGCGCACCCAGGCCCTGTCGGAGACCAACAGCGAGCTGCGGCGTGCCCAGACGGCGTTGAGCGCGAGCGAGGCGACGGCCCATGCCATCGTCGATGCCTCGCCGGTGCCCCTGGCGATCGGCGACGCGACCCAGACCTTCGCTTATCTCAATCCCGCCTTCACCACTACCTTCGGCTATACCCTGGAGGATATTCCCGACCGGGCGCACTGGGAGCGGCTGGCCTATCCCGATCCGGACTATGCCCAAGCGATGAGAAATGCCTTCGACGCCCATCTGGCAGGGGTCGGAAAGCAAGGCAAAGTGAGCGCGGACCTGGAGGTCGCCATCCGCTGCAAGGACGGGGCGACACGCATCGCGATGGTTCGCAAAACAATCCTCAACGAGGCGCTGGACGGGCGGCATCTCGTCACCCTCTATGACGTGACCGACCTGTTGCAGGCGCGGCGCCTGGCCGAAAAGGCGACACGGATGAAGTCCGAGTTCCTGGCCAATATGAGCCACGAGATCCGCACGCCGCTGAACGCGGTACTGGGCTTCTGTTATCTCCTGGAGCGCCAACCGCTCGGCGACCCGGCGCGCGACCTGGTCCTCAAGGTTGCCCAAGCCGGCCGCTCGCTGTTGATCCTCATCAACGACATCCTGGACTTCTCCAAGATCGAGGCGGGGCACCTGGATATCGAGTCCGAGTCCTTCAGTCTGTCGGCATTGCTGGATGATCTTGCCGCGCTCATGAGCGCGTCCGCCGACGACAAGCATCTGGAGCTGATCATTTGCCCGCCTCCCGCCGGCATACCCGATGCGCTGATCGGCGATCAGGGGCGCCTTCGGCAAGTCTTGGTCAATCTGCTCGGCAATGCCATCAAGTTCACCGAGCGCGGTGAGGTCGAACTGCGCATCGCTGTGGAGTCCGCTGACGAACACGGGGCGCTGCTGCGTTTCACGGTGCGCGACACCGGCATCGGCATCTCCCCCGAGCAGCAGGCGCAGATCTTCTCGGCCTTCGCCCAGGCCGACACCAGCATCAGCCGCCGCTTCGGGGGCACCGGGTTGGGACTGGCCATCACCCGGCAATTGGTCGTTTTGATGGGTGGTGATCTGGGGGTCAAGAGTGCGGTCGGCCGGGGCAGCGGATTCTGGTTTTGGCTGCCGTTGCCCTACGACGCCCAGGCGCAACCCATGCCGACGGGGCTGGCCCCGCTGCACTTCCTGGTGGTCGATGACAACCCTACGGCCGGTGCCGCGCTGGTCAACACCGTGGCCCGCCTGGGTTGGACCGCCGACCTGGTGAGCTCGGGCGAGGCCGCGCTCAGGCAGGCGCAGGCGCACCTGGATCACCAGCGCGTCTATGATGCGCTGCTGCTCGACTGGCAGATGCCGCAATGGGATGGGCTCGCCACCGCCCAGGCGCTCTCCGGCCTGCTGCGGGAGCGGATCGAACCATCCCGGCGGCCGTTGATCGTCATCATGGTGACCGCCTCTTCGCGCGATGAACTCTTGGCCCAGCCCGGCATCGACGCGGTGGATACGGTGCTCAGCAAGCCGGTCACCCCATTCGCCTTGTATAACGCGATCACGGAGGCCGTCAACCGACGCCAACCGGGACTGGTGTCGGCTCAACCCAGGCCCGCGCAGACCCAGCCGCGGCGCCTCCTTGGGGTGCGCGTCCTGGTCGTGGATGACAGCGAGATCAATCGCGAGTTGGCGCAGCAAGTCCTGGAACTCGAAGGCGCGGTGGTGGTGTTGGCCAATGACGGCCAGGAGGCGGTAGACTGGTTGCGGGCCAATCCGCGGGCGGTGGACATCGTGCTGATGGATGTGCAGATGCCGCGCCTGGATGGCTATGCGGCCACGCGTGTGATTCGTGCGGACGCACGCTGGAAAGACCTGCCGATCCTGGCACTCACCGCCGGTGCCTTCCAGACGTTGCGCGATGCCGCCCGGGACAGCGGCATGAACGACTTCATCGCCAAGCCGTTCGCCATCGATCAGATGATGGCCCGGATTCAACGCTGGACCGGCTGCCGGCCCGAACCCCCGGCGGCGCTTGCTGCGGCGGCGGGCGAGTTGCCCCGCGAGTCCTGCCCGGCCGACCCGCTGCCGACCTTGCCGGGCCTTGACCTGATCGCGGGCCTCCAACGATGGCGCGCGCTTTCGACCTACCGGACCTATCTGAAGAAGTTCGTCGCCGACTATGCCTCCGCGGGATTGGATATCGCCGCCGCGGTGCGGCAAGGCGACCGTGCGGCCGCCGCGGCACTGGCCCATAAGCTCATCGGTGTGGCCGCTACCCTGTGTCTCCCGCGGGTCGCCGGGCTCGCCCGGCAACTGAATACGCAGCTGAAGGCGGGCGAGCCGAGCGAGGCGTTGACCGCGCAAGTGCAAACCGCCATCGACGAGGCCTGCTCCGGTATCGAGGATTGGACCAGAACGGCGGGGTCGACGCCCACCGAAGTGGCCGTCGCTGACGCTGATCGCAGTACTGCGCAGGCGCGGTTGAACCAATTACTGCGGGCGCTCGCCGAGCATGATCTCGACGGCGCCGAGGCCGTGCTGGCGCAATTGCAGGGTCTGGTGGCAGAGGTCCCACTCACCGCGCTGCACTCACATTTGACCGATTTTGATTTTCACGCCGCCGAGTCATTGACAAAAACGCTGCTGTCTGACCGGACCAATGCGATACAGGAGTGATGCAATGCTGCCCGACCCCATTCTCATCGTTGATGATGAGCCTGTCAATCTCGCGATCTTACGCGAGATCCTGGCGCCCGACTACCGTCTGATGTTTGCCTGCGGCGGGGTCGAGGCCCTGAGCCTGGCGCTCCAGCATCACCCCGCGCTCATTCTGCTCGATATTCAGATGCCGGAAATGGACGGCTACGCGGTCTGTCGGGCCTTGAAGGCCGATCCGCAGACCGCGGGCATTCCGGTGATTTTCGTCACCGCGCTGTCGGACCTGGCTGATGAGGGAATCGGCTTCGCGGCCGGCTGTGTCGATTATCTGAGCAAGCCGGTGGCGGCGGAGATCGTACGGGCGCGGGTGCGTAATCACCTGTCGCTGGTGCAGGCTACGGCATTGGAGGCGAGTTGGCGCGACGCCGTGGTCATGCTCGCCAGGGCCGGACATTACAATGATTCCGATACCGATACCCATATCTGGCGGATGGCCGCCTTTGCCCGCCAACTGGCCGCGGCGCGGCATTGGTCAAGGGCGCGTTGCGAGCTGCTCGAACTGGCGGCGGCGATGCACGATACCGGCAAGATCGGTATCCCCGGAACCATCTTGCGCAAACCCGGCGCCTTGGATGCCCGGCAGTGGGCCGTCATGCAGGGGCACAGTGTTGCCGGGTTTGAGATCCTGTCCGGCAGCGCCGCACCCCTCTTTCAGTTGGCAGCCGAGATCGCACTCTATCATCACGAACAATGGGACGGCAGCGGCTACCCCCAGGGGCTGCGCGGTGAGGCCATTCCCGAGTCGGCACGCATCGTCGCCGTGGCTGATGTGTTCGACGCACTGACCATGACCCGGCCCTATAAGGAGGCCTGGCCGCTGGAGCGGGTCGTGGCGACGCTGCACGCGGGCGCCGGCACCCATTTCGATCCATCCGTGATCGCGGCCTTTACGGCCTGTCTGCCGCAACTCCTGGAGCTCAAGGCCGAGTGGGATCAGCATGACGCACTGGCGCAGGACGGCGGTCGCACGGCAATGACGAAACAGCTCGATCGCATTGCAACAGCGCACCATCTGAAAATGCCAGGCCCGATTCTCATTGTCGATGATGATCGCCTGACGCGGGGCGTACTGGGCCATATTCTGGAGCGCGACTATCACCTGTTGTTTGCCCGCAGCGGCGCTGAGGCCCTGGCCCTGGCGAGCAGCGATCACCCCGCGCTCATATTGCTCGACATCCAGCTCCCGGACCTCGACGGCTATGCGGTGTGTCGGGCCTTGAAGGCCAATCCGCAGACCGCGGCGATTGCGGTGATTTTCGTCACCGCACTGTCCGATCGCGGTCATGAAGCGAGCGGTTTCGCGGCGGGCTGCGTCGATTATCTGACCAAGCCGGTGGCGGCCGGGATCGTGCGGGCGCGGGTGCGTACGCACCTGTCGCTGGTGCATACCGGGGAGTTGGAGAAGAGCCGTCGCGAGGCGATCGACATGATCGCCAAGGCCGCCCATTACCACGATCCCGACACCGGCACACAACTGTGGCGTATGGCCGCCGTGGCCCGGCAGTTGGCCGCGGCGGCGGGTTGGTCTGAGGCACGTTGTGAGCTGCTGGAACTGGCCGCGCCACTGCACGATACCGGTATGATCGGCATTCCAGACGTGATGCGGCGCACGCCCGGGGAATTGGAGCCGGAGGAGTTGACCGCCATGAAGACGCACTGTGGTATCGGTTTCGAGATCCTGTCCTACAGCGACGCACCGCTGTTTCAGTTGGCCGCCGAGATTGCCCTCTATCATCACGAAAGATGGGATGGCAGCGGGTACCTGATGGGGCTGGCCGGGGAGGCCATTCCGCAAGCGGCACGCATCGTCGCCATCGCCGATGCCGTGGCCGCGCTCACCATGAGCGGGCCCGACCAGGCGGCCTGGCCGGTCGAGCGGGCGCTCGCGACCCTGCGCGCGGGTGCCGGCAAGCAGTTCGATCCGGCCTTGATCGCGGCTTTGGAGACCTGTCTGCCGCGCATCCTTGAAATCAAGGCCGCGTGGGGTGAGCGCGAAGGGCCGGGGCGGCCATCATAGCTCATCGATTCGCGACGACTCCCGGCAGGGCCTGGGTCCGCGGCAGTCCTTGATCGCGGTGCCGGCCCCACGCAGGCCGTGCGGGGTGCGATGTTCCGCGCGGGCCGATTGCCGGCAAACGTCGCCGCAGTTGCCCCGGTGTCGCTTCCGGCATCGGCCTGCGCACCCCGCTCAAGCAGTAGCTGTACCACCTCGCGATGGCCTTGCCTGGCGGCAGCCATCAATGCGCAGGGTTCCGTCAAAGTCCGGCGGTCCGGCGTAGCGGCGGGGACCGCCGGGGGTGCGAAGTGCGCTGGTGACGGGCGGGCGGTGGCGGTGGCGAAGACGATCGCGGGGTTGGGCGAGGCGCACGAAGGGGAAATGCGCGGGCGCAGGCGAGCGCGAGCCTCCGCCGGAGCGGCCGTGCGTCAGCATCAGCGGCCGTCGGGTGTCAGACGCCGATAGCGGCCAGGGCGCGGCGCGGTTGGTGAGCGAACTGGGCCGGACGGGGCATCCGCCCCGTCCGAAACGTTTTTTCCGGACCTGCGGGCTCATGCCAATGATCGGCGACGGAATAACTCAAGTCCGGGTCACGACAGAATCCCGACCTCCAGCGGCGAATCCGGATTTGCCGAAGACCAGACCCAATGCTCAGCCCGGGCCACGTAACCCTTGCGCACCGGATTCTCATGCACATAATTGAGCTTCTGCACATAGAAATCAGGATTCTCGATCTTCTTCGGCGCATTCGTATCCATCCACAGTCGATAGGTCCCCGCGTCATCGACGAATAACTTAAGGACGCT
This sequence comes from uncultured Thiodictyon sp., assembly GCF_903828115.1. Classification (GTDB taxonomy): domain Bacteria; phylum Pseudomonadota; class Gammaproteobacteria; order Chromatiales; family Chromatiaceae; genus Thiodictyon. Next base: position 96 of record NZ_CAIKKU010000247.1, on the reverse strand, counting down.
CGGCTCGGTGGCCGCGATATTCTCCTTCAGTTGCTTGGACGTGAAATAGGTCCCGGCATTCAGGTCCACTGGCACGCGGCGTGAGGGCATGATGTT
>NZ_CAIKKU010000246.1 GCF_903828115.1 uncultured Thiodictyon sp. | reverse complement strand
GGCCCCCCGGCCGCGACAGGCTACCGCAAGGGCGCGTGGCCGGCGTTCTGATCAAGGCCGCACTGCGGACCCACGACCTTACGGCAAGCGAGGTGGCCGGGGCTCTGGTCACACCCGTCGCGGGTCCCGCTGACAGCGGCCTGCGTGTCCCTGGTGGAGGGCGGCCGTCTGATTCAGATGGCCTTCTTGATGTCTTCCCGGAGATCGGCTACGCCCGCCTCGACCTTGCCGAGGTTCTTCTGGACGATGCCTTCCGCCTCCAGGTCGTCATTGCCGACGACCCGCCCGGCGACTTCCTTGACGGCGCCTTTCGCTTCTTCGTAACGGCTGGTGACTTGTTCTTTGTTCATGAGAGGTCTCGTGATGATGAGTGTGAACATGACCTTTGCTCAGCCATGGCCCCGGCCGGGTAACGAGTGTCCCCGCGCTGTCGGAGAATGCTACGCGCGAAACCGCGGTAACTCGGTGCGCCAGCGCACCCACACCAGTCTGGCAAAATGTTGTTGTAAATTAACAATTTTGTTGCAGTGCACCATTCCGGCCAGGCGTCGGCAGCAGGCGCAAGGTCACGCGCAGGAGCTCCTCCCAAGAGAAAAAAGCGATACATAAACAATCGGCAAGCGGTTCAATGCCCGCCGACGCAGACCAGCGGGCAGGGGCCGTTGTCGACCTGCAACATCGTCCGAAAATACAACAAAAATTAATAAAAACATAGCGTTATTGACCAAACGCGGTGCTTGGTCTAGACTTGGATACAGCGTTTCCAGGTGGGCCCCGGGGCTGACAGGTACCCACCAAATTCAGCCTCCCGGAACCTGTAGCAAGTCGCTGGTGTTGACGCAACAAAAAATGAGAGGAAGACCGCTATGCAAACCCTAGACGGCTATCGCAGCACGCATTCGGATCTCCGTCAGATGATCGACGATCTGCGCTCGCTCCTCACTCCGGAGCAACTGCGCGTTCGTCCCAATGCCCGAATGGCCTATGAGTTGTTGCTCGATCTGGGTGAGCGGGTGCAGCGACACCTGGCCGAAGAGGATCGCGGTCTCTATCCCAGCCTCTTGATCCACGATGACCCCAAGGTCAAATCGATCGCCTGGGGATTCATCAGCGGTGAACGGCCCCTGCGGATGATTTTCGATCACTACCACAAGCACTGGCTGAACAACGGCGACTTCAATTTCAGCGACGATTTTCTGGCCGAGACCCATCAGGTCTTCGAGATGATCGGACAGCGCCTCGACCGCGAAGAAGAGGTCCTCCTGCCCAAGCTGGTGGAGATCGGCATGTTCCATTACGCGCGGGCCTGACCCGCACGGCGGTCCGTTTGCGGTTGCGCCGCAGCGCGCGGCGACCGACTGCGGCGGCAAAGCGGCGCCGCGGGGAACTGCGACGCGGCGTTCTCCGCGCGGGCCGTCGCGGCTGAAGCCGCTCCCACAGCGTCGCTGCGCGACTTTTACGGTGAGCATCCGCAGCGAGCGCGCATTCTTCCCGCAGATCCTCCCGGCGGGCGACGACGTCGCTCCTGACGCCGGGGGCGAGTGCCACCCGGCCGCCCGGATCAGCCGTCCTGCACCACCGCCCGCAACTGCTCCCCGAGCCGGTTGAGTGCCGCGGAGCAGTCGTCCGGGCGCAGGCTCACCTCGATCAGCGAGGGACCGTCGCGGAAGGCGAGCGCCGCCCCCAAGGCCTCCTCGAACGCCTCCTCGGTGGGGGCCAGGAAGCCGCGCAAGGGGCCGAACAGCTCGCCCAGACGGTGGAAGCGCCAGTCGGCGATGTCGTTGAACGGGCCCTCCAGGATGAAGCGTTCCGTGGTGTAGCCGCGGTTGTTGCAGAGGATCACGATAGGGTCCAGACCCAGCCGGGCGGCGGTCGAGAGTTCGGTGCCGGTCATCTGGAAGGCGCCGTCGCCCACCAGCACCAGCGGCCGGCGACTCGGGCGGGCCACCTGGGCGCCCAGCGCGGCGGGGACCCCGAACCCCATGGTCGTGTAATAGGCCGAGGCGAGGAACTCGCTGCGCTCGTGCACCCGCAGATCCACCGCGGCGAACAGACAGTCCCCGGAGTCGGCCACCACCTGCATGTCGGGGGTTAGAAAGTCATTGAGTCGGGCCATCAGCCTGGCCATGGTCATGGGCGCCCCAGGCCGCGGAAAGTCGGGGGCGGTCATTGGACCCGGGACCTCCGGCAGCGGGCCCGGGTGGGGCTTGACCGCCGTCGCGAGGGCCGCGATAAAGTCCCGCAGATGCACCCGCGGGAAGCGGTGGCGATGCACCCAGACCTCCTCCTGGCCCGCCCGTACCATGCGCGCCGGGTCCAGGCGGGCGGTATTGATCCCGAGATCGATGTCGTTGGGGGTGACCCCGAGCAGCAACAGCAGGTCCGCCCGCTCGATCACTTGACGCGCGCCCTCCGGACCCATGGCCCCCTCATAGACCCCCAGATAGCCGGGCTGGCGCTCCGCCACCACGGACTTGCCGGTCAGCGTGGCGGCCACCGGCAGCCGCGCCTGGCGCACGAAGTCCGCCAGCAGGTCCTGGAGCCCGCGGCGATGGACCTCCACCCCGGCAAGGATGGCCGGGGCCTGGGCGCGGCCCAGCAGGGTCAGGGTCTCCTCCACCGCCTCGGCCAGGACCTCGGGGTCGCTGGCGCCCTCCGCCTGGTCGGCGGCGGGGCCCCAGCAGGGCGTCTCCCGGGGGATCGGGAAGGCCGGGGTGTCGACGCGGTCGCGGGGCAGCTCGATATAGACCGGTCGGCTGTAGCGGCGCGCCGCGTCCAGGGTGCGGTCGATCTCGCGCAGGGCCGTGTAGGGGTCGTCCAGTACGGCGCAGGCAACGGTGATGCGCTCGAAGATCTCGCGCTGAAAGCGGAAGGGACCGAAGCGATGGTGCAGTTGCGGGTCGTCGCGCTGCTCGGCGACCCCCGGGGCGCCGCTGACCACCACCACCGGGGAGCACTCCGCATTGGCCCCGGCCACTGCGTTCACCACATTGAGCGCGCCCACCCCGTAGGTGACGGCCAGGGCCCCGAGCCCCCGGCAGCGGGCATAGCCGTCCGCGGCGAAGGCGGCCGTGTCCTCCCGGGTGGTGCCGATATGGCGGATCTCGGAGCGGCAGAGCCGGTCGTAGAAGCGCAGTACATAGTCGCCGGGGACGCCGAAGAGGTGATCGACCCCCGCCTCCTTGAGGCGGGCGATCAGGTAGTCGCCGATCCGGGGCCAGTCGGTCGGGGCGCACTCCGGCGCTCCGGACAGGGTGGAGGTGCCGCTCATGGGGTTCCTGCGCGTTGCGCGTCTGATGGATTGGTATCGGCGGCCGGGTGCCCCCGAGCGCCGCTGCAACAGTAGTGTACGTCGTCGGCGGCGGTGTGGCTGGCCGGTATTCGGTCCGGGTCATCGTGACCCGCGCTTGCTCTGCGCCGCGCAACGCATTAGCCTGCACCGCCATGGATGAACTCGGCACACCCCATGATCGTTATTTCCGGGAGGACCGCGGGCGTCTGGAGATCGCCGGGACTTCCCGCGCCGGGCGCCGCGGCGGCGCCCCCGGGCGGGATCGGCCTTGCGACGCTGGAGCCCTCCAAGGACACCTGAAGGTGGGCGCGGACCTGAGCGCGGACTGCTCAGCGCGAGTCGGTCCGCGCACGCAGCGCTGGTGCCAACCCGGGGCAACGACGGCAAGCGACACGGAAGTTCCTCTTTTACTTCACTCATCAGTTCGTTGTGGTCAACATGGCATCCAACTTGTGTCCGGCTTGTGGCGCACCCAAGCACCCGTTGAAAGCCTGCGAGGCTTGTGGTTTTACACACCGCGGGAGTCTCCCACCTGCAACCACCGATAGCGCCGGTATGCCGGAGGCTGCGGTTCCTGCACCGAGGTCACGGTCAGCACCGACGCAACCAGTGCGCGTAACAACGAAGCCGCGGTCGCGTTTGGCGAGCCTGTCGGTGGACCCTGCGGTGGATTAGGTTACGCGGGGCGGGTGCCGGCCTCAGGTCGCCGGGCGCCCGGGGCGAGCCGATGTCCATGCGCGGTTCGGTCAGCAGCACGCGCAATACCCGCCGCTCGATCATAATGGATCGTCGGCGGACCGGTTCCGGTCGCGCCGGAGCCCGCCGCGACGCTCGCTCAGGTCGTGGCCTGGCGGCGTCGTCGCGAGCCGACGACCGATGTTTTTCGCTGCCCCTTATCTTGCCCGCCCCGGACCGCCACCGGCTCAAAATCCAAAGATCAGGGCGCCCAGGGTTGCCGCGCGTAGTACCATGACAGTAGACCTGTGCTATAAAAAAAGAGCCTGGACACCAGGCTCAACCAACGGAGACTTTACCGATGACAAAAACCCTCAAGCTCGTTTCCCTGTCGGCCGCCGCCCTGATCGGGGCGACCCTGATCGGCGGCTGCGCCGACCAGACCGCCCGCGACATGGCCACGCAGGCCCTGGACGCCGCCAAGGCCGCCCAGTCCTGCTGCGACGCCAATACGGAGCGCCTCGATCGTATGTATCAAAAGATCATGCGTAAATAAAGCGGTCAACGCAGCCGCGCCGGCTTCCCGCCAGCGGTGGGAAGTCGGTCTTGTCATGAATTCCAGCTTCACCCAGACCTTCCTCGTGACGCCGGTACGGCAGGGTGTGGGGCTGACGTCGGCGGCGCTGGGCATCGTGCGCGCACTGCAACGCCTCGGCGTGGCGGTCGGATTCGTCAAACCGATCGCCCAAGAAGAGGAAGACAACTCGGATTACTTCGCCCGGGAGATCTTTCAGATCCCGGTTCCCGCGGCGCTCACGCTGGCGGACTCGGCAGAACGGATCGCCGCCAACCAGACCGGCCAATTGCTGGAGGACGTGGTGGCGCTGTGCATGAGCGCGGGCACGGGGGTCGGCGTCCTCGTCGTAGAGGGATTGCACGCCGACGCGCAGCACCCCTTTGCATCCCAACTCAATGTCGATCTGGCGCTCAGCCTCAAGGCCGAGGTCGTGCTGGTCGCCGACGCCTCGCTGCCGCATGCCGTCACCGAGTCGCGCCTGGCTGCGAGTCAATTCGCGAACGAGGATTGCCGCGTAGCCGGGGTGATCTTCAACAAGGCCCCCGCGGGTTTCGATGAGGCGTCGGCCCGCAACAACCTGGGCCAACTGCGCATCTGGGGTGTGGTTCCGGAACACCCCAGCCTGCGCGCGCCGCGCACCCTGGACGTGGCGCAGCACCTGAACGCCGAAGTGGTCTTGCGGGGCGAACTCGACACCCGCCGGGTCACCGAGGTCGTGACCGCCGCGCGTTCGGTCGCCGAAGTGATCCCGCGACTGCGCCCGGGCGTGCTGGTGATTACCTCCGGTGACCGGGACGACGTGATTCTGGCCTGCGCCCTGGCGGCCGCTCGCGGTATCGAACTGGCCGGCCTGTTGCTGACCCACGCGAGCGTCATTGCCCCGCAGGTCATGGAATTGGCGGCCCCGGCCTTGACGCGCGGCCTGCCGATCCTGCGCTCCGATGACGACAGCTATGGGACGGCGCGCCGGGTCAGCCATATCCCGACAACGGTGCCCAAGGACGACATCGCGCGCATGAATGCCGTGCTCGATTGCGTGGCCGAGCACCTGGACGCCGCGACGATTTCCGCCGCCTTTCACCTGCGGGAGAACACCAAACTCTCCCCCCCGGCCTTCCGCTATCAACTCATCCAAAAGGCGCGGGCCGCGCAAAAGCGCATCGTCCTGCCGGAAGGGGAAGAGCCCCGCACCCTGCGCGCCGCGGTGATCTGTGAAGAAAAGGGCATTGCCCACTGCGTGCTCCTGGGCAAGCGCGAGGCGATTGAAATCGTCGCGGCCTCCCAGGGCCTCACCCTGCCTGCCAGTCTGGAGATCCTCGATCCCGACGCCATCCGGGGCAACTATGTCGCCGCCATGGTGGCGTTGCGCAAGGCCAAGGGCCTGACGCCGACGCAGGCCCTGGAGCAGCTCGAGGACGTGGTGGTCGTGGGTACGATGATGCTCGCGGTCGGCGATGTGGACGGCCTGGTCTCCGGCGCCGTGCATACCACGGCCAATACGGTGCGCCCCGCCATGCAGTTGATCAAGACCGCGCCCGGCTCCTCGATCGTCTCATCGGTCTTTTTCATGCTCATGCCGGACCAGGTACTGGTTTACGGCGACTGTGCCATCAATCCGGACCCTACGGCCGACCAACTGGCCGAGATCGCCAAGCAGAGCGCGGACAGCGCCGCCGCCTTCAGCATCACGCCGAAGGTGGCGATGATCAGCTACAGCACCGGTGTCTCGGGCAGCGGCGACGACGTGAACAAGGTGCGCCTCGCCACGGCAATCGCCCAGGCGCGCTACCCGGAGCTGGTCCTCGATGGCCCCTTGCAGTACGACGCGGCCTCAACGGCCGCGGTGGGGAGGCAGAAGGCGCCCGACAGCCCGGTCGCCGGACAGGCAACCGTCTTTGTCTTTCCCGACTTGAACACCGGCAACACCACCTACAAGGCGGTGCAGCGCAGCGCCAACGTCGTGTCGGTCGGCCCGATGCTGCAAGGCCTGCGCAAGCCGGTCAATGATCTCTCGCGCGGCGCACGCGTGGATGACATCGTCTTCACGATTGCACTGACGGCGATTCAGGCACAACAGACGCAGGCGGCGCACGCCGGCAGTGCCGCATCGCTATAACAGCCAATCCGCTTGGAGTTGAAGAATGACGGCAGAGCGCAGCAGCAACCCGACCGATCCAGCCCATGATACGCCGGCCGGGGGTGTCGCCGACTATGATCCGCGCCGGCCGGTCTTTGCCGTCCCTTACCGCCAACTGGCCGATCAGTTCCGCGGCCGGGAGACGGCATTGGACGAGGTGCGGTAACAGCTCCAGTCCGGGCGCCGTACCTGCATCACCCAGGCGGCGGGCGGCCACGACCAGGGCGGCCTGGGCAAGACCCAAGTCGCCGTGGAGTATGCCTATCGCTATCGGGATCAGTACCCCAATGGCGTCATCTGGCTGTCCGCCGACTGGGACCTTGACGCCCAGCTCGCGGATCTGGCGGTCAAGGCCCGCTGGATTGCGCCCGAGTCCGAACGCCGCTACGTGCTCGATATCGCCCGCCACCGGCTGCGCAGCGTCGCGGACTGCCTGATCGTCTGCGACCAGGTACAGGACCCGGCGGCGCTGCGCGACTACCTGCCCGAGCCGGCCGCGGCCACTCACGTTCTGATCACCAGCAACACCGGGCAACCGGACTACACGGCGGTCCTCATCGCCCCACTGGACCCCGACGCCGCCCTGCGGCTATTGATCGAGACCGTCGGCCGCGAGCCGGACGGCGAAGCGGAACTCGACGCCGCCCGCGCGATCACCCACACCCTGGGCGGCCTGCCGCTGGCCCTGGAACTGGCCGGCGGCCAACTGGCGCAGGGCGCGCAGCGCTTCCAGGACTATCTCGAACGGCTGCGCCAGGACCGCGGGCAGGCAGCGCCGGAGCGCAGCGACGCCGAGTTGGATTCAATCCTGCGGATCGGCACCGGGGTCTATGCGGAGCAGCCGCTCCTGCCGGCCGTCTTGGACGCACTCGCCTGGGGCGGTCCGGCACCCATGGGTCGCGACCTGCTGGCCGCCATGCTCGGCGCGCAGGATGGCGCCGAACTCAGCGCCGCGCTTGATCTCGGCAGCGCACTGCGCATCATCCGGCCGGTGCCGGGGACCACCCGTTACGCCATGCACGGGCAGGTAAGGGAGGTCCGCCGGGCGCAGGCCCCCATCGCCGGGCGGCCCGACTGGGCGGCGCAACAGTGCGCGCGGGTCACGGCCTGGTTCAGCGCCCGGCTCGATGACCCGCAACAATTGCCGGACTTCGAGGCCGAATTGGACCAGTTGCGCGAATGGCATGACCATGCGGTCGAATGTGCCCCAAGACTTGCCGCCCGGCTCACCTGGCTGCGGATCTATGTGCCCTTGCAGCGCGGTCAGCCGCAGGAGATCCGGCGGCTGCTCGAACAGGGACTGGCCGAATACAAGCAGCATGGGTGTGATGATCAGGCCCTCTTCGCCTGCCTGCACCACGACCTGGCCTTCGCGCTGGACGCGCTCGGCGACTCCAAGCGCGCACTGGCAACGGCCGAGCAGGCGCTCGCCATCCGCCGCGGGCTCTTTGGCGATGACCATCCGGATACCGCCAGGTCACTCGGCAATGTCGCCAACTACGCCGCCACGCTCGGCGACCCGCTGCGCGCCCTGGAATCGACCGAGCAGTCACTCGCCATCCGCCGCGGCCTCCATGGCGAGCGGCATCGCGACACCGCCGCGTCCCTCAACAACATCGCCACCTACACCTATGCCCTGGGCAACCCCAGCAACACGCACTCGACATGGCAAGCCAGGCGCTCGCCATCCACCGTGACCTCTACGGCGAGCGCCATCCCGATACCGCCGCGTCGCTCCTGAGCGTCGCCTATTACACCAATGCGCTGGGCGACCCGCAGCGGGCACTGGAACTGGCCCAGCAGGCCCTGCACATCCACCGTGACCTGTTCGGCGACCGACACCGCCATCAGCGTCAACACCATGGCCACCTATGCCGGCGCCCTGGGCGACCACCAACGCGCCCTGGACCTGGCCCAGCAGGGCCTGGCCATCCAGCACGAACTGTTCGGCGTGCGCCATCCCGCCACGGCCAAGTGCCTGCACAACACCGCGGGCTATCTATTGAAACTCGGCAAGACCACCGAAGCCTATAACCAGGCCCAGGCGGCCCACGACCTCTTCCGGCAACTCCTGGGCGCCAAGCACCCGCAGACGCTCAGCACCGCCCAGCTCCTCAGCCGCATCAAGCGTCCGGGGTTTCGCATCCCATCGTTTCGCAAGGGCGGCAGCGCCAAGAAGGGCACTGGTTCAGTTTGGCGACCGCCTTAAGATATTGATTAGACAGCAAGTAAAGGATTGCTGAGGGATGGCCGAAGCCTAAAGATATAGCGACCTAATGTGTTATCCAGACTAAATAATTATGTAGCATACAATGTCTCCGGCAACTGGAAGAACGATTTTACACGATCAACATTGTATTGCAGTGCCTGTAAGGCAGTCTGCAACTT
>NZ_CAIKKU010000245.1 GCF_903828115.1 uncultured Thiodictyon sp. | reverse complement strand
CGGTTGCAGCTCATCTTGCGTATCGACCCCAACGGGATCGGAACATACCAGCCCAGGGCAACGCCCTGGGTATGGGTATCGCAGCGTTTAGCCCTGAAAGGGCGTGACATAACGGCTTGGCTCCTGATGTCGCGCCCTTTCAGGGCCAGGCCAAATAAACAACGCTATCCCAGGGCGTTGCCCTGGGCTGCTGGATCGCGCCCCTGCGGGGCTTGAGCGGGCGCCAGAATAGCTGGAACGCGATACCGCGGGCGGGACGAGGTTAGCAACCCGTCGCGCAGGTTTCGGACCTTGCGGACCGGCCGTCGTCAGGGTTGGCGGCGGCTGCGGACCGTTGGGGACGGGGCGCAGGTTCCGTCCGGCGCGGGGGTCTGCAATGTAGATGCCTGCCGACGGCAACTGTAAAATAAATTGACAATACTCAAGGCTGCCGCCGCCCGCGAAACTGTGGTCTGTCCCCGGTTTTCCCCCGGTTTTCCCGGTTTTCCCAAACTGTGGTCTGTCCCCGGTTTTCCCTCCGGTTTTCCCCTCAATTCATTGTCTTCGGTCCGAGTCCGGGGCTGCTGATCGTGCCTCAAACCATGTCCGTCGCGGCTGCTGCCGCGGACCTGATCCTGATCGCCACGGTGACGACGCCCAGCGAATGGGTCAATCGCATCGCCTACTTGCCGATTTGATGCCGATCTGTGTTCGGGAGAGGGTTTCAAGCATGGCGAGACACCCGAGCGGGACGGATCTCGCAACCCCGTCCCGAAGGTTTCGGACCTTGCGGACAGGACCTCGTCAGGGTTGGCGGCGGCTCCGGAAGGTTCCGAACGGGGCGCATGCCCCGTCCGGCGCGATACTCAAGGCTGCCGCCGCCCGCAAAACTGTGGTCTGTCCCCGGTTTTCCCCGTCCCCGGTTTTCCCCGGTTTTCCGCGGACACTGTCAGCTTTTTTTACACTCGGCCTGGGCGGGTCGCGAGCCCGCAAGGTCATGGTGCTGTTAAATAAGAAAATTATATTTGTGGCACGGTTAGTGCTTTATGACTGTCAGCGGACGGTCGAGTGTAAAGCCGTCTCTTAACCAGGCGGAGCAGGGCAAAGGTCGCAAAGACCGGAGCGGCTGTAGATGCCCGGGCCAGCTTACCGTCCCCTCACAGTTCAACCCGGAGAGACCTTAATGAAAAAACTCGCACTCGTCCTCGCCCTGGCCGCTACCGGCACCCTTGGAGCCGGCACGGCCGGCGCCGCCAATATCCTCATCGACCATTTCGAGACGACTCAGGTCGCGACGGCCATCAACGGCGCGAACCAAACCACTAATAATGTCGGGGGCGTCTATATCGGCGCCAACCGCGACATCAGCGCCACGGCCGGCGCCTCGGGCCAAACGACGGGAAACAGCAATGCGGCGTTTGCCCTCTCCGTGCTTGACCTAGCCAACACCAGCACGTCCGCCGGAACCATCTATGTCCAGTGGAACGGCATCACTGGCGTAAACAAGGACTTGACCTCGGTCGGTACGAACTTCGGTATTTACATGGCCCTGCCGACTCCGGTCGACAATGGGCTGGACGTGACATTCACGGCCACCGGGGCCGCCGGGACCGCCGTTATTTCCCGCAATTTCCCGAGCGGTATCACCGGAGACTCGTTCTTCTTCAAGTTTACCGACGGCACCAATCCGGGCGTCTGGGCGAGCGTAGACACCCTGCGCGCGACCTTCACCGGTCCCACCGCTTGGGACGCCCAGGTTTCGTTGCTAGAAACCCGGGAGGCCCCGATTCCGGGCACTATTCTGCTGATGGGTGCCGGGCTGCTGGGTCTGGCCCGTCGCGCCAAGCGCGCCTGATCCGCCCGATCCGCCCGATCCGCCCGATCCGCCCGATCCGGCTGAACTGCGGCGGCAGAGCGGCGGCCCTCGGGCCGCCGCTTTTTTTTGTCCGGTCGGCGTCAACTCATCAGCCTGCCCCCGCGGCGGCGCTTGCGTCCGCCCGGCGGCGGGTTAGGCATAGTCGCCCGCTCCCCTTCGCCCACGAGGACCTGTCTTGCCATGACCATGCCCCTTTGCCGTCTCATGCGCCTGGTGTCGGCGCGGTTGCTGCCTGGCCTGCTGTGCGTTGCGCTGGCCGCTCAAGCCGATACCCTCGGTGACGCCGCCGCCTACCGGCAGGCGGGCGACCTGCGCTCGGCCATGATCCTGCTGAAGGACCACCTGACCCGCGCGGGCTCGGACCAGGCGGCGCGTATCCAACTCGCGCTGGTCTATCTCGACTTGATGCAAGGGGCGGCGGCGGAGCAGGAGTTGCAGCGGGCGATCAAGGAGGGCGGCCTGGAGCCCGCGGACTACGCGGTGAATCTGGTGCAGGCGCGGCTGCTGCAGGGGAAGTTCGCCGAGATCATCCAGGACCCGACCACCGAGTCCGCCCCGGACCAGGCCCGCCAGGCCGAACTGCACGCCAGTCGCGGCGAGGCCTATCTGGCCCTGGACAAGCCCGAACAGGCGGGGCTGGAGTTCGGCAAGGCGCTGGGGCTGGTTCCGGACCAGGCGCACGCGGTGCTCGGTCAGGGCAAGTTGGCGCTCGCCCGGGGGGACAAGGTCGGCGCCCGTGAGTTCACTGAGCAGGCCGCCCGCGCCCATCCAGAGGATACCCTGGTGTGGCAGAGCCTGGGTGCGTTGGAGTTCAGTGAGGGGCGCCTGGCGCAGGCCGAGGCCGCCTTCACCCAGGCCGTCGCCCTGGGTGCAATCAATTGGATGCCTCTTTACAAACGCGCCCTGACCCGGCTGGAGTTGGGCCAACTGGACCTGGCGAGCGCCGATCTGGAGGCCGCGGCCAAGCAGGCGCCGGAGTTTGTCGGCCTCAGCTATGTCCGAGGGGTCCTGGCACTCGAGCGCAATCAGCCGGAACAGGCCTTTGCCGAGTTGTCGCTCTTTCTGAAGTATCGGCCTCAGGACCCCGAGGCGGCCTATCGCGCCGGGCTGGCTTTAGCCCAACTGGGCCGTCGGCAGGAGGCGGAGGAGTACCTGAAGCGCGCTCACCAGGCCGCTCCGCAGGCGCCGGGGGTAGTGCTCGCGCTCGCCAAGCTGCAGTTGACCCGGGGTGACGCCAAGGGCGCCGAGGCCTTGCTGCGGCCCTTTACCGATCAGAAGAACCCCAGCCCGGAGTTGCTGACACTGCTGGGCCGGGCAATTCAGGAGCAAGGCCGGACCGATGAGGCCAAGGCACTGGCGGCCCAGGTCGCCGAGGCGCGGCCGGACGACGCCGAGTCGCGGCTGCGCCTCGTCGAGTCCCAACTGGCGGCCGGGGACCAGGCCGGGGCCGAGAGGGAACTGCGCGCGCTGCTCCAGTCTGTTCCCGCGAGCGAACGGGCCCGCCTGATGTTGATTCGGCTCATGCTCGAGAAGAAGGACGCCAAGGCCGCCCTGACCGAGGCGCAGCGCCTGGTCGCGCTGACCCCGAACAGTGCGCGCGCCTACAACGGCCTGGCGGCAGCGCGCCAGCTCGGCGGCGATGAGGCGGGCGCGCGGCGCGACTATCAACGTGCCCTGGAGCTGGAGCCCGGCTTTGCCGATGCCGCCTTCAACCTGGCCGCGCTCGATTTGAAGGCCCGCGACCCGGACGCCGCCCGCAAGCTCTATGAGCAGGTCCTGGCCGCCGCGCCCGGCCAGACCAATGCCCTGTTGCTGCTGACCCAGTTGGACCTTGCACAGGGCCAGCGGGGCGCTGCCTTCGAGCGGCTCAGCGGCGCGCTCGCCAAGGACCCGGCCAACCTGGATCTGCGGCTCAACCTGGCGCGCGGCTACCTGTCCGCCGGGCAGACCGCGGAGGCCCAGCGCACCCTGCAGTCCGCGCCGCCCGCCCAGGCGACGGACCCGCGCCTGCGGCTGCTCACGGCGCAGACTGAAATGGCGGCCGGTCAGCCCCACAACGCGGTGCCGATCCTGGACGCCCTGGCCAAGGTGCAGCCGCAGTCCGCGCAACTGCACCTGCTGCTGGCAAACGCCCTCGCCGCGACCAAGAACATCTCCGGGATGCAGGAGGAGTTGCTGGCGGGTTTTCGTCTGGACCCCAAGTCCGCGCTGGCCCAGGAGACCCTGGCCGCCGTCTATGCGGCGCTTCCGGACGCCCAGTCCAAGCGCGTCTTGCTGGCCGGTCTCAAGGACCTGTCCGGGGGGGCCGCCGGCATCCTCCTTCTGGAGGCGCGCCTGCTGATCGAGGAGGGCCACTACCCCGATGGCTTAAAGCGGCTCGCTGACCTGCACCGCACCAAGCCGAAGGAGCGGGCGGTCTTCATCGAACTCCTGACCGCCCAGGTCAAGGGTGGGGAACTGTTCCCCGCCACCCAGACGGCGCAGGCCTGGGTGGAGGCGAACCCGGACGACCACGCGGCGGGCGCGCTGTTGGGCGACATCTATGTGCGGCGGGGGCGGATGGAGAAGGCGCTCGAGACCTATCGGGCGCTGGTGCTCGCCGAGCCGCAAGAGCCTTCCTATAACAACAACCTGGCCCAGTTACTGCTAGATAAACAGCCGGCCGAGGCCCTGACCTATGCCAAGGCCGCTGCCGCTGCGGCACCCGATGACCCGGCGGTGACGGCCACCCTGGGGACCGTCCTGCTGGCGACCGGCGATGCCAAGGGCGCGGTCGCGGCCCTGGCACGTGAGCAGGCGGCACAGCCCGCCGACCCCACCATCGCCTATCACTACGCCGCTGCACTGGCGGCGACGGGCGACGCGGCGCAGGCGCGCACGGTGTTGCTTGCGGTAATGGAAAAATCTTTTTCGGACAAGCCTAAGGCGCAGGCGCTCTTGAAGCAGCTGATGCCTTGAGGGGCGCCGGCCCCGGCGCGGGGCCGGCTTACGGCCCTGCGGGGCGCCGTCACTGCGGAACATGAAGATTCTTGTGGGAGCGGCCTGCGGCCGTGCTGCGGCGGACGCCGCCACGTTCCGCGCACGGCCCGTCGCGGCTGAACCCGCTCCCACGACGTCGCCGCGCGACTTTCACGGTAGAGCCTTGGACTCCAGGCGCTCCGGCCGGCGGGGCCCGTGCTAGCCTATGTCCAGACCGCCACCGCCCCGGGAGACGCCCATGTCGCAGACCGCCCTTGCCGAACCGCGCCGCACGCGGCCTGAACCGGCTGGTGCCGTGCCGCCCTCTCAAGCCGGCCGGTATGTCTCGGAGGAGGAGTACTGGCGCGACTATTACCTCGAGTCTGACGTCCACTATGAATGGAACAACGGGCGTCTGGAGGAAAAGCCGGTGTCCAACTACGAAACCTTCCTCGTCTACCACTGGTTCATGCTGCTGCTCGAGCACTTTCTGACTGCCCGACCCATCGCCAGGATGGTCGCCCTGGAGATGGGCTTTCGGCTGCCGCTGCCGACCGGCACCGTCATCCGCAAGCCCGATTTCGGCGTCGTCTGCAACGACAACCCCCAGCCGCTGTTGCCGCTGGATGCGTCCTATCACGGCGTTTTCGACCTCTGCGTCGAGGCCCTGTCGGATCAGGAGCGCCGCGACATCTTGCGCGATACGG
>NZ_CAIKKU010000244.1 GCF_903828115.1 uncultured Thiodictyon sp. | reverse complement strand
CGTGGTCGGATTATTCGACAACGACAACGACAACGACAGCGTACGCGGGATCTCGTCGATCACCACATCAGTGCTGATCGCGCCCCTGGCCGCTCGATCCTGCACAATAAAAGACCCCCGATGCCGGGGGGAGGCAACGGGGGTTTCGGGCAGGTCGGGCCGCACTGGTGGAGGGGACACCCGGCACCGCTCAACCTGCTTGAAGTCTAGGCCCCCGCGGGATCATTGCGTGTGTCCGCCGTCACAGGTTCGACACCGGCGGTCCGGGACCCTGCAGGGCTGGCGCGGCGGTCGCGCCGGATCAGGGCGGGCGTTAGAATCACCCGGACCCCACCACCCACGGACCCCACCTATGCCGCATCGCCCCCTCCTTCCAGGCTCACGCCGCTACCGGCTCCCCGTCCTTGCGCTGGCCTGCGCGGCGATCCTGGGCCTGCCCCAAGGTTGCGGGTCGGACACCATGCCCGCGGCCCCGGCGGCCGCCCCCCCGGCGGTGGTGGTGGTCGCGGCCAAGCAGGCCGCGGTGGAGGAGCAGGTCCAGTTCATCGGTCGGGTAGTGGCGGTGGACCGCGTAGACCTCCAGGCACGGGTCCAGGGGTTCCTGAAGGAGCGCAAATTCTCCGAGGGGCAGGACGTCAAGGTTGGTGAACTGCTGTTTGTGATCGAGCCCGAGCAGTATCAGGCGGTGGTCACCCAGCGCGAGGCGGACCTGACCAAGGCGGTGGCCGACGAGCAGAACGCCCGCGCCCAGTTGGCCCGCGGGATGGAGTTGGTCAAGCAGAAGAATATCGCCCAGTCCGAGGTGGATAAACTGCAGGCCGCCCAGTCCATCGCCAAGGCCGGTATCGCCCAGGCCCAGGCGGCCCTGGACGCGGCCAAACTGGATCTCAACTACACGCGCATCATCGCCCCCGTCGCCGGGCGTATCGGGCTCTCCAAATACAGCGTGGGGACCCTGGTGGGGCCCGCCAGCGGTACCCTCGCCACCATCGTGAGCAGCAACCCGATCGACGTGAAGTTCCCCGTGACCCAGCGGGAACTCCTGCAGGCGCGCCGCGATATCGAGGCGGGGGGCGGGGACCCGTCGAAGGTCGTGGTGCTGGCGCGGCTCTCCGACGACTCGCTCTATGAGCATCAGGGCAAACTCAACTTCATCGACGTCACCACCGACCGGGGCACCGACAGCGTGACCCTGCGCGCGGTCTTCCCCAACCCCAAGGGCATCCTGGTGGACGGCCAGTATGTCGGGGTCCTGGTCCAGGACGATACCCCGACGCTGGCGATTCTGGTGCCCCAGTCGGCCCTGCAGTTGGACCAACAGGGGACCTTCGTGCTGATCGTTGCCGCGGACCAGAAGGCGCAACTGCGCCGAATCCAGACCGGCCCCTCGGTGGGCGCCGACGTGGTGGTGCGCGCGGGCCTGAGCGCGGGTGAGCTCGTGATCACCGAGGGCCTCCAGAAGGTCCGGCCCGGCATCCTGGTGACCGCGGCCCCGGCCCAGAGTGCGACCCAAGCGCCCGCGGGCCTGGTGGCGCCATGATCTCGGACGTCTTCATCGACCGCCCGCGCCTCTCGATCGTCATCTCGGTCGTCATCCTGCTCGCCGGCATCATCAGTATCGGCGCCATCCCGGTCGCCCAGCTCCCCGACATAGTCCCACCCCAGGTGACGGTGACCGGGTCCTATCCGGGGGCCAGCGCCGCGGTGGTGGAGTCCACGGTGGCCCAGCCGGTGGAGTCCAAGGTCAACGGCGTCGATAACATGCTCTATATGGGCTCGACCAGCGGCAATGACGGCAGCTATTCGCTCAACGTCACCTTTGCCCTGGGCACTGACCCGGATCTGAATACGGTCAATGTCCAGAATCGGGTGAACCTGGCCTTGCCCCAGCTCCCGGAGGAACTCAAGCGCACCGGGCTCACGGTGCAGAAGCAGTCCACTGCCATGCTCCAGGTGGTCTCTCTTTACTCCCCCAAGGGGACTTATGACAGCCTCTTTCTGAGCAACTACGCCACCATCAATGTGGTCGACACCCTGGCCCGGGTGCCCGGGGTGGGCCGGGTCAACCAATTCGGTGCGCTCGATTACAGCATGCGCATCTGGCTGGACTCCGCGCGCCTGACGGCGCTCGGGATCACGCCGACGGACGTCATGACGGCGATCAAGAGCCAGAATATCCAGGCGGCGGTCGGGCGCATCGGCGCCCAGCCCATGTCCAACGACGCCCAGTTCCAGATCACGCTCCAGACCAAGGGGCGGCTCTCGGAGGTCAAGGAGTTCGAGTCCATCGTGGTGCGTGCCAACCCGGACGGTTCCACCGTGCGGGTGAAGGACCTGGGCCGGGTCGAGTTGGGTTCCAAACAGTCCGACTCCACCAGCCGGCTGGACGGTGCCCCCTGCGCCAGCGTGGCCATCTATCTCGCCCCCGGGGCCAACGCGGTGAAGGTGGCGAAGGCGATCGACAAAGCGATGGGGCGTCTGGCGGAGCGGTTCCCGGACGGCCTCACCTATGCGGTCGTCTATGACACCACCGAGTTCGTCAACGCGAGCCTGGAGAAGGTGATCCACACCCTCCTGGAGGCCTTCGTGCTGGTGATCATCGTGGTCTTCCTCTTCCTGGGCAGTTGGCGTGCCACCCTGATCCCCCTGGTCGCGGTGCCGGTGGCCCTGGTGGGCACCTTCGCCGGCCTGCTCGCCATCGGCTTTTCGGCCAATACGGTGTCACTGCTCGCGGTGGTGCTCGCCATCGGGATCGTGGTGGACGACGCCATCGTGGTGGTGGAGAACGTCGAGCGCATCATGGAAGAGGACCAACTGCCGCCGCGCGAAGCGGCGAAGAAGGCGATGGGGCAGATCACCGGACCCATCCTCGCCATCACGCTCGTGCTGCTCTCGGTCTTTCTGCCGGTCGCCTTCATCCCCGGCATCACCGGGCAGCTCTTCCAGCAGTTCGCCGCGGTGGTCGCCTTCTCCATGCTGATCTCGGCGGTCAATGCGCTCACCCTGTCGCCGGCCCTGTGCGCGGCGCTGCTCAAACCGGGCCACCAGCGGCGCGGCCTCATGGGGCGGATGATGAACGGGATCGACGCGGTGCGCGACGGCTATGCCGGCATCGTCACGCGCCTGGTCCGCATGGCGATGCTGGTGGTGGTGCTGATCATCGGGATTGGGCTTACGACCGGCTGGCTGTTCAAGACCACGCCCACGGGCTTTCTGCCGGTCGAGGACCAGGGCGCCTTCATGGCCGAGATCCAGCTCCCCCAGGGGGCCTCGCTCAACCGGACGCTCGAGGTGGTCAAGCAGGTCGAGACCATCATCGCGGCCGACCCCGCGGTGGCCCATGTGCTCGCCATCCCCGGCTTCAGTATCATGGACGGGGTGGTGCAGTCCAACAGCGCCTTTGCCATCGGGCGGCTCAAGCCATTCGCCGAGCGCACCACACCGGACCTGACGGTGGACGCGGCCATCGCGCGCATCCGCGCCCAGACCAACCCCATCGCCGCCGCCATGATCATCCCCTTCAACCTCCCGCCGATCATCGGGCTCGGCACCGGCAGCGGGTTCGAGTACAAGCTCCAGGACCTGCAGGGCCGCACCCCGGAGGAACTGTCCGCCGCGATGCGCGCCCTGGTCCTGGCCGCCAATCAGGACCCGCGCCTGCAAGGCGTCTTCTCGACCTGGGCGACCAACAACCCCCAGGTCTTCCTCGACATCGACCGCGAAAAGGCGCAGACCTTAGGCGTTACGATCAGCGACCTCTTCACCGCCCTGCAGGCCACGCTCGGCGGCTACTATGTCAACGATTTCAATAAATTCGGCCGCATCTGGCAGGTCAACATCCAGGGCGACACGAGTGACCGCAACCGCTTCGATGACGTCTATCGTATCCATGTGCGCAACAGCCAGGGGGACATGGTCCCGATCCGCGCCCTGATGACACCCAAACTGATCCTGGGACCCCAGTTGATCCAGCGCTATAACAACTACCGCAGCGTCACCATCCAGGGCGGACCGGCCCCCGGGCGCTCCACCGGCGAGGCCCTGGCGGCGATGGCGAGCCTCTCCGCCACCACCCTGCCGAGCGGCTTCGGCTATGAGTGGACCGGCACCGCCTTCCAGGAGCTGGAGGCGGGGGGCAAGACCACTGTCGTGCTGGGGCTCGCGGTGCTTTTCGCCTATCTCTTCCTGGTCGGGCTCTATGAGAGTTGGTCGATGCCGGCGGCGGTGCTGCTCTCGGTCATCGTCGGCGTGCTGGGCGCCATGATCGCCCTGCGTCTCACCGGCCTGCCCAATGACCTCTATGCCCAGGTGGGCCTGGTGGTATTGATCGGACTGGCGAGCAAGAATGCCATTCTCATCGTCGAATTTGCCATGGAACAGCGCCGCCACGGCAAATCCATCCTCGAGGCCGCCACCACCGCCGCCCATATGCGTATTCGCGCCGTCCTCATGACCAGCTTCGCCTTCATCCTCGGCCTGATCCCGCTGGTCATTGCCGATGGTGCCGGCCAGGCCAGCCAGCGGGCCGTCGGTACCGCCGTGTTCGGCGGCATGTTGGCCGCGTCCATCCTCGGCATCTTCCTCATCCCCATGCTCTATGTCGTCTTCCAGCGCCTGCGGGAACTGGTCCATGGCCAGCCCGCCGCGACTGTCGGCAATGCCGGGCAACCAGAGGGCGCCGGGCACCAGCCGGGCCTTTGAGACGACCGGCCCGCCGGGGGGCCAGGAACCGCCGGCCCGGCGCCGGGCTGGGATCAGTGCTCGCCGAATTTCTGCCGATGTCGCAGGACGAGCGGTCGAACAAGGGCTATGATTGGTACTACACGCTGGGGTGCTTTGCGACAGGGAATGTACGACCTGTCTGACCCCGGCGCGAGCGCCAGTGAGTCGCCCGACTCCGCCCCAAGTTCGCCCTTGTCCCGCCCGCCGCGGCCCCGGTCGAGCCCGGAACACAATAATAGCGCCGCGGACCCTTGCAAATCGGTCCCGCGGCGAAGTACCGGAGGATGATTACCATGCCCATGAACGTCTCGTTCGTCCCGGAGGAGGCCCTGCTCGACCTGTCCTTCGACGGCAACCTCGATCTTACCGTCACCCATGCGGTGTGCGGGATCGCTCCCCAGATCCAAAGCCGGCTCAAGACCTGCATCATGGACCTGACCCGGGTCGATCGGGTCTTCGATTCCGGGATCGCGCTCCTGCGGATGCTGAGCCGGGACCTGCACCGGGTCGGCGCCACCGTGGTGGTCCTGGGTGATCAGCCCGAGGTGCGGCGGCAACTGTCCCTGATCCAGGGCGATGCCTCCTACCCCTCGCGTCGACACCTGGCGGCCGCCGGCGCGGCCTAGCGGCGCCAGGCGCAATTGTTCGGTTCCTTGGTCTAGGGTGCGCCGTGCGCACCTTGGGGGGCATCGGTTGAATTAGACGGCCGCAGTCTTACCCGGCGTCGGGATGCGCGCGGCGCACCCTCGCACCTTAAATTTGGCCGGGCAGCCTGCACAGGCGGTCCAGGCGCCAAAAAATCTCCGCTCCACCGGCAGCCTGCGCAACGCGGTCTGCTGCCCGCCGCCGCTATCATCCCCGTAACCGCCGCCATCACTCGCGCCATCCAGGCTCGGGCACGGAGCTTCGGCTTCGCCGTCGTCGCCGGGTGGGTGCAGACCGAGGCACCACGCGCCTTTCTCGCCGGGCACGGCTGCCAGGGATTCCGGGCGGACTGTTCGGCCCGCCGGGACCGGCGCCGACCCTGGCGGCAGCAGTGGTGGGCCGCGTAGACTTGGCCCACTTCGTGACCACTACTTGTGCCGCCAATGTCTGAAAACGCCACCGTGAATCCCCTGGTCCGTGATGCCGCCTGTTATCAGGAGATCCTGGATGCCGCCGGCATCGGTATCTGGGAGTACGATCATCCCAGCGGGACTTCGTTCATGAGTTCGCGCATCGTCGCGATGCTCGGGTACCGGCAAGGCGAAATGCCAGGCGTAGCGGATGGTTGGTTTTCCCTGGTGCACCCCGATGACCAACCCCGGGTGCAGCGGCGGCTGGAGGCGGCGCTCGCGCCCGACAACCCGCTCTACGATGAGCAATTTCGGATGCGGTGCAGCAATGGTCAATGGCTATGGGTACACAGCCGGGGCCGGGTGGTCGAGCGCGATCCCGCCGGTCGGCCGCTGCGCACGGTCGGCATCTCGTGCGACATCACCGAGTCGAAGGCGATCGAGCGAAGCCTGAGCGATTTTGAGGAGCGCCTGCGGCTGGTCATGGAGACGATCGGCGACGTCTTTTGGCTGACCGACCGCGCCAGGGAGAGGGTCTTTTACGTCAGCCCGGCCTATGAGCAGATCTGGGGCCGCCCGGCGGCCGAACTGTACGCGAACCCAGGGTCATTTCTCGATTCGGTGCATCCGGCGGATCGCGAAGCGGTCCTGCGGTTACAGAGCGCGCGGGCCCAGGGGTTGCTCTACGAACACCAGTACCGGATCCTGCGGCCCGACGGGTCGGTGCGCTGGATCCGCAGTCGTGGGTTTCCGATCGCCGCACCCGTGGGTGAGGTCGTGCTCTACGCCGGCCTGTCTCAGGATATCACCGAGCAAAAACTGGCGGAAGACGAGAACCGTCGGCTCAATGCCGAGCTGGAGGAGCGGGTGGCCCGGCGCACTGCCGAGCTGGAGGCGACCATGCGGGAACTGCGCGCGAGCGAGGCGCGGTTCCGTCAGGAACACGCCGAGTTGGAACTGATCTACCGCAACGCCCCGGTCGGCTTGGCCGTCTTCGACCGGGACCTGCGCTGCGTGCGGATCAACGAGCGGATGGCCGAGATCAATGGCCGCACGGCGGGCGATCATCTGGGTCGCACGCTGCGTGAGGTCGTGCCCGCCCTGGCCGATGGGCTGGAGCCGACCTTCCGGGACGTCATCGCGACGGGCGACGAGGTGCATAACCTCGTATTGCGGGGAGTGACAGGGGCGCAGCCAGGGGTGGAACGGGACTGGCTCGCGCACTATGGCCCGGTGTGCGGGGGCCTTGGCGAGATCGTCGGGGTCGCCTGTGTCGTGCAGGAGTTCACGGCAACCACGCGGGGGGCAGCGGGCGACCAGCATTTCGTCGAGTAAGTGGACCCCGCCGAGTCGGACCGGTTGTCCGCCGCCTTGCCCTGAGGAGCGAGGCGCGCTCCGGACCGCGGGCCTGATGCAGCGAGTCCCCGGGTTGCGGAGCGGCGGCGCCCCAATCCCGGTATCCTGTGCCGATGATGTCGCCCCTGGGCGAAAATCGCCCTCCGGAGGATCAGCCTCCGCACGACCTGTGAGTGAGTAGAGCCCGATGTCGATCAAACACCCCATCGTCGCCGTGACCGGATCATCCGGCGCCGGCACCAGCACCGTCAAGAATGCCCTGGAGCACATCTTCCATCGCATCGGCGCCCGCGCCGCGGTGGTCGAGGGCGACAGCTTCCATCGCTACACCGCCGGGAAATGAAGGAAGAACTGGCCAAGGCCAAGGCCGATGGCCGCACCCTGAGCCACTTCGGACCCGAGGGCACTACATCCTGCCCCAGTTCTCCGCCACCCACATCAACTTCCAGCGCATCCCCCTGACCGACACCTCCAACCCCTTCTGTGTCAACAATATCCCGACCTTCGACCAGAGCCTGGTGATGATCCACTTCCTCACGCCCAAGCCCAGCGTGGAGTACAAGCTCAACCTCAAGGGCCTGATCGACGGGACCAGGATCACCGGCTTCAACACGCTCGTGATCCCCGGCGGCAAGATGATGTACGCGCTGGAGCTGATCCTGACCGAGCGCATCGTGAACCTGATGAAGCGGCGCGGGCAACTGGGCCCCGTGGGGGACTGAGCGGCTGCGGCCCCCGCGGCCCCGCGGGCCGCCCGCGCGCACCGCGGCGCCGCGGCGCCGATCCGGTGTAGAATCACCGGGCGACACCCAAGTCCATTCTCAGCGCGGATGGCGGAATTGGTAGACGCCC
Source organism: uncultured Thiodictyon sp. (assembly GCF_903828115.1). Classification (GTDB taxonomy): domain Bacteria; phylum Pseudomonadota; class Gammaproteobacteria; order Chromatiales; family Chromatiaceae; genus Thiodictyon. The sequence continues at coordinate 4,549 of NZ_CAIKKU010000244.1, read as the reverse complement.
TGGATTTAGGTTCCAGTGGGGCAACCCGTGGGGGTTCGAGTCCCCCTCCGCGCACCATTTAACCCAAATCCGGGAATTGTTCACACAAAGAACACATAGAAAAACAAATCAGTGAAGGCGTTGGGCCGATCGCCGCGCGTTCGCCCGACTGGGCCTGGGCCTTGAGACCAGCGCCGATCCGGGTCAGGCTGCGCGATTGCAGTACCCGCAGCAGTCGCGATTGCAGGCTGAGCGGCATGTCGCCGATCTCGTCCAGGAACAGGATGCCCGTCCCCGCGCGCTCGAAGACCCCGGCGCGGCGGCGCTCCGCGCCGGTATAGGCGCCCTTCTCATGGCCGAACAACTCCGCCTCGATCAGCGACTCCGGCAGGGCCGCGCAGTTGACCGCCACCAGCGGGTCGTTCGGGCACTGCAGGGCGTGCAGGCGTTGCGCGACCAACTCTTTGCCCACCCCGGACTCCCCGCTGATCAGCAGCGGCGTGGCCGGGTGGGAGGCGATGCGCACGAGTTGCTCCTCCACCCGCCGCATGGCCGGCGAGATCCCCAGCGGTGCCCCGAGCGCGCCCGCATCCAGCGCCAGTCCTGCCGCCGCGCCGGCCGTCTCCCGGGATCGGGCCTGATCCGTCTCCCGGACCAGGATGCGCAGCTTGTCCACCAGTGCCGTGGGGTCCAGCGGTTTGGTCAGGTAGTCCGCGGCGCCGAGCTTCAGCAGCCGTACCGCGTCCTCGATGTTCCCGCAGCCGGTGATGAAGACGCACGGTGGGGGCCGTTGCGCTTCCCGGCCGATGCGCTCGAAGAGCGTTATGCCGGAGCAGTCGGGCAGGCGGATGTCGATGACGGCGATCGCGATGGTCCCGCCGGTCAGGTCCGGCAGGGCCGCGAGGCCGGTGTGGTGCCAGCGGACCTGGAAGCCCTCCAGATCCAGCCGCTCCGCCAGGGCCTCGCCCATGATCGGGTCGTCCTCGACCAGACAGATGCGGGGCCGCGGCTCAGTCATGGTCGGACTCCGGCACGCTGGGCAGGTGCACGCACAGGCGCGTACTGCGCTCCAGCGCCTGGGCCTCGATGGTCCCGCCGAGCTGAGTGACGATCTGCCAGCACACCCAGAGCCCAAGTCCCTGGCGATCCGGATACGGGGACGGGTAGGGCTCGAACAGGCGCGCGAGCCGATCGGGGGGATGGGCTCGCCGCTGTTCTCCACCAGGATCTGCAGGCCGCCGCGCGCGTGGGCGATCTGCACCGCGACCCGACCGCCGGGGTCCACCGCCTGCCGGGCATTGAGCATGAGGTTCAGCAACAACTGCCGCACCAAGTTGGCCGGGAGCGGGACCGGCCCCGCGAGGCTATTCTCCCAAGCAAGCGTTGCCCCGGACCCGGCCGACTTCGGCTGGGCCAGGGTCCGCACGTCCTCCAGGTCCGCGGGGGTCAGCGGGCGGCCGTCCAGGCGCGCCTCCACCAGCAGCGCCGAGACCGCGTGCTGGATCTGTTGCAGTCCGCGATCCAGGCAGGATTTCATAGAAGCGCGCGAGGAAGGGCGCGTCCGACAGCAGGGCGATCAACTCGCCGACCGCGGTCCCGTCGCCGCCGCCGTCACTGGGCAGCGGCAGTCGCCAGCAGGGAGTAGGCGAGCCAGACGTCGTCGTGCCGCAGGGCCTGGATCAGCACGCCGGACATGGCGTGACCCAGGCGCAGGGCGTTGCGCCCCTGGTCCTCGCGCAGGTTCTTCAGGGTTTGCAGACCCAAGGCCAGGGCCATCAGGAAGTCGGTGGCCACGGCCGCGATGCTGAGACTCAAGGGCAGGCGCTGACGGTAGCTGCTAGGAAACAGGATCATGGATCGCCCACCTGCCGGACCAGGCCAGCCATGTGGGCGATGTCGAGAAAGAGCGCCGGCCCCTCGGCGGCGAAGCCGTCCAGATTGAGTTCACCTAGCAGGCGGCGACCGGTCGCGTCGCCCTCTTGGGCCAGCAGGACGCCGCGCACCGCCGCCGCGTCCGCGGCCGCCAGACCGGGTGCGCCCACCAGCGGTGGAAAACCGAAGAGCGGGGAGCGCAGGACGATCCGGGTGCGCGCCGTGAGGGCCGGTTCACGCCGGGCCAGGGTCTCCCAGACTGGGCTACGACGGCAAGGCGATCGACAGCCACAGCACCGGGCGGGTCAACCGCATCACCGGGGCGACCTCCGATCCCGCTGCCGACTGGGGCAAACACGCGACCAGCGGGGTCGACGCGCGCACCGGTAAGTCCTGGAACAAGATCAAGAGTTGGTTCGGCTATGGTGTGCATCTGATCGCCGACACCCAGTACGAAATCCCGGTGGCGATGCACCTGACCCCGGCCTCCCATGCCGAGCAGATCGAACTGCGCGTCATGCGTCTCGATCAGGCGCAGGCTTGCCGGCGCCAATGCCTTGATCGAGACGATGGCGGCGCTCGCCCCGGCGTCCAGGGCCGCGGACCCGGGGGCGAAGGAGATCCGCGCGGTCGTCGAGGCCCCGACGCGGTTGAGGACGAAGTCCGTCGGCCCCGGGGTCGGGACCGTCGCCGGCTGGGTCGCTGGTGTCGGCGGCGGGGCGCGGCGCAGGGTCGGGGCGCTGGCCCCTTGCTGGATGGTGTGGGCCAGTTCATGGCCCAGGAGGTAGCGGCCGTCCTGAGTGTCCGGGGCATAGCGGCCGGGGGCGAAGGCGATATGCCGTCCGACGGCATAGGCCTGGGCGCCGACCGCCAGGGCGGACCGATCGGCCGCGCCGTCCGTGTGGATGCGCACGTCACCCAGGTCCCGGTCGAGCCGGGGCTCGAAGAAGGCCCGGGCCCCGCGGTCCAAGGGCTGTCCGGGCGCGTTCAGGACGGCGTGGACGACCGGCGGCGCCCCCGCGGGGTCGACCCCTGGCGCGTCGCCGTCCGGGGTTCGGCGCCGCATCGTCTCGTCCTCCCGGGCGCAGTCGTCGCAGACCCGGCGCACGGTGGGCGGGAGGGTGCGGTGGTCATGGGCGGCGCTGCCGGGTCCGGCATCTGCAGCAGCCGCTGCGCGGCCGCGTCCGCCTCCCGCTCCAGGGGGTCGTCGGTGCGCCCCACCGCGAGCCGCGCCTGAGCCGCGGGTACCCCGGCGGTCGTCCGGCGCAGCGCCAACCGCTCCCACTGGGGATTCTGGGTCGGGAGCACGGGCGACCTGGACCGAACGCCAACACCAACGGCATGGCATGGCGCGGCACGGCGACCGGGGCGCGGGTGCCTCCGGCCTTGACGCCGGTTGTCTCTTTGCGAGCCGGAGCGATCATTGTGCAGGACCTCCATCACGACATTGTTGCTGACCGGGCTGGCCGGGTCAGTAGAGTACCACCCGACCGTTCGCATCGACGCCATAGACATCGCCATAGACATGGAGCGGCTCACTCGAATAACTCCCCGGCAATCTCGGCAACAAACAAATGATGCGCGTAGAGGCCTGGCGGGAAGCCGCGTGGATGTTGGTCCTGCCGCTCGTCGTCCCGGCCGTCACGGGGTGCGTGGTCAAGCGGCCGCGCGCCGGCAGGTCGGCGAGAATCGGTGCCAGCAAGGTCGCGGCGGGGGCGGGCGGCGGCAGGTCCGACCGATCCTGCACCAGGCGGGCGCAGTGTCGGCCCGAAAGCCTGGGATACCGATGACGATCCATTCGCTGGACTCTGCACCCGAGCGGATCGCGTGCACATTGTTTGCATTCGCGCCCGCCCGGTCAGATCTCGTCTCTGTTCCGCCGCCGGGACTGAACAACAGGAACACCTTGTTCCGATCGGGGGGAGCCCGCCACAGGTGATAAATGGCGCCCGGCGCCGAACACGACATGCCGCTCGACGGTATAGGCCGGCGCGCCGACCGCTGTGGCCGACGCTGCCGCCACAGGATCGGGAATACCGTCCGCTAGGAGTCCAAGGGCAACGTCTCCCAGGCGGCGCGGCTGGCGGACAAGGAGCGTCGGGCCCTGGGCAAGCTGCTCAAGAAATACGCAATCAGGTAAGCTGCGCCGGATACTACGGCGGCGCTAGTTGCTCTTCAGGCGCCATAAACGGATCCAGGGCGTCATTTTTCTGTTGTCGGTCATGGCGTCCCAGTTTACTTGGACAAAATACGTGATGTACTCGTCGAGGCCGCGGGGCGAGTCTGCATCATAGGTCTCTTTGTGGCCGCTGTCGGCACGCTGCATGACCTCTCCGGCCTTGCCGTGGTGAAGGGTGTGGTCGGTAAATCGCACCGTTGGCTTCTTCGGGTTGCGGTTGTCCACCGTCAGCGTGACGGAGTGAAATCCGTCCATCAGGCTCAGCCCGAAGACACTGATACCGATGTCGCCCTTCACCTCAGGGCAATCGCATCACGCTACACTAATATTCGGAGAATCTGATACACGTGTTTTTGGCTTGGCATCCGGTGCTTCAAAGAGCAGCTTCGTCAAGTAGCGTTCATCCCAACCGGCCTTCAAGCGTTTGTTCTTGATGCCGAGCTTGGTGTTGTCGTTCTTCAGCCGCGTCAGCGCGATGTGGCGCAGGACGGCCAGGTTCTCGCGGGCGGCCGGTGCGCG
>NZ_CAIKKU010000243.1 GCF_903828115.1 uncultured Thiodictyon sp. | reverse complement strand
GCTTGATCAGGTCGTGATCGAGCGATTGGTCGAGGCCGTGGTCCTGGGTCTCGCGGTTGGAGATGGCGACCTCCAGGCCGACCTTGGGCTTCATCAGGAGGCGGGTGAAGTCCAGGCCCTGGGCCTTCCAGTGGTCGAGCGCGCGGCGCATCTCGAGCCGGTCCGACTGGCCGATCATCTCGCTGACGGTCCGGTAGCCCAGCCGCGCCATGATCCGGCGCATCTCCTCGGCGACGAAGAACAGGTAGTTGATGATGTGCTCAGGCTGGCCGGTGAAGCGCTTGCGCAGTTCCGGGTCCTGGGTGGCGACACCGACCGGGCAGGTGTTCAAATGACACTTGCGCATCATGATGCAGCCCGAGACGATCAGCGGCGCGGTGGCGAAGCCGAATTCATCGGCCCCCAGCAGGGCGCCGATGACCACATCGCGCCCGGTGCGCAGACCGCCATCGACCTGCACCGCGATACGGCCGCGCAGGTTGTTGAGGACCAGCGTCTGATGGGTCTCGGCCAAGCCGATCTCCCAGGGGGAGCCGGCGTGCTTGATGGAGGTCAGCGGGCTCGCGCCGGTGCCGCCGTCATAGCCGGCGATGGTCACATGGTCGGCATGGGCCTTGGAGACGCCTGCGGCGACGGTGCCGACGCCGATCTCGGACACGAGCTTCACCGAGATCCGCGCCTTGGGGTTGACGTTCTTCAGATCATGGATCGCGGTGCTCAACCCGCGCGACCAGGCACACGCCCGCGCGATCGCCCTCAGCCCGACGCTCCGACCGATTGAACGATCCGTGGGTCGAGGCGAGCAGCAGCAGGGCACACAGCCAATTCTCCCCAAGGACAAGCCGACGGGCGGCATGGATGCGTGCTTGTCCGCAAACCGCAAATCGCTTAACCTTTTCCTGAAACCTTAAGATCGCACGGCCAAACCAGGGAACGCCAGATTGCACCCGGCCTCCGGCGGGGGGCCAGCGTACAAGGCATTTTGCGTCAGCGCGAAATTGCCTCCCACCTCGCCGGTCTTGGTCGGCTGCGGCAATGCTGCGATACCGAATGACAGTAAAGCGAAGGGGAGTGAAATTATGAAATTGCTGCAACTTCGTCTCGCATCGGTCCGTTACGATGGCGACAATATCGGCAACGATATCACTATCGACGTTCAGGCCGGCAGCGCATTCTTCTCCCTGAACAAGAGCCTGGACGCTGGGGCTAGTGCTTCTATCGGCAAGATAGTCGCCGAATTTACTGCCGTCAGCAACCCCTCGGTAATCCCCATTGTCGCATCCGTCACGGAGCGCGATCCGGTGTTCAATGACTCAGGTCGGAGTGCAGGGGAATTTTCGGTCCCTCTCGGTGCCGCAGTTCTGCAGACGTTCCACTTGGCGATACCCGTAGAAGAGAAAGGGGCCGTGCGCTCCGCCGGCACCGCGCTCTTTACCCTTGAGTTCACAGCGGAACTTGCAGAGGCGATACGATACCTGCCGCCGTCCTCTGACGGATTCACCGTGGTATTGGAGGAGCCGAGCAGGAAGAGAATATCCCTGCCGACCGCGCTGGCGGTGCAGGTCGAGCGTATCGCAGGCGGACGCGAGTATTTTGTGATCCGTGAAGGGTCGCTGAAGGGCAAGCGTGCCTCTGTCTCACTGGGGAGCGACAAGCACTCGCGGCTCGCCGCGGAGAACCCACAGACACCGCCGATACAACTGGTCTTCTCCCTTTCAAAGAAGGAACTCAGCACCGAGGACGGTCGGTCCACCTATGCTGCGGTCTCTGATGTGGCGCCGGTCTCCCCCGGGCTCTATGACTTGGAGATCCCGGACGCCCCTCACGTCGGAGGTCTCAACTATCCTGATGCGCCCCATGCGCGCACTTGGTTTCGCATCGGGCATCAGGGGCGCAGTTACCTGCATCCCGGTGCCATGTCGCTCGGATGCGTGACCGTCACCGAAACGGCCCGGTGGGAAGAGCTTTATCACCTGCTGATCGTGGCAAGAAAAGGAGACGGAATCTCGGTCGGCGTCCTGCGGGTCGTCGAATGAGTGCAACCACCGATGGGTACCACACTGTCCCGCTCCCTCCCTCTCTTCGGTCTGGCGGCGATTCTCGCAATCGTGGCAGCCTGTTCCCCGCAACCCGACCGAGGATTGAAGTTGCAGGCGGGAGACGAGGCCAGACCGGAGGTTATTTTGCGGAAGTTTCGGCTGGGAACGGATGACGCCGACCGCCGGCTTGCACAGGCGGCCTATGACCAGGGCCTAGCCGCGATGAATCGCCAAGTCGCCCCGGAACTGCGGTGGGGGCCGGCTTACAAGGCGTTCTGTTACAGCGCACAACTGCACCCGACCTCGCAGTCGCTCTGGCGCTGTGCCGATGTCTTGGTCGGGTCCGCGCAGGGAATGACCGGCCCCGAGGCGCCCGCCCTGCGGCGTGCCGTGCTCTGGCGTATTGCGATGCTCTTCACGTCCGCGCTGGTGCTCGACCAGTTCGATCGTGGGCTCACGACCGAGCAGCGAGCGCAGGCGCAACGGGATCGGGACTGCATTTCGGATTATCTGAGCGATCACCACGGGTACCGGCCGCGCTGCGGAACGGCTGCACTATTGATCGACCAGGGCGAATGACAAGGGCAGGCTTTCTCGATTACGATGTCGTGCGAGCCGCGGGACCTTTCGGTTTTGTGGCGGCGCGGGGTGGCAACGGAATAATGGTGTCCCCGGAAGAACTCTCGCACGCCGTTGCGGCCTACCGTGGCGCCGATCCGGCGGCCGTCGGTGAAGGCGGCGGCGGGGCCGTCCCGCGCCCCCACCGGGCACCCGGATCGGGCCTATCATCAGGCACACCGCACCGTGCGCCCGGAGGTTCCCCATGACCCGATATCTGACAGCGATTTACGAGGGCAGCGTCTTCCGCCCGCTGGAGCCGGTTGAGATCGCCGAGCAGCAGGAGGTTTCCCTGCTGGTGGAAACGCCCGACGAGTCGCAGCCCGAGGCGGACACGGACATGCCCATCTGGGAGTATGCCGCACAACTGATGCGTGACATCCCGCAGGACCAACTCCAGGCCCTCCCAACCGACGGTGCGTCCCAGCACGACCACTACCTCTACGGCGCCCCGAAGCACCCCTGATGCGCCGCTTCTTCGCCGATACCTTAGGAAACGGCTTGCGCAAGAGGCGTCGTAGGTTTCATATCGCCGCCATCTCCCTGCTGCAATCGATTCGACCCTGGCCGCTTATTCCTTAAATCTCTGATGCCATGACCGAGATCGCCACACCCCACGACACCTTCTTCCGCGAGAGTTTCGGCCGCCGGGAGATCGCCGTAGACTTCCTGCGGCACCACCTGCCGCCCGAACTGCTGGCCGAGATCGACCTCGAAACCCTGGAAATCTCCAAGGACACCTACGTCTCCGCCGATCTGCGCTCCGCCTACTCCGATCTGGTCTATCGGGTACGCCATCGCGACGGGCCCTTGACGATCTACGTCCTGTTCGAGCACAAGAGCAGCCCCGAGCACTGGACCGCGCTGCAACTGCTGCGCTACCTCGTGGC
>NZ_CAIKKU010000242.1 GCF_903828115.1 uncultured Thiodictyon sp. | reverse complement strand
CGTGGTCGGATTATTCGATTACGACAACGACAACGACAACGACAACGACAGCGTACCCGGGATCTCGGTCACCACATCAGTTCTGATCGCACCCAACCTGGGCGGGGGCCTATGGCAGCGGGTGCGAATCGGCGACAATGCCGGGCCTCATCCTACCCGGAGCCCCCATGCAAACCACGCTTCCCGCTGCCCCCACCCCGGACGATGCCGCCCTGTGGCACGGCGGCCGACTCTACCTGGCCGATCAGCGGCTGCTGCCCGACCGCGCCGAGTTCCTGGCGCTGGATGACGCGCCGGGGGTGGCCGAGGCGATCCGCGCCATGGTGGTACGCGGGGCCCCGGCCATCGGGGTCGCCGCCGCCTACGGGGTGGTCTTGGCCGCCCGGACCGCCTACCGTGCGGCCGGCCCGGCCTGGCACGACGCGGTCACCGCCGACCTGGACCTGCTCGCCCAGGCGCGGCCCACCGCCGTCAATCTGGCCTGGGCGGTGCGGCGGATGGCGGCGCTCATCGCGCGTCTGGACGGCGCCGACCCGGAACCGGCCCTGCTGGCGGAGGCCCTGTCGATCCACGCGGAAGATCGGGCCGCCAACCGCCGCATGGGCGATCTCGGCGCCGGGTTGATCACCGGGCCGACCGATGTCATTACCCACTGTAATGCCGGCGCCATCGCGACCGGCGGCTACGGGACCGCCCTGGGGGTGATCCGCAGCGCCTATGCCGCCGGGAAGATCCGCCGTGTCTACGCCGACGAGACCCGCCCCTGGATGCAGGGTGCGCGTCTCACCGCCTGGGAGTTGATGGATTCGGGGATCCCCGTGACCCTGCAGGCGGACGGGGCCGCGGCCAGCCTGATGGCGGGCGGCGGGGTCGGGTGGGTGATCGTGGGTTCGGACCGCATCGCCGCCAACGGGGACGTGGCCAACAAGATCGGTACCTATGGGCTGGCGATCCTGGCCCGCTACCACGGGGTCAAGGTGATGGTCGCCGCACCCACCTCGACGGTGGACATGGACCTGAGCTGCGGTCGCGATATCCCCATCGAGGAGCGCGACCCGGAGGAACTCCTGTCCTGCGGCGGCCGGCGCCTGGCCCCGGCCGGCTGCGCCGCCCGCAACCCGGTGTTCGACGTGACCCCCGCCGCCCTGGTCGATGCCATCGTCACCGAGCGGGGGGTGGTGCTGGCGCCAACGCTGGAGAAGATGCGGGCGCTGATGGGCTGAGCACTGGTCCGGGCGGCGGCTGATCCGACGCCTCCCGCTTCAGGGCGCAAGCGACTGGAACAACGCCCACGCCTCGTTCTGTTCGGGGAAGGATCGTTGCAGGATCGGGCGCAGCGTGCCCCGCGCCGCGCCCCGGTCCCCGGCGGCGGCCTGGGCCGAGGCGTAGTGGAAGGCGATGCTCGCATCGTCCGGCAGGGCCGTGTTTGCCTTATTGAGCAGTTCCAGTGCCCGGGCGCGCTCGCCCTTGGCGAGCAGCAAGACCCCCAGGGTGTCGGTGGTCACCGCATCCTGCGGGTCCAGGGCGTGCGCCTGCTCCGCATAGCGCAGCGCCGTCGCCGGGTCGCTCCGGCGCAGCAGCCAGGCCAGATTGTTGAGCGCCGCGCGGTGCTGCGGCTGCCTGGCGAGGACCTCGGCGTAGACCTGGCGCTCCTCGTCCGGGCGTGACTCTTGCCGGTAGAACTGCGCCAGGGTCATCATGGACTCGACCTCGTCCGGGTGTGCGACCAACCATTCCCGGATGATGCGCGTCGCCTCCGGCAGGTTCCCCATCCTCTCTTCGGCCAGCACGAGGGCACGGTAGGCGGCCTGGTTGGTCGGGAAGTCCCGATGCAGGTCCACCAGGCGCCGCCGTTCGGCTTCCGGATCGCCGTCGACACCCAGGGTCTGCGCCGCGGCCACGGCGAGTTCCACGTTGTCCGGCACCACCGCCTGGAGCCTGGTCACGAGGGCCGCTTTGGTGGTTGGGTCCGAGACGGCCGCCAGGACCAGCAGGGCGGTGGGCAGGGCCTGCGGACGCCCCGGCTCGAGCTCCAAGCCCCGCGCCGCATGTTCCACCATGGTGCCGGTGTCCTTCGCCGCCAGTGCCGCCTGCGCCAACAGCAGGTGCGCCGCCGCGGATTGGGGTTGCGCGGCGACCAGGTCCCGGAGCGTCGCCACGGCGGTATAGGCTTGCCCGGAGGCAAGCTCCGCCTGGCCGCGGACCAAGAGCAGGTTGGGATCCGCGTTGCCCCCCGACGGGGCCTCCTGCAGCAGGTGGAGCGCCGCACCGGGGTCTTTGGTGAGGATCAGGAGCCGCGCCAGTGCCGCGCGCAGCGCCGCATTGGCCGGGGCGGCGGCCAGCCCCACCCGCAGGCGCTCAAGCGCCGCCGCGGTCGCACCGGCATCGGTGTCGAGTTGGGCCAGGAGCACAAGCGCCTGGGTGTTGCCGGGCTCGGCCACGAGCGCCTGCTCATACAGCCGGCGCGCCCCGGCCGGATCGCCGCCCGCCGCGATCAACCGGCCGAGGTTCAGGGCGGCACCCGGGAACCCGGGCTGCAACTCCAGTGCCTTGCGCAAGGCGGCCTGGGCCGCCTCCGGCTGCTTGGCCGCCAGGTGTGCCAGCCCCTGCGCCGCGGCGGCCCGCGGGTCCCGCGGGGCCTGGGCCACCGCCTCCTGCGCCTCGCGCAACGCGGCCGCGGCCTGCCCATCGGCGAGATAGGCGTCGATCAGGAGCAACCGGACCTCCAGCCGGTCGGGCGCGGCGACCAGGGTCCGGCGCAGGGTCTCCTGCGCCGCCTTCGGCCCCTGCGCCTGTAGCATCAGCGCGGCCAACCGCATCGCCGTCGGCACGTCCGTCCCCGCGAGCCGCGCGGCGATGCGCAACTGTTCGAGGGCGGCAGCCGGCTGATCCAGTCCGATGAGGGCGCGGGCCTGCAGTTCGAGCACCTCGCGGTCCTGCTGCGCGGGCCCCGCCCTAGGCGCCAGCAGGTCCGCGGCCGCCTGGTTACTGCCGCGCGCGAGCCGGGCCGCGGCCAGGACCTTGACTGCCATCAAGGCCTGCGGATCGGACTTGAGATAGGCGTCAAGGTACTCCTCGGCCCGTTGGTACTCACCGAGCTGGTAGGAGATGGCCCCCAGGCAGTACAGCGCCCGGCCCTGGGTGGGCTGGCGATGCACATAGGCCTCCAGAAGGTCCTTGGCCTTGGGGTAGTCGCCGGCCTGGAAGGCGATCAGGCCCTCCAGATAGTCGAGTTCCGCACTCGCGGGAAACAGCTCGCGGGCGAGCGCGACGTCGGCCTGGGCGCCCTGCGGGTCGCCGCCGTCGAGCCGGGCCTCGGCACGCCGCAGATAGGCCTGCCAGCGGCCCGCGGAGGATTCGGCCGCGCGGGTGTACGCGGCCTGCGCCTCGGCATAGCGGTGTTGCCGATACTCCAGGAACCCCAAGGCCAGCCAGGCCGCGTCCGGGTCGCTGCCCGCAGTGCCGGCACTGGTCAGGAGCTGCCGTGCGGCCGCAAGATCGCCGCGCGCCGTCGCGCGCCTGGCCTGGCCGATCAGGGCGCGGGTGTTGGTTGGGCTCGCCTCCAGGGCTTGGGTGTAAGCCTCATCGGCGGCCTGCTGCTCGTCGCGGCCCAGGTAGGCATCCCCGCGCAGGGCCAGTACCTCGGCCCGGAGCTCGGCCGGCTGGTCGACGTCGGGGATCAGTTCGGCGATGACCCGATCGAACTTGCCTTCAGCCACCAACGCCCGCCCGCGGACCTCCAGCAGCGCCAGCCGCGCCACGCCCTGCCGGAGCGCCCGGTCGGCCTCCTGCTCAGCCGCGGCAGGATCGTTGCCGTCCAGATAGACCTGGGCGAGCAAGGCGCGCGCCTCGCCCAGGGACGGGTCCCGCTGGAGCAGGCCCTTGAGTGCCGTCGCGGCGGGAATCAGGCGCCCGGCCTGCCAATCCGCACGCGCCCGCTCGAGCGCCGCATCGGCGGCGGACACGGACCCGGCGGCGGCGAGGACCAGCACGGCCAGGGCCGTGACCACGGCGGACCCTAAGGCTTGCAGGATCGGTCTGTTACGCGGGACAGCCATGGGGTGACCTCGGTAATGGGTGTTGAAGTAGCGCAGCGGCCGCGGGCCGACCTGATCGCACCGGACGGTCGCACTGGACCCCCGGCACCGGCGTCTGCCCACCGTGGGCAGCGCAGTCGGTGAACTGCCCGCGTCCGGCCGTAACGCGGCCCCGGGTGATCAAAAACTACCCCGTGGCGACGCCACTGTAAAGCGCCGCGGTGGACCGACGGACTCAAGCGGCTTCCCGCGGGAGCGCGCGCGCCCGCAACTGACCGCAGCCGCCGTCGATGTCCTGCCCGGCGGAGTTGCGCAGCCGGGTGACGATGCCGCGGCGCTGCAAGGCGCCGGCCAGGGCGGCGGCGCGCTCCCGGGAGGTGCGGGTGAAGGGGAGCCCGTCATTGCTGTTGTAGGGAATGAAATTCATCATCGCGTATTTGCCGGCAAGGAGGCTCGCGATGCCCTCCAACTCCGCATCGGTATCGTTGATACCGGCCAGCAGGGTCCATTGGTATTGGATCGGATAGCCGGTGGCGCGGGCATAATGCTCGCCCAGTTCGACCAGTTCCGCGGGGGCGATGCGCGGCGCCCGGGGCAGCAGGCGGGCGCGCAGTTGCGCCTTTGTGCTGTGCAGGGAGAGGGCCAGCGCCGGCTTGACGGGGCCGAGCGGCAGGCGCTCGAAGACCCGGCGGTCGCCGACGGTGGAGACGACCAGGTCCTTGTGCCCGATGGCTCCGCTGGTGCCGAGCAGTTCGACGGCCGCGAGCACGTTTACGAGATTATGGGCCGGCTCGCCCATGCCCATGAACACCACCCGCTCGACGGCCCGCAGTCCGCGGGCCAACACCACCTGGGCGACGATCTCGGCGCTGCCGAGTTGGCGCCGCAGGCCGGTGCGCCCGGTCATGCAGAAGACGCAGCCGACCGCGCAGCCGACCTGGGTGGAGACGCAGAGCCCGCCTTGGGGTAACAGCACGCTCTCCACCGTCTGGCCGTCGGCCAGTTCGACCAGGAGGCGCGCGGAGCCATCCGCGCCGGGGTGTTCGGCGCGCAGCCGGGCCAGTGCGCCCAGTTCCGCGGTCAGGGCCGGCAGCAGTGCGCGTACCCGCAGGGGCAGAAAGTCCTCGGCCCGGCGTCGCCGCGTGTCCACGGATTGCACCCGCGCCCAGGCCTGCAGCACGCGCTGTTCGTGACAGGGCTTGGCGCCGTGGTCGCGCAGGCGTTGGCGGATCGCTTCGATCCGCGTGATCTTCAGTGTGGGCATGGTCTCAACCGATCATCCTGGAAAGACACCTGTTTCGCAAACACACGCAAATTTCGGATCACGGCGACGGCCGACTTGGTGTTTCTCGTGCCTGAACCCCATCTCTTGCGCCTCTGCGCCGACCGGGTCCGCTACAATCGTGGCGCCCCAGGCCCGATCGTCCGGGCCGCAGAACCCGGTTTCCACAAGCGACAGCTACCGGAGGTTCTCACGAACCGGGCGTCGTTGTCGTTGTCGTTGTCGTTGTCGTAATCGTGGTCGCATTATTCGAT
>NZ_CAIKKU010000241.1 GCF_903828115.1 uncultured Thiodictyon sp. | reverse complement strand
GCGGGACCACCCTGTATGCGGGCGGCGACTTCACCACCATCACCCCGCCCGGCGGCAGCGCGACCACCCGCAACCGCCTGGCGGCGATCGACACCGCCGACACCGGCAGCCTCACCGCCTGGGCGCCGGCCGCCGACAGCACCGTCAATGCCCTGGCCCTGAGCTGGACCACCCTGTATGTGGGCGGCGGCTTCAGGGTCCTCGGCGCCACGGCCCGCGCCCGGCTCGCGGCGCTCGATGCCAGCGACCGCCTGACCGCCTGGGCGCCGGCCGCCAGCGGCATCGTCTATGCCCTGGCCCTGAGCGGGACCACCCTGTATGCGGGCGGCAACTTCACCACCATCACCCCGCCCGGCGGCAGCGCGACCACCCGCAACCGGCTGGCGGCGATCGACACCGCCGACACCGGCAGCCTGACCGCCTGGGCGCCGGCCGCCAACACTACTGTCTCTGCCCTGGCCCTGAGCGGGACCACCCTCTACGCGGGCGGCGACTTCACCACCATCACCCAGCCCGGCGGCAGCGCGACCACCCGCAACCGCCTGGCGGCGATCGACACCGCCGACACCGGCAGCCTCACCGCCTGGGCGCCGACCGCCAGCAACTCCGTCCGAGCCCTGGCCCTGAGCGGGACCACCCTCTACGCGGGCGGCAACTTCACCACCATCACCCCGCCCGGCGGCAGCGCGACGCCCCGAAATTATCTGGCGGCGATCGACACCGCCGATACCGGCAGTCTGGCCGCCTGGGACCCCAATGCCGATGGCACCGTCAACGCCCTGGTCGTCAGCGGCCATACCGTCTACGCGGGCGGCACCTTCACCACCCTGACCGGCGAACTCCAGACCGGCTCGCCGACTGCCAATTTGGGCCTCCTCAACGCCCTGCCGTGCAGTTCCGGCATCGCGCTGCCCACCGGCCAATGGCAAACGCTCGCCCTGCCGTGCCTGCCGGACGCCCCCACGGTCGCCGGCACCCTCGGCACCAGCCCCACCGCCAACCTGCCGGCGGCGAGCTACGGCAGCCAATGGCTGATGTACAAGCGTGACCTCAGCGGCAGCGCCTACGGTACGCTCGCCGGCACCAGCCCGCTCGCACTCGGCGCCGGGTATTGGCTCAAGAGCCTCCAGGCCCCGGTCGACGGGCAATTGACGGTCGCCGGCAGCGCCACCCCGGTCGAGAACGGCGTCACCGGCTGCCAGTCGGCCAACGGCTGTTTCGTCGCCCAGGTCTATGCCAACGGCCAGCCGCTCGGCACCAAGCTGATCGGCAATCCCTTCCCCTATGCGGTCGACTGGTCGAAGGTGCGGGTACGGGTCAACGGCTTCGACACCCTGACACCGAGCGAGGCGCAGGACGCCAACCTCCTGTCCAACCAGGTCTGGGTGTGGAACGGCACCGGCTACGATACCTGGTCCGACCGCGCGCCCAACCAGGGCAGCCTGCCGTATTTCAAGGCGTTCTGGGTCAAGGTCCTGCCCGGCGGGGCGAACAAGACCATCGAACTCTTGATCCCCGCCGAGGTCTCGACCGTCGGCCCGCCGACCCCGGGCACCGGCGAGTGGCTGGTGCGCCTCAAGGCCGGCAACGCCCAGGGCGGCTGGAACACCCAGGTCCGGCTCGGGCACTGGACCGGTGCCGCGACCGGCTATGACCCGGCCGACCTGAGCGCCATGGTGCCCTTTGCCTCGCCCTACGTGACGCTCGCCTTCCCGCGGCCCACCTGGGGCACGCGCAAGGGCGACTATGCGAGCGATTTCCGGCCCGCCGACGGTCAGGCGGGGCAATGGGCACTGGATCTGCGTGCCGATCCGGTGGGCACCCAGGTGGTGCTGACCTGGGAGGGCGACCCCGCCATCCTGGCGAACTCGCGGCTGCTCGACGGGGCCACGGTCATCAATCTGGCCAACTATCCCAACGGCTACCCGCTCACCCTGTCGGGCAAGGTGCGTCGCCTGGTCTGGGAGTATTTGGGCGCAGGCAGTTGATGGCCAGCCGCACCCGACCCGACGCCGGGCGCTCAAGGCCCGGCCTGAAGACAACCGTTCGGGACGGGGTGCATACCGCGTCCCGCGCCCGAAAATCCTGAATCCCGGCGGATTGGGGGGCCAAATTCCCCACTCCCCCACTACTGGAAAATCCCGCATGACCCATCGCCCATCCCTCTATGCGCTCCTGTTGCTCGCCCTGACCCTGCCCTGGGCCGGGCCGACCCTGGCGACGGCCAGCCTCTTCGATAACCTCGGCCAGGACGGCGACAACGCGACCGGGATCACCAACGACCAATGGGCGGCCCAGGGATTCACCACGACGGCCGATGCCGTCATGGTGACCGAGGTGGCAGCGGCGCTCTTCAGTGAGGCGCCGACGAGCGGCACCTTTGCCATGGAGATCTGGAACATGGCGAGCGGCGCACCGGGTACCAAGGTCGCGGATGTCTTCAGCGGCGACGCCAGCCTGCTCGTCAGCAGCACCTTTGCGAAAACCGGCCTGAGCCTCACCCTGAGCCCGCTGACCGATTATTTCCTGGTGGTCAAGGGGATCAGCCTCGACGCATCGAGCAACGTCCAATGGCGCTACGCCGAAGCGGCGGGCGGCACCGGTCTGCCCTCACCCTTCGTGCAAACGACCAACGCCGGGGTCAACTGGTCCACCCCGAGCCAGGAAACCCCCCAGAAGATGCGCATCGCGGCCGCCACGGACGTGCCGGTGCCGCCGGTGCCCGCCCTGCTCGCGATCGGTCTGGCCGGGCTGCGCCTGACCCGACGCCGCAGCAGAAGTCCGGCCGGGGCTGCATCGCTGTAGCAACCGACACGGCGGCGGGGGTCAGGCGCGCACCACCGCAATACGCCGCCCCTGGGGACTGCGGGCCTCCCGGCTCGCGGTGCGCTCGGCCATCGGCGGCTGGCCCGCCCGGCGGTCGAAGATCACGAGCCAGCCCCAGTCCAGCCCCAGAGATAGGCCCGTCCAGCGTCATTTTCTTTCATAAAAAAGGCGCCTTTTTACATCATTTTACATCACGGAGTCCGATGCTCGCCGCGGCTCGGGCGCTAGACTGTCCTCGTTCACTCCCGGCACAGTATCCATCGCCGCATCCCAGGAGATCCCATGACGCCCAGCACCGGTTTCCCTCCCACCCAGCGCAGCCGACTGAGCGGCTGGCTGCTCGCCCTGTTGGCCCTCCTGCCGCTGATGGCCGCGGCGGCCCTCGTCGATGGCCCGAATGCTA
Organism: uncultured Thiodictyon sp.; assembly: GCF_903828115.1. GTDB lineage: Bacteria > Pseudomonadota > Gammaproteobacteria > Chromatiales > Chromatiaceae > Thiodictyon. The sequence goes on along the minus strand of NZ_CAIKKU010000241.1, from coordinate 51 downwards.
CCGTCTACGCCATCGCGCGCGGGGCGGACGGCACCACCTACCTCGGCGGGG
>NZ_CAIKKU010000240.1 GCF_903828115.1 uncultured Thiodictyon sp. | reverse complement strand
GCGCACTCGGTAGTGTGCCGAAAACGAGCGCTACCGCGCTCGCCGGGGCCGGCAGCCCCGTGACCCCGGTCACCCGCGGCGGCACCAGGTCGGCCACGTCCACATCGAGCAGGTATTGCCCGTGCGACCCCGCCCCGCTGACCGCCTCGACCCGTGCATAGATCGCCCCGTCGGCGGCGAGCGTCACGCGCGCATGCCCGTCAGCCGCGTTGCCGTCCTCGTCAGCAAGCACCTGACCAGCCGCGTTGAGCAGCGTGACCTTGGCCGCCAGTGCCCCGTCGGCCGGCCGCCGCGTCGCCAACTCCAACACGTTGCCGGCGTTGAACAACCCCAGACTGTAATAGTCCTCGTCGGTGTTGCTGCCCTCCGGTGCCATGATGGTGCCGGTGACCGTGGCCGTACGGTGCCCGGCAGCCGTCACCAGCGTCAGCGTGTTGGCATTGCCCAGACTATCGTTGCCGTAACCGGCGTCGGACTCCTGCTGGATGCCGCGGGCGACCTCCACCCGTATGTCATAGGTCCCGCCAGTGCCTTCGTATGGATAACGCCCGACACGGAGAAAATAGGTATTGCTGCTTGCTACGACGTAGTGGCTGATGAGGGCGTCCCGATCGGGACCACCGAGATAGTTCGATGTCAAACTGTTGTCAGCCGCATCCCGCAACTCGACGTATGGCGTCAGGGCGCTGTCCGGGGTGTCGATGCTGACGGAAACGGTGTCTCCGGCCTGTAGGGTGACGAACCAATAGTCGGGATCCGCCCAGTAGTTACCGGAGGCGCTGGGGTCCTGAGACCCCTGCCCGCGGGCAAACAGCAGCCCACTTCCCTCCGGGTCTTGGACCAGCGACAACTCGCCGGAAGTGACACGGGAGTCGTTTGGTTCGGTTTCCTGGACGGCGGCGGCGCTCGGCGACAGCGATACCAACGAGTTCGCGGAGGTGACGGATGCTGCGGCAACCGGTGTTGCTACGGTGGATTGGTTTGGCGTCACGGACGTTGCAGCACTTAGCCCGGATTCCGGGGCTGCGGCTGTAACGGAGGAAGTCGTCCCCGGCGAGGCGGCTGGAGCGACGGATACCTCAACGACAGGGGTTAGGGTGACGGCTCTGGCGTCGGGAGCAGACGAGACTGTATGGCTGATAACCGCTTGGTCGTTCAGCGCCTCCGGCAGTGGGGAAGCGGTGATGGAAACGTTGACACTCGTGGCGGATTCTGCGGGCCGCTGAATCGTCGCTTCCCAAGCACCTGTTGTTGTGACCTTTCGGCGCGTCGGCGGGCATTCGCCACCAGTGTCAACGCTGGGACTGGAGACGGCGTCGGCGAGGACGATGCACTTGGTAACCGCCGGTTCCGGCTCCGCGGTAGCTGGATCCGGCGGCGCCGGTACGATATCGGCACTCAGCAGAATCCTTTGTTCCAGCGTTTCAAAGAGGAGTCTGGTTCGCCCCCGGTCCTGCCCGGGACGACCACGCGTGCCGGCCCGCGGCGATGACGCGCAGCGCAGCGCCGTACGCAACGCATACACGAGGTTCCTGATCCGGAACCCCGGAGCTTTTGATACCCCGGAGTCAAGGCGTGCCTTCATGCAGACCTTCTCCCGCAGGCTTGACCCTGCGCGCTTGCCATGCAACACCCGGCGGGCGGCCTACGACTCCCCGCCGGTACCTTGGGCTGCGCCTTGGGGAAGGCGTGAGCCCTGACAAACTCCTATCTGCGTATCAGTGCAGCCCAGGGAGCGGCCGATGCGGCGTCGGGGCCGGGGTCCGCCCAATGAGGAACCGGGAACAACGATAGCGCCCGAACGATCAAGACGCCCTCCCAGTCGCCGCTCTGCGGCGGCCGGAGGCCGCGATGAGACACGTAAGCCCCAACGCCAGCAGGGGCGCACTGCCCGCCTCAGGCACGGCCGCCCCGGCGACGGTGACAGTTCCGAAGGTCGCGGGAATATCGTAGTCGGTATCGGCTGACTGGAATAACACCGGTGTCTGGCCAAGCGGCGCCGAAGCACGGATATCGAAGTGCGCGACCAGGAGGGAGCCGGAGATCCCGGTCACCGGTCCGAGCAAACTGGAGAGGCTGATCAAGACCTCGGTGGGCGATCCGCCCGATGGTGGTCCGACGGTGAGTGAAAATCCGGCGGTGACATCCCCGTTGGAGACGCTGGTCAAGGAGAGGAACAGCGGGTCAAAGGCGATCCGAACCGTGGCAGCTTCCAGGTCGACGACGCCCTCGTCCGCAAGCTCCAGCATGACCGTCTCACCCGGACTGCCCGCCAAGACCCCGCCCACTTGAAATGGGGACCCACTGACGCCAGGGCTAAAGCTGGCCAACAAGGCGATGAAGCCCCCGAGCCACCCCCACCGTAAGCGCCTGCACGAAATCATCTCGTGTCTCCCAACCCCCACAGATGATCGATCCGAAGTTCTAAAACTGAATTTCAGCGGCGATCTTGTCGTCCGGTTGCCGACCGGCACGCAAGGCGCAGCGGCGGCGAAACAGGCCCGATCAGGTACCCAACGCCTACCAACCTGACATGGATGGCGAGGTTAAACCCCTGGGCAAGGACAAAAACATGGTTCAGTGCCAGTAATACTGGCAGATTAGAAAAAATTAGGCAAGTCCATCACGACTAACGGGCGATACTTGGCAGCAGCGCCCGACCCGCCCGGATCTTGGGTGGTTCAGCGCAGCCCGGGGCGCCTGCGTTGGGTCAACGTCCCGCCCCCACTCCGGACAACGATACCAGCGCACCTGTGCCGCCTCGCTGGTCATTTCATGAACGTCACCCGGCACTCCAGCCCCGCCGGGATGCGATAGTCCGGATTCGCCAGTTCGATGCGCACCCCGAAGGTGCCGCTGGCGGCGTCGATGAGCTTCTCCACCATGGTGACCCGCGCCTCCAGGGTCTCGTGGAAGGGCTCCGACAGAACGACCTGGGCCACGGTGCCGGCGTGCACGCTGCCGTAGCGGTCCCCGGGGAGCACCGCCTCCACATTCAGCGGATCGAGTTGAGCGAGACGCACGATCGGCTGGGCCTGGGCAAACTCACCGCCATCCAAGTAACGTTCCACCACCACGCCAGTGATAGGGCTCCTGATGGTGCGCTGCTCCAGCAGGGCGGCGATACGCTTGGCATCAAGGACGGCGAGGCGGCGGTTCTCTTCCTGTTCCTCCAGTTCCTGACGGGCCAAGTCCGCGGCAGAGCGCAACTCGTCGAGTTCATCGGGGGAGACGAATTTGTTACCCGAGAGCTTCATGGCGCGTTGGTGTTTCTCGACGCTGCGCTGCAGGTTGACCTTCCGTGCCTGGATCGCGGCCTTCATCTCGGCGCGCAGGGTGGCCTGCTCCAGGGAGGCGCGCTCCGCCTCGGACTCCAAGACCGCAACCACGGCCCCCTGCTTGATGAAGTCGCCCTTGCTGACCGCGACCGTGGCGAGGACTCCTTCGACGGCGGTGCTGGCGTCGACCACCAAATGGGGCTCGATGAGGCAGGGAAAGTCGTCGGCGGGCGACGGCTCGGCCGCCCCTGACAGCGCGACCGGCAGCATCAAGACGGCCGCGATGAGGAGCGGGAGCAGCCGGCACGTGCACCGGACGCTGGCTTCTTCAGGACGGAGGCCGGCCGGAAAAGGCGAGTGATTCTTCAAGACGTTCATCCTGTTTCAACAATTGCCGCCGGATGGCCCGGTAGTGGCGCTGGGCTCGGCGCTGGGCGCGCGCGAGAAGTCGGGCGCAGAGCCACTCAGCACCCAACCGCAGCGCGAGCGTGGCCAGCAGGCCCCAGTGGAGCGGCAGGTGGCTGGCGACCAGTTCATCCTCTAAGGATAGGAACATCTGGTAGCAACCGGGATCGCCCTGGCGTCCGCAGCGCCCGAACAATTGCCGGTCGATGCGCCGCGCGTCGTGCAGTTCGGTGGCTAGCACCTGCAGACCACCCGCCGCGGCTACCCCCGGGCCCAAGCGGATATCGGTGCCCCGGCCGGCCATGTTGGTAGCCACCAGGATGGCCCCTGGCTGACCAGCCGCGGCCACCTGTTCCGCCTCTTGGGCGTCCTGATCCGCGTTGAGCACGGCATGTTGGAGTCCGCGGGACGCAATGGCCGTGCTCGCTTGCTGCGATGCAGTCACCGAGCGCGTGCCGATGAGCACCGGGCTGCCCACCGCATGGATCTCGGCCACCCGTTGCGCAACGCTGGCCCACTTCTCAGCGGCGCTGGGAAAGATCCGGGTCGGTAGGGCGCGGCGCTGCAGGGGTCGATTGGTCGGAACCCGCACGACCTGAAGTCCATATACCGACCACAATTCCGGGGCCAGTTCCCAGGCGGTGCCGGTCATTCCCGACAGGTGCAGGTAGCGACGGAAGAAATACTGGTAGCTGGTACGCGCCAGGGAGTCCCGGCGGGCAGTGATGGGCACGCACTCCTTGGCCTCCACCATTTGGTGCAATCCCTGCTCCCAGGTGCGGTCCGCCAGGATGCGCCCCGTGTATTCATCGACGATCTGGACTTTGTCCTCCCGAATCAAATAGTGCACCCCCCGTTCGTAGCGGTGTAGGGCGGTCAAGGCCTGGGTGATGAGCGCCTCCCGCCGCCGCGGACCTTGCCATACGCCGGCCAGGTCCCGGCTCAGGTCGACCAGACGCGCGAGCCCGGCAGGGGTGATGACTACCCGCCGGTCCCGGCCCTCCAGCCGGAAGTCATGTCCCGGCGTGAGGCTGGCAGCGATCGTGACGGCATCGCTGTAGAGGCGGGTAACCTGGGTGCCATTGCCGGCGGCGGAAATGATCAGGGGCGTGCGGGCCTCATCGACCAGGACGCTGTCAGCCTCGTCCACGATGGCAAAGAAGAGTCCGCGCATCAGAAGCTCATTCAGAGGCCCCTGGGGCGCGCACAGCCGTTCCAGCTTGATACAGAGGCGCCGGTGACGGCGGGCCAGGGTGATGCGGTCGCGCAGAAAGTCGAAGGCGATCTCTTTGTTTGAACCGTAGACAATGTCACTGGCATAACAGGCACGCCGTGCAGGGGCTGGCTGGCCATGTTCCAGGGCGGCGACCGAGAGACCCAGGGCCTCATAGAGCGGGGCCATCTCTTGGGCGTCACGCTGGGCCAGATAGTCGTTGGAGGTGATGACATGTACGGACGTCCCCGCCAGGGCCGCCGTCGCCGCCGCCAGGGTGGCGGTCAAGGTCTTGCCCTCGCCGGTCTCCATTTCGGCAATCGCCCCTTGGAGCAGCACCCAGCCGCCGATCAGTTGTACGTCGTAGTGGCGTACTCCGAGCCGGCGTCCCGCTGCCTCCTGGACTAGGGCAAAGGCGCGCGCCACGAGCGGCAGGCGAAAGCCGTCCCGGCGCAGTTGCCGGCCAAGGGTCAGGGCGGTCGCGGCCAGGGCAGCATCGGTCAGTCCCTGGACCGGCGCCGCCTGCACCGCGACTGCGGAGCAGATGGCGCGGAAGCGCCCGCTACGGGAGGCCAGGGGCCGGCGCAGCCAGGCCAGTCGATCCCGGACCCAGGTCTCGTACCAAGGCTCACGGGGTCGACCCCGCTCCGGGTAGGCAAGGCCCAAGTGCGCGTTGATGCTGATCGCAGGGTCAGACATTGAAATAGCTCAGGAAGACCCGTCGCAGGGTACGGTACCAACGCCCGGCCAGGGGCTCCGGGGCATGCTCGAAACGCACATAGACTCGGCTGCCGATGGTCCGCGGGGCGGCCCCAGGGGGCAGGGTCAGGTCGATTTGAAAAACCTTTGTCAGCGCGGTAACACCCTTCATATCCCGCGGGTCGATCGGGATGCTGCCCCCACCCTGGGTGCCCAAGGCAGCGCTCGGCAGGGCGGCGCTCGCGGTCGGGACCAAGCCCGCGATTGCAGCCGGGATCACCTCGTCGATTGCGTCGGTACGCCGCACCTGTGCGCGGTGCGTGCCCTCGCGGATCAGATCCACGTCGTCCTGGGTCACGACCGCCCGCACGCTGATTCGTCCGTCGGCGATCACATAGCCCAGCAGTTGCCCCTTCTGGAGGAAGCGCCCCGGCAAGTCGTCGGCACCGGGGATCACCAGTCGGCCACCGCTCGGGGCACGGACCTCCAAGTCGCCGATCCGCTCCCACTTGCGGGCGATCTGCGCCTGGACCCCCGCGATCTGCTCACGGGCGATCTCGGCCTGGACACGATCCTCCTCCCGATAGAAATCGTAGCGTGCCTCCAGCACCGCCAACTCGCCCTTGAGGACCTTGAGTTCCGGGGCCAGCAAGGGATCATCGAGCACTACCACCCGTTGCCCCGCCGTGACCTGAGCGCCGGGCGTGGCAGTCAGCCGCTGGACGAAGCCATCGCCCCCGACACGGATTTGCAATCCTTCCGGCGCCCAGGCCACACCCTCAGTCACCGTCGCCAGCGGCAGGGGCAGGGCGAAGATCAACAACAGCACAACCGCGGCCATGGCCGCGGAAACGGCGACCGCACGCGGGCGCTGATCGCGTAGTGTGGGACTCGTTGCCAGGTAGTTCATGCCCTTGAATGCCGGTTGGAGGAAGAGACTGAAGGCAGCCCAAAAAGCGAGCAGCACGCCAATGAAGAAGAACTGGGCCCCCACGAACAGCACAATCAAGGAGAAGATGGCCATGCGGTAGGCGAATGACAGGGGTGCATAGAGGAGGAACCAGCGCGCCTCCCCAGGGGCGTTGACGGGCGATCCGGCCTCGCGCAGGCCGAACGCATGGTACTGCATCAGATAGGAAACATACTGATTTGCCCGCCGGGCCAGGTTGGGGATCTCGATCAGATCAGCGAGGATATAATACGCATCGAAGCGCAACAGCGGATTGCCGTTGAAAACCAAGGTGGACACCCCGGCGATCAGGATCACGTTGTAGGCCATCGCCTTGACCAGCCCGGGTTCGGCGGCGGCCCATAGGAAGACCGCTAGGGCAGCAACGAACAACTCCACCAGCATCCCGGCCGCGCCCACCAGGGCGCGTTGGTACTTGTCGATGAAGGCGATGGACGCAGAGGCATCCACATAGGGGACGGGCATGAAGACGAGGAACATGACGCCGAGCTGGTGGACCTCCCCGCCCCAGACCTTAACGGCAAAGGCATGGCCCAGTTCATGAAGGGTCTTGACAAAAGGAAAGACCAGCCCGATCAGCAGCAGGTTTTGCGGCGCCAGAAGGTTGCCTGAGATGTCCTGGCGCAACTCGGGCCAGTGGAGGGCGGCTACGACGGCACCGCCGATCACCACCCCCAGCCACAGGAGGGCACCAAACCAGCCGAACAGGGGCCTCACCAACCACTGGACGCAATTCAGCCAGCGGTCCGGGTCTAGCAGGGGGACGCGCACGGCCATGGGTGATTTTAATTGCTGCATCCACCGGTTGCGTTGGTGGCGCTGATGGCGGCGCAGCACTTCATCAGGGTCCGCGGGGATGTCGCTCTGGAGCAGGTCGGCGGCATGCAACTGGTGTAGCAGGCGCAGTGTCTCACCTTGGGTAGGGGCGTCGTCACCCAGTTCGCGCGCGGCCAGCTCCCAGATCTGATCCAGCGTACGCACGCCGTCCATCAGGCCGATGATGCGATTGGCCACCGGGCTAAAGCGATGGAAGCGGCCGGTCACCACGTCCTGGATCACATACCAGAGCTGCCCCCGGTAGTGGTGACGATGGATCTGCACATGCGGGCGCAACCGCGGCCGAAGCGCGGCGACCCGATACCAGGAAGGATCGAAGACCTGTTCCATCGGTTTGCCGCGCGCGCCCTCAGGGCAGCCAGGCCCAGGTCTTGACCCGCAGCCAGTGCAGGAAGGTCCGGGTCCAAATCCAGATGAGCTTGCGTCGTCCCGCCTCCAGCTTGCCGATGCCTTCCATGCCCGGACGCAGTCCTGCTGGCTGCTCCAAGAGTTCCCCCTCGACCTTGAAGGTGTTGCGTCCAGCCGCTGGGGTGGTCACTGGGGTGACCAGACTGACGCGGAAGGGGATGGCGGTCTGCGGCAGGGCGCCCAGGATCAAGGTCCCCTTCCCCCCTTCGGTCAGGAAGCCGATATCGCGTTCGTCCACGTTCAGGATCAGACGGAAGCTGCCGACCGGGGCGATCGCAAACAGTTGATCCCCACGCTGCACCGGGCTGCCCAAGGACTGAGACAAGTCGCCGGAGACCAGAATGCCATCATAGGGGGCGGTCAGGCGGGTCCGCGCCAGTTGCTCCCGGATCAGCGCCAATTGCGCCTCCGCCTGCTCGAGCTGGGCAGAGAGGATACGCACCTTAGCCCGATCATGACCGGCTGCGGCCTCACGGCGCTCCCGTTGGTATTGAGCACGCTGAGTGCTGAGCTTGATGCTCTCCAGGTTGAGGTCGCGGTCGTCGAGGATGGCGAGCACCGCTCCCGCATCCACCTGCTCACCGGCGTGGTAACGGGCATCGGCGAGATAGCCATTGAAGGGGGCGACGATGGCACGTAGACGACCGCCCTCTAAGGTGCCCTTCGCGACGATCCGGAAGCTGCCGGTGGCCAGGCTGAAGAAGACCACGCCCGCGGTCAGTGCCAGGACGATTAGCTTGCGCAGGAGGTGAGCGGGGCCAAACAGCTTGACGACCTGGGCCCGTAACGCCAGCCAGGCTTTGCCGAGCAGCCACCGCTCATCCTCACGTTTGGCCAGCAGGACGGGGAAAGCCAGACCACCCAAGGTCTCGCATAGGTCCGCCTCGGCCCCGTCTAGGGCACGCCCGTGGGGCCGCTCCAGGGTCAACGCCCCCTCGAAACGTCCTTTGACGGCGATCGGGATGGTGCACAGGACCGCCCCGCCCTGCTGGCTTGCCAGATCCGCATGGGCAGCGGTGACCAGGGGTGCAGCCGGGTCCTGGGGGTAACGCACCAAGGTCTCTTGGTCCACGGCCTCCGCCATGGCCGCCTCCAGCAGCCGGACCAGGTTCATCTCGCGACCGAAGGTCGCGTTGTGGGAGATGGCATGGACACGCAAGCCCTGGCCATGGCGCAACCCCAGGCTCACCCGGTCGCAATCGAGCCGGGTCGCCAGTTCCGAAACCAGGGCGGTGCAGGCGGCCTGGAAGCGCTCTTCCTCTACCACCACCGCCACCAAGTCGAGCACGGTGAAAACCCGGTCCTTGGCCGCATCGGCTCGGTCCGCGTCATGGCGGTGGAACATGACCTCCAAGGCGGCCATGCCCCAGTGAATATCGCGGAGATCCGCCTGCAGATGGGCCGGGTCACGCTCTCCCACCTCCACCACCACCACACCCCGCAACCGGCCGCCAGCCTCCACCGGGTAACCCAAGTCGAAGCACCGCCCTTGATCGCAGGTGGAATGCTCATGTACGGTCCCGCGGCGCTCACGTAAGGCCTGTTCCGCCGCCGAGGTAAGGTGCGTCAAGTCTCGGCGGCGGTCCGGCCAGACCGCAGCCGGAGTGAAGGGGCCGGATGGCAGGGCGGCCAGTAACAGGATCCCGCCCAGAGCGCCCTCGATACGCTCGCACAGCAACGTCAACCAAGCCTGATAGAAGGCGTCCAGACTCGGGGCACTCGCAAAGGTGCGCCACACCGTGCCGAACTCGGCGGGACGCTGCTCGGAATTGGCTGTCGGAAGAGTTTCCTGCGATGCCGCCGTGCTCATTGTCCCTCGCCGTCGCTCGTTGCGATCCATTGTGGCGGGTCGGTCAACCGACGACCGGACCCACAGACCACCCTGTTCCTCCTCGACCGCTTGTCACTCAGTGGGTGACCGGCGCGCCGTCGCCCTCCTCGTGCGCAGCCGGTTCGTCGCCCTCCGCCGCTGGCACCGTAGATGGCTCCGCGCCGATGCGCTGGAGCATTCGATTGAAGTTCTGCAGGGACTGCAGGTGCAAATAGATCAGCTCCAATTCGTCGCTGACCACCAAATTGGTTAGCGTCTCCCGATCCAGCGCCTTCAGCTTGGTGCGGTTCACTGCCATGAAACCGGTCAGGCCCCGCCGTGCGCCTCCCGGTAAGGTGAACTGGGCCTGCATCGGCTCCAGCAGTCCCAAATCCGACAGATGCTTACACAAGGCGCTGGTGCGCTGGTGCTGGACCTGGTAGTCCTTGACGAAATTCAACACCGTGTCCAGATACTGGGTACGCTCACCGTCGGTGTCGAACAGTTGCTCGCCGCGACCATCGCGGTTACAACCGCTGAAGGATTCGTCGATACACAGGGTAAAGGTCTTGGCATCCGCACTGCCAGCGAAGACGAAGGGGTAGCGGCGGACGAAAGCGGGCACATAGACGCCGTCCCAGGCGCCGTTTTCCTTGATAAAAAGGTTATGCTCGGGCTCGATGCCAAGGATGACCACTGGCATGATCCCATCGCCTTGACCGGCGAACACCACGACATAATCAGCCGCCGCTCGGGGTATCTCAACCGCGGTCAGTGGCACGGAGTTGGCCTTGCGGGCAAACCCGAAGTCACCACCGACCTTCACCGACAGCCCGATGTGGCGCTGACTGGAGAGCGGAACGGCGGATGCATAGAACATCAGTTGGGTGGCCATTGGGTATTTCTCCTTCTGTGATCGTCATGGGGAATCTGCGGAGATTGCTGTTCGGCGTGTCCGCGCGGAACCGTCGCAAATCGTAATTGCCGCAGTCCCCTGGTGCAAGACAACGACGATGCCCGAGGCGGCAACTAGGCTGGGCAATGTTCACCAAAGTGGAGTACACAAACCGGCCAGTCATGTCGACGCCACGTCGCATGGCATATCAGTCAATTCTGACGATTTCGCTCGGAAAACGTTGATTAATCGTGAATTCTTGCGACAGCAGCCACGTATTTCCTTGATTTCATTAGAAATGCCCTGGCGCACCCCGAATTAATTTAGCGTCTCCCTAGGACAATTGGCGCCGCGAACTACGGCTGTGCCGACTTGCCCCCAGTTGCTGCGGCTTGAGGCCAGGCATCCCACCCAGCGAGCGGGTGCAGATTGACCGACATATTAGAGCGAGCGGAATCGCGAGCACCAAGTCCGTAGACCGTCCCGTGGACCCCTACCACTTTGCCGTCCCTGAGCACGGGGCCGCCGGAGTCCCCCGGACAAATCGCCGGGCTACCGGGGCGAAGATCGCCAGCGAACGTGTAGAAGTTTACCGCATCCACTCGGATCACTCGGCTCCGGCCCCAAGTCCGACGGACGGGAGCAGACTCCCGTCGCGCCTCTGCCACCCGCTCACATCCATAACCCACCAAGATCACGTCCGCCTCGCGCACCAGACGCCTTAGGTCCACGCAGGCCACTGGGATCGATGGAGTTTCATCGTCCACCAGGACGATGGCCAAGTCCGGAAAGCGCGCAGTGATGTGCGACTCCATATACAGCCGCCGAATGCGCCGGGCGAGATCCTCCCCCGAATAACGCCCCCGGTACTCGGCGATGCGAGCATTCTGATAGGCATGCAGACGACTCAAGGCTGATGCAAAGGACTCCAAGAGCCGCGTCCCGGTAACATTCAGGGTCTGATAATCGGAGTCCCCACTGGGCTCTGCCCGATTGCTTACTAGAATCTTACCCCCAGGCTGCCAGGGACGGCCCAGAGTACCGGCCGGGATATCGACGACGCAATGGGCGGCAGTGAGGAAGATCCGCGGTCCGATCTTGGTCGCCGTGCACCGCTGGCCCGGGGCACTCTTCAGAGACACCACGAAACCGTAGCGCTCCACCGAATCCGGCTGCCCTCCAATCAGGGCCTGGAGCGAACCGGCGAGCGTGCAGAGCAGCAACGCAAGCAGTAATCGTGCGCACCCTCCGCCGTCCCCTCCCCCGCGCGATCTGTTCGCCATCTTTAGCTAGGCACCCCGCTGCGGAAATCTACGCGTGATTGTACCCCTTGCCCGAAGTCTTCTGGTGGATCGTTTGCTGGGCTCGGCGGGGTTGTACAGGGGGATTTCTGACTCGCGCTGATCAAAAGTCGCCTGCATCATCCGCCTCTTTGCTCTGAACTCCCCTGCACCGATATCGGGTCCGAACATGGAGACAGAACCGTTCTTGATCGCCCAACCGGCCCCGCGAAGGCTATCATTTTGTTAAATAACATATTTATGACGCAAACCGCCATGAGCTAAGGCCAGCATCCCTCACATTATAGTAGGTAGTGCAGACGACTTCTGAAAATGATACCAGCCCGGCCTGAAGGTGTCCGAGCGGCGACCCACGCGGGTCGGATGCGGTGCTCAGTCCCGCCCGCTTGAGTACGGGAAGCCACAGGCATTTGGTCGCCGCCACGGGCGGTATCCTGGGACGCCTCCCTCCGCGCAACAGCCAGTATCATGGAGGTCGCAATGTCCGGTCTCTACCCGAGCGGCTCGTTGGTTGATGCCAGATACTGTTGGAGGACTTGTTTCACCAGGTCCTGAACCGTGCGGCCCTCTTGGATCGCCCGAATCTTCAGTTGCTGGCGCATTTTCGCCGGAATCTGAACAATTAAGCCGCGCGGTGGGTTCCGCCGCTGCCAGCGCGGTTAGCGGCGCGAGGTCTGACGATGTGCCGCTACTCGCCCCGGATTGTTCCATGCGAGGCTTGACCTTCAAACGCGGTTCAGACATCGAACGCATCCTGGATGTGCTTGAGCAAGTGGTGGATTTCCCACGCGCCCGGTCCTGCGGGCTCGTCGGCCGTGGACCGGGCAAAGATCGTGCGATCGTAGATGGACCCTCGCTGGATCGGGAACCCGTAGGTCTTGATCGCATCCGCGACCTCCCGCGCCAGGAGGGTGCCCTTCTTGGCCCGGGTGACTACGAAGGCCGCCGCGGGGGCACCGTCCGTGACGGTCTGTCGCGCCTGGATCATCTCGACCAGCGGGTCGCAGGCCCAGATATCTAAAGGCGAGGGCTCAATCGGGATGAGCACCAGGTCCGCCGCCTTGACGGCCGCCGCGATCATCTTCTCCAGCTTGGCGGCGCCGTCGATGAAGACCCATTGATAGGGTGCGCCCAGGGAGGCCAGATCCCGATCGAGCGTCGGCCGGTCGAGGTCGATCACGGGAAAGTCAGCCTTCCCGTCCCCCGCGTTGTGCCAATCCCGGGCGCTGCCTTGCGCGTCGGCATCGGCGAGCAGGACCGTCTGCCTCTTGAGGTGCAGCGCCCGGGCCAGATGGGCGACCAGGGTGGTTTTCCCGCACCCGCCTTTGGGGTTGAGGATGGCACGGCGCGCCATGGTGTGTGGCCGACCGCCAGCAAGGCGGCATCCCGCAGACCCTTCAGGTCCCCGGGGTCGCGGGTCAGCACCGCCAAGGCATCCAGAACATCGGTCCAACGAAACGGTGCCGCCTGGTCCTGGCCGCCGCTGCCGCGCGTCTTCACCTTGACGGTGTTGCGCACCATCGGTGTCTTGGTCGGATCGGGCGCATCCAGGAGGGGATCCAGCGTGCTCAGGTAGCGCAGCAGCGTCGCCCGGACGCGGGCCGGTTCCCCGTCATAGCCACCCAGCATGTCGGTCACGAACCGCACTAGCAGTTCCGGCCGGGTCGGGAGATGGATGCGGTCCCGCTCGTCCGGATACCAAGTCATGGCCCGACCCAGTGCCCAAGTCCGGAAGACCGCCCAGTCGCAGGCCCAGGCGATCCGGGTGTTCGGCGCGGCGGCCTCCAGTGCGGCCGTGATGGACAGGTCCGCAGTGGACAGCCAATCGTCGCCCGGAAGAGCGCATAGACGACCGCGCTCGGCAGACGGCCGATGGCAGGACCGAATCGCCCGCACGGTTCAAACCCGTTCACACCCGCTCCATAGCCACAACGCCCGACTTGATGTAGCGATGGGTCCCGCCGAAGTTGATGTCCAGGATGTCCTTGTCGCGAACGCCGACTACCAGGCCATCGCCGAAAAAAGGATGTCGTACCCGGTCGTTGATGCCCCAGCCGCCGGGGGGCACCGGCGCGGTCGGTGGCTCCACCGACGCTTGGTAACGTTCCTCAAGCCCCACTTCCCCCAGATACCGGTTGAGCACCGGCGCTGCCTGAAGCGACGCCTCCGGCAAGGACGCCCCGCGGTCGGCGCCGGACAACCGATGGGTAATCGCCTCCCCGAGTGCCGTGCTGGTGCGCAGATTGGCCTCGAAGGCGAAGGGGCTGGCGGCGCTCCTCGCCCGACCGGGACCCCGGGTGGGGATGCCGAGCCACACCGCATCGAAGCGCGCATCCGGCGGCACCACCAGCAGGAGTTGTTCCTGGACGCGGGTCATTGCCACATAGGCGAGCCGCCGTTCTTCCTCAGGCATTGGCTCGGCACCGGCTCGCCGCGACGGGAACAGCCCGTCTTCCAGCCCGGTGACGATAACCATGGGGAACTCGCGCCCCTTCACCTGGTGAATCGACGACAAGAGCACGGCGTCGCCGCCGGCCTCATAGCGCTCCCGCGCCCGCCGCAGCGCATCCATGCGGGCGACGAACTCACCGACCGTGGTGCGGGTGCGCACCGCCCAGTCCAGCAGCGTCTGATAGGCCAACTCTTTTTCGGCCGCGGCCTCACTGGTCGCCGCGGTGGCGAACGCGCTCACCAGGTCGGTGGTGCTGGCATAGAACCGCAGCGCATCGGCGGCCGGCAGGTCGGCCCATCCGAGGGCCTCGTGCCATACCTGCGCACGGTCGCTGATCCGCGTTTCGTGGTAGGGCTTCTTGGCCTGGCGGGCGGTCTCCATGAGCAGGGCCGGGGCCTGCGCGGGTGCCCGCAGAATCCCATCCGCCAACGCATCCAGGGTGGCCGCCGTCAGCCACAGGGTCGGGGTTGAGAGCATATACCGGACGATCTCGCGCACCCGCGGCTCGGCGAAGAGGGTGCCGGCGGCGAGGCGCAGGTAGCCCAAGAGCCCGGCGATCTCCGGGACCCGGAAGAGGTCGTCCTTCGCCTTGACGTAGGGGATGTCGCGCTCCAGCAAGGCCAGTTCCAGGCTCAGCGTCTGGGCCCAGAGGCGGGCGAGGACCGCGACCTCGCGCAGCGACCGCCCGGCGCGCCGCCAGCCGTCGATGGCCGCCACGATCGCCGCCTGATCCCCGGCCGAGGTGGCACGGAGCACCTCGATGCCGGTGTCCGGCGTGGCCGGCGCCGAGACGCACAGGGTATCCATGCGGTTGCGGTTGTGGCCGATCAACTGGGCCGCGGCCAGCGACACCCGGTGGCCGAAACGGAAGGTCCGGGACAGGGTGTAACGGGTCGCCCCGGGGAAGTGCTGCGCGAACTCCTCCCCCATGATCTCGGGTCGCGCACCGCGCCAGGCGTAGATGCACTGTGAATCATCGCCGACCGCGTTCAGGTGCGCCCGGGTGCCCACCAGTTGGATCAGCAGTTCAACCTGGACGCGACTGACATCCTGGAACTCGTCGACCACCACCAGGTCCAGCTTGTTGGTGACCATCCCGAGCGCTTTGGGGTTGGCGCGCATCACCGCCACCGGCTCTGACAGCAGGTCGGCGAAGAACCGCAGGCCCGCGCGCTCGCGCGCCTGCTCGAAGAGGGCGAAGGCCCGCACGAAGTAGGCGCAGGACGGCAGCAGGCCAAAGGTCCGGAAGGCGTCCGCGGCGGACAGCAGGTCCGACTTGACCAACCCGATGAAGGCGCGAAACGCCTCGAATGCATCCTGGCTCGGGTACTCGTCGCTACCCTCCTCTTTCAGCGCCGCCAGGGCGGCCTCACGGGCGAGCCTCTTCTCCACGGCCTCGCTCGCCTCCAGGCGGCGGCGGGGCAGTAGTTCATGCTTCTCGAACAGCGCGGTCAGCGACAGCCCCAGGCTGTGGAAGGTGGACACCTTGGGCGCGGCACGGTGGGTCGGCAGCGCCCCCGCCAGCCGGGTCTGAAACTCCTTCGCCGCTTCGCGGTTGAAGGCGAGCACGCGGATGCGTTCCGCCGGGACCCCCTGCTCCAGCAGGAACAGGACCCGGCCGACCAGCATGTGGGTCTTGCCCGAGCCGGCCACGGCGTAGGTGAGGCTGTGGCCGCCGGTGTGCTCGATGGCGCGCAGTTGTTCGTCGGTGTAGTTCATGGATCGCGCTTAGTGGTCCCGCACCGGTCGCACCGTCAGGCGAAGGCCCTTCTTGGTTCGCTTCGTGACTGGCCAGGGTGGGCGTTCGTAATCGGCGTCCTCCGCGCACAGGTACAGCAGCAGGGACAAGAGTCTCCCATAGACCGACTGCGCCGCGGCGGCAAACCCGTCCGGAATTCCACCGCCCGCGACGCCGACAGTGATCCCGTCCCGCCACTGCGCCTCGACCTGAGCAAGTCCTTCTTCCAAGGTCCCGACCAACGGGACATGCCCGATGGCAAGTTGCACATCGGTGTCCAGGCCCAGGGTCAGGATGTCCTCGCAGCGATCCGCTCGCCAGTCGAGCCGCATGGGACGGCAGCGCCCTTCCCGCGGCGCGGTGCGCGGTCGCCAGCGCCACTCCGGCCACGTCGAGCGGCGCATAGACATAGGCGGGCCACGCGCCGACACGGCGTTGACGTAAGTCTTCCAGGGCGCGCCAGGACCCAGGGTGGTTGTGGCCGAAGGTTTCGAGGATTTGACGGGGGCGAAGCATTGGTTCGCAACTCCTTTTCACTTGACTACACCAAACACGGGGCAGTTTCGGCGGCGTCACAGCGCCACTCGCGGTGACGTTGGTTTCCCGCGCCCAGCTTGCCACAGGCCGTCGCCCCGGGCCGCAGTTGCCCTGGGTAATCGCCGTCTCGAACGGGTCCATGGGTGCCAAATCTTGGCACCTGCACTTGCAGCCGGATCATGGCGCCCTGTTTCCCACGAAAGAGCATGGGCCGGACCGCCCCGAGCACCAACCAGACCAGCGCTTCGTCACCGGCAGCCGGCAAATGAGGCGGGGTCCACTGGCCTGGCTTTCCGGACTCAGGCGCAGACGGTGCGGGACCCATAATAAGCGCTGGGGGACCTGCGGCGCAGGCTTGTATGGCGCAGGGAAAATCCATCGGGACTTTGCTGGCGTATCATGGGTATGATTGCGATATTCAGGCCGATTTCGATCCGTCCCAATGCGAGCCACCCAGCGCCGTCGTCCTCCGAGCCGCACCTTCCTGACCGACGTCGATCCGCAGATCCTCGCGCGGCTGGCCGCCGTGGCCCGTTATGTCGGTCGCAACCTTCTATGACTGACTTGCGTTTCGAACTCGATTGGGAAAGCGTGAGCGGCAGCCGCGGCGACGAGCTGGCAGCCACCTGGGCGCGGCTCGCTATCCGTGTCGGGGACGCGACCGTGACCAGCGTCAACGACTATCGCTCGCGCGCATTGCGCGACCATGTCCTGATTCCGCTTTATCCGCTGGCGGAATGGCTGGCGACGCATTGGTGGCTGTTACTCTACGAGGTCCCGACGCCGGGTCGGGAAGATTACGAGCGGCGGCATAACCTGCGGTTCGGGCGCGAGGGCTTCGCCCTACCGGATTTGTCGATCGAGCCGAGCGGCGAACGCACGTCGCTCAAGTGGCGCGCCTTCGATCTGCCGGATGCCCGCATCGGCTTTACCGGGGCCGGGACCTGCAATTTAGAGCTTGAGGGCGTTCGTCAAAGCTTTGCCGATCTGATCGAAACCGTTCTGGCGCGACTCGACCAGCAGGGCGTTGCGGAGACCTATTTGCATCGGGAATGGCAGGCAATCCAGTCGGCCGACGAAGACGAAGCTGCCTTCTGCATTGCCGCCGCACGACTGGGACAAGACCCCTATGCCATCGAGCAGCCGCTGTCGCAGGCTATCGTCACGGCTGCGAACCGCTTGCCTGCCCATTGGCAAGAGGAATTCTTCAATATCGCCGATGCGCGCACGATCGAGGAGCAGGCGACGCTGGTGAATGAAGCGAGGGCGCTGGCAATGGGTACCGCCGGCCAATTCGAGTCCCTGGTCGAACTGCGAGCGGAGACTGAAAAGATCCATCCCAAACGCGCCCCTTGGGACCAAGGTTATCGGGTTGCGCGGACACTGCGCCAAAGACTCGGTCTCGCTGCCGAGCCGCTCGGCAACGATGCTGAGCTGACCGCGGCGCTCAAGATACCGAGCCTTGGTTATACCCGCTTTGGCGAGCCCGGCGCAAGGCGGTGGCTGGACGGTCTGGTCGAGTGCGCCGACGACGAGGGGCCGGCCTTTCTGACTACCAAGTCGTGGGATCAGCAGGTGCGCTTCGCCTTCTGCCGCGGGCTATTCGAGTACCTCACTGTACCCGATACCCCGTCCGCGCTCACGACTGCCGCGAGGACCGATCGGCAACAGCGCAACCGCGCCTTTGCCGCCGAGTTTCTGGCACCCGCCGACTGGCTGCGTGGGCGTATCGTCGGAACCTGGGCGAGTGCGGACGAGATGGACGATTGGGCAGCGAAGCTGGGGGTTTCGGAAGAAGTCGTGCGGCGTCAGATACAGAATCATCGGCTGGCGTTTGTCGAAGGGATGGGTGATTGCTGGTAACGGATCGCGCAAGCGTTGTGCGGGCTGGGGAGGGGCCTAATCGAGAGATGGCAATCGATAACGACAGACCTGTGCCGGCGGCGAAGCTTCCTGCCTCAGTCCGCGGCACTGCATGTATCCCCGTCACTGACCGGATTCTCGCGATTGCATCCGGGGTCAATGGATCGGCGGACCGCGAAGCATTTATTATGAAGCTCGTTGTCACCGGGCGAGGCGCTCAAGAAATATCGCCTCCTGTCCAGGTGGTTAGAAATTAGACTTACTGTTTGGCAAGATCAAGCGATCAGGCATTCAGAAGGTGGCTTGCTCAGTCGTTTAAGTTTTTTTTTTAGAAACAACACGCTTTTCGAGAGCAGGGAGCCTGCAATCAAGCAGTTCGGTGTCAGGCGGTAACGCGGATCGCTGCAATGCTGGGCCAGCCTGAGCTTAGCTCGAAAATTCCGCGCCGCGCGATCATCTTCAAGCCGCAGCACGGCATCGTCGAGTGTCAATCGCTGCTCGTCGAAATAGGCGTCCCAATCGGCGAGGTCCTTCAGCGTGCGATAGGTCTCGCTAGCGCGTAGTGCCTGAATCTCCGAGGCCAGATGGTCGAGATCGTGACGCAGCACGACGATCGCGTGCCGCAATGACTCGGCATCGCTCAGGACCATGCCATGACCGACAAAGAGCTGTCCTTCGCGCACCGCGCAATGGATGGCGCGCACGGCATCGAGGTCGTTGTTGCGATAGGCGGCCTGGAGCCGCACGAAGACCTCGGCGGCGCGGGTCTGGTCCTCTTCGCCGACGCGGTCGGGGTGGCAGCGCTGGCTGGCCTCGCGGTAGAGCCGCTTGAGATCTTTCAATCCTTCGGGATCGAGCGGGTGGGGCGGCGGGGTTTCGCGGGCGCGGGCGTTCTCTATGGCAATAGTCGCGATAGTCAGCCTCGGCGCGCTCGGCCGCGGCGCGCAATGCGGGATCGCGCTCGGCCAGGCGGCGCAGCCGTTCAGCGCTGCTCTGCAGATATAGTGCGGTCAGGTCGCCGAGCTCGCGGTGGGCGCGAATCGAAAAGGCGTGGATTTGGCGCTCGATATCGGCCTGCTCGTCGCGCAGGGCGGTGATCTGGTAATCCAGCGCGCGCAGTTCCAGGCGCAGGAGGGCGGTGCGCTCGGATCTCGCCAGTGCGCGCTCGGCGCTGCCGCGCAGATAGTCGTCGATCCAGGCCGCGGCGCTCCCGTCGCGCGGGTCGCGAAGGGCGGCGAATAATGGATCGAGATCGAGCGCAAGCCGCGCGGGCTTGAACTTCTCCACTTGGACAGCGAGCGCGTCCCAGTCTTCGAGCGCAAGCAGATTGCGGACGATGTCGAGACGGCGGCGTACCTCGGAGGGATCAATGGACACACTGCCAAGTCCGTGGTCGCGCAGCAGTCCGTCGAATGCGTCGAGATAGTCCGCGGCGATGTCGGCGCCGATGTCTTCGTCGTCGAAGGGGTCGGGCGGGCTCTTGGCGATGACGACGATCATGCGATCGGCGTTATCCGCGGTTGGCCCGGTCCAGTTGTACGAACCTGCGATGACGCAGGCGCGGTCGATGACGCAGAAATTGTGCTCGATCGCCGGCTCGCCGTCGCTCGCGGTCGGGAGAAAAAAGACCTCGGCGCCGATGTCGCTCAGGCGCTGGAAATTCAGCCACCCGAACGGGACGCCGCCCGGCTCCAAGGCCATGGCGAGGCGAACCGCGCGTCCGCGGCCGGCTTGTTTGCACAGAATATCGAAGAGGGTGCTGTCGGAGAAGCGGGCCACCGCGACCGCGATCTCTCCGGTGGCAGCGTTCAGGCGCCTGGCAATTTCTTGTTGGATGTTGTCGAAGTGGACCGTGGTTTCCATGCGCACTAGCTAAGTTATTGGATGGAGGCCGGGCCAGTTCGCCTGGACTGGCCGTGACGAATCCGTGGATTCGCTCGCTGCTGACGGCGACGTGCTTAGGGTCGGGCTTGGGGGTACGCAGAGGATAGCACCTGGCCGCATCGCCGGGTGTCGAGATCTATCCGCGGCCGGGCCTCGCTCGGTAGCCAGGCGCAGCGCCCGGGGTCACTCGCGGGCGCATGGTCTCGCCTGCCTTTTCGGGGTCGCCCTGATCAACCCACCCTTCTCGCTGCACCTGGAGGCCCCGACCCTGGTTGCTGGCTCGGCCACGAGCTACGGGCGCTTCGGGCCGGATACCTCGGCGCTGTTGCACGCCTACGCCGTGCAACAAGCACTGGCAGCGGCCGACGTGGTGGCTGCGGTCCTCCCCCGGTCCTACGCCGACTCCTTTTGCGGACCCTGGAGCCTGGCCGCGACTGGTGGCCATGTTTCACGCCCCGACCTGGTGCTTCCGCGACCAAGGGGCCGATGTGCGGGTGTCCGTACTGTTCTTCACCAAGGACCCACGGGCGCCCGGCGCCGCGGTCCGCGTCGAGACCCAGGATGACGCCCTGACCCTGGCGCCAGACTTGGGCCTGTCGTGGCGCACTACGCGCCACCTGAACCCCCGACTGCGCGAAACCGGGATCGTCGATGAAGGACCGACTATCAACCGCCCGGTCACGGGCAATACCAAGGTCCGGCTCGGCCACTCGGGACGCAAGCTGACCCTGGGCTTTGCCTGCGGTCTGATCGAGGCCAAGGTCCGTAACGCGATCCTGGGTGAGCGTCTCACCCCGACCGGCATCGAGGGGCACCGCTATCCCAAGGGCCTGCGCTACACCGGCCAGGGCGCACTCGACCTTGAGGTACACCTGACCCAAGACGATCCGCTGGCGTCCCTTGAGGCCCTGTGCACGCTGATTCGCTCTACCGGCGCCGACCTGGATGTTGACCGCGGGTTGCGGCGGTATCTGCACAAGCGGGCGCGGCGCCTGCGCATCGAGCGCACCCCCTTTCGCCATACCGTCCTGGTCAAGGCCGACATGGCGCACGGCCCGGCCGGCGCGCTCGTCGGCAGGGCGCGCACCCTGCACCTGGTGGACCCCGCTACCTGGGGCTCGCCGGTCATCAAGGCGGGGGCGGAAGTGGCCTTCTCGCCCGACGGCGCCGGGTCCTACCGGTGCCGGGTCGGCGGGCGCGACTTCTCCTTGGCGGAAGAGGAACTCAACCGCCGCTTCGCCGTCGTCACCGGACAGGCGCAGGATCGGTGGGAGACGGTCCATCCCGGGCGCTTGGCGGCCTTCCCCGAGCGGGCGGCCGAACTGCGCCGCCGCGGGCAGGCCCTGGGCCTGGACGGGTTCCTGTCCTGGGACTACCAGTTCGAGGACCTGCTGGAACTATCGATGACCCGCGGCGCCATCGCCGCCTGGGCGGTCGGACTCGGCAAGGCGCGGCTCGCGGCCGGGCTCATCCTGCTGTCCGGCTGTACAGCCGGGCTGATCTGCACCGAGGCGTACCTGATCGAGGAGTTGCGCACCGAACTGGCCAAGCTCCCGATCCCGGCCACGGATTGGCAGGTGATCCAGAGCCCGCGGGATCTGGACACCCTGCGGCGGATCAACGTGATCAGCTACCACCGGCTGCGGGGACCGATCCACGGCGCCCACCAGCGGCGGACCTACGCAAGCCGCCTGCGGCACCGGATCGGGTGTCTGGTCGCTGACGAGGGGGACCTGTTGCGGAACAAGGGGACCGCCCAGACCGCCGCCTTGTGGAGGCTGGCGGCCAAGCGGCGCTATGCGTTGTCCGGAACACCGCTCGGGAACTACCCGCGCGATGCCTTCTCGGTGCTCGCCTTCACCGGGGGCGATGCGACCGCCGCGCAGGTGTATGGGATGCACCGTTGGTATCTGGACCCGGCGTTGCGGCAGTCGACCCGCGACTGCGTGCCCGGGGTCGATCGGGTGCGCGAGCAGTTCGTTACCTTCGAGTGGGTGACCAATGAGTTCAAGGACGACATGACCACCGACGCCAAGCGGGAGGTGCCGAAGCTGCGTAATCTGTCGGCCTACCGGGCGGCGCTGGCCCACCACGTCAAGCGGCGCGTGGCCCAGGAGCCCGATGTGGCACGGCACTTCCAGATCCCAGTACCAGAGCACCGCGTGACCACCCTCGATTGGGACCCGGCGCACCTGGCCCATTACCTGCGGGTCGCGGAGGACTTCCGCCAGTGGTACCTGAAGGGCCAGGCCAATTCCCGCGAGCGCAACCTGATCGCCCTGCTGGCACGCATCCAGGCGGTGCAGATCGCGGCGGCGATCCCGCAACGCCACTCGGACAAGTCCCCGTTCGTCTACGACGGCGGACTTACCAGCAAACAGCGGTACGTGGTGGACCGGTTGGCGGGCCTGGTAGAGGACGACCACAAGGTCATCGCCTACGCGGAATGGCCGGAGTTGCTGGAGGTCACCGGGCGGGCGTTGGATCAGCGCGGGATCGAGCACGTCATCATCCATGGCGGCAAGCCCATCGCGGAACGGGTCCGGGCACTGAACGAGCGCTTCCGGTTCGGCCCCGCCCCGGTGCTCTTGGCGAGCCTGGGGGTTGCCCAGAAGGGACTGAACATCCCGGAGGCCGACCGGGTGTGGTTCCTCACCCGCTCCTGGACTGCCAAGACCGAGACCAGGCCGAGGGGCGGGTCTTGCGGCCCCAGCAGACCCGGGCCGTGACCACCGAGTTCGTGCACTTGCGAGGGTCGATCGACGACTACCAGGGACAGATGGTCACGCACAAGCGTAGCACCATCAATGCGGGACTCGACTGGTGTACGCCGGAGTTGGACGACGTGGAGTTCCTGCACCTGGATACCATTCTGGGGCGGTTCGTCGAGGACCTGGAGGGGCTGATGGGGTGCCGGACCCACGAGGTCCGGGACCGACTGGCGGCATAGGAGCGTGATGATGAGCGATATCGAGGTTGTCATTGGTGACGGGTCGGTCACCATCCGCCGCTCCGGGCGTTCCGCGCCCATCGTGGCGCAGGTCCTGGGTCTTGATCGGGACCCAGACGGTGAAGTCACCCGCATTTGGCTAGATCGCCTGGTGCATCGGCCGGGGGAGGAATGGAATGGCGCGTGGTCCGTCCGTGGGGCCGAGAGCTCGATCATCGAGCGCAGTCGAGTCGGTGCTGTTGGCGCTTTCGACCGCCCACCGGAATCACCATGAGCGCCCACGGAGCGACCCGCCAACGCGCCTTTGAGGCCGCCTGCACCCTCGCCGCCGCCGGCAAGCGCCCGACCATCGCCGCCGTCCGCGAGGGACTGGGTGGCAAGGGCTCGCAGCAGGCAATCGGCGCCGGGATCGACGACTGGCTCGACGAGGCCGCTCGGCGCTTTCAGATCCCCGGCGTCCCCGAGGCGCTGCGCACGCAGGTGGTCGAGGTCTGGAATCAGGCGTGCCGGCTGGCCGGCGAGCAATGGAGCGACACGAAGACGGCGCTTGAGGCCCAGGGTCTCGGCGCTGGACGCCCAGGTCGCGGCGTTCGCTGGGCAGCGCGACGCGGCCAGCACCGAGATCGAGCGCCTGGCCGCCGAACTGAACAGCCAGGGCACGACGCTGCAGGAAACCCAGGACGCCTGGGACCTGGCCGGCAACAGGCTCGCCGCCCGTACCGAAGCCCTCGCGGAGACAACCGAGGCTTTGGCGCAGTCCCGCGCGCAGGGCGAGGACCAGTTCCGCCAGCGGGATCATCCCGAGCGGGTTGCCGCCGCGTCGGCGGAAAGCCTCAAGGCGGTCCAGGCGGAACAGCAGGCGCGAGACGCGGATACCCAGCACTGGCTCAGTCGCCTCTCCGAGCATTAGGCGGCCGTGGCTGAGGCCCGTGCCCAGGAAACGGTGCTGACTGAGGAGAAGAAGGCCCTGGCCTTGGAGGCCCAGCCTTGATGGCTGGACCTTCGGAAGGTGCAGTCCGAGATCAATGACCGCTTCGCAAGCCCGGACAGCAGGCCGACACCGGCAACGCAGGACGAACCGGCACCGTCCTGGATCGCCGGCCCTCCGGGGTCAGGGGGTTGACGCGTTCGGCGGTCAGCGGCGAGCGATTCATGATCAAGCGAATCGCGGTGAGTGTCACTGGTTGTCCGGGCGCGGAATCGACGACAGCGGCAGAAACATCGGCGTCGGTTCTGGCCGATCGAGCAGCAGCCCCTCGACCACCGATACTGGCTCGAAGCCATAGCGAAGATAGAAGGTCCGTGCCGCGGGCTTCGCATCGACGACGACGCCGACACACCCGATCTCGTCGGCCATCCGGCGGGCGAGGGTCAAGGCGAAGCGCAGCAGTGCCCGGCCGACCCCGCGGTCCCGCGCCGTTTCGGCCACCGCCAGTCGCGCCAAGCGTAGCGTCGGCAATGGGTAGCGCGGCAACCGGCGACGGCGGTCAGCGGGGAGCGCGTCGATTTCGATCGCGGACGGCGAGACGGTGACAAAGCCCAGGATCGCGTCATCCTCGACCGCGATATAGGTGACGCCGACATGGTGGCGAAACTGGTTTTGGCCCGCAAAGCGATGGAAAAAGCGGTCGAGGTCTGGGTGTCCGCTGCGGAACCGGTCGCGATCGTCGCCAGGCTCCAGCCGCCGAATCCTCACGCTCATAAGGGATCGCTTTGAGCGGGCTCGGGGTCCTCGCCAAAGAGTTCGTGCATCGCCCGATTGGGGCCTTCCTGAGACGCCAGCCGCTCCAGCAGCCGCTCGCCCGACGCGGCCGTGACCACGAGACGCGGGGGTATGACAACCTCCTCAGGGATCTCGTCGATGGCCTGTAGATGGTGCAGCAGGGCCTGCTCGATCACGAACCCCTTCTTCATGCCCCGGGCACGGACGTACCGTTCCAGGCGGTCTCGGGTTTCGGGAGAGATGTTCGCGGAAATCTGGGTCACGTCTCACCTGCTCGCGCTGGTTTCTACAAAACCGTAGAGAAGTCTAGCATAACACCAAAGACCGCCTGCGCCGGCGGTGCGGTAACGCTCAAGAAAAGTTCGCCCGGCGGTTTCTCTGCTCGGGCTGAACTGCTGGTCCATCGGCCGCTGCGCAGCATCTCTACCGGAACCGCGGGCGGGGACTCGGTGTCCGGGCGCGACGGCCAGCTTGCCACGCTGACGGCCACGGTCCAGGCGGAGCAGCAGGCGCGGGACGCGGATACGCAGCACTGGCTTTCCCGACTCTCTGAACATCAGGCGGCCGTGGCTGAGGCCCGTGCCCGGGAAACGGCGCTGACCGAGGAGAAGAAGGCCTTGGCCTTGGACGCGCAACGCCTGCGGCAGGACCTTCGGAAGGTGCAGTCCGGGCTCGACGATGATGAGCGTGCGCGCGGCGCCGCTCGCCAAGGCTGATTTCGCCGGGCAGGTCCGCTTTCGACCCACGGTGGCATAGGTGCCTGGTCGCCCCACTGCCCGCGGCGTTCGGCCGTCGCCTGTCTCTGCGCGGCCTCGCAGATCACGCGATCGGCCGGGATCTGCTCGTTGGCATACTGGCGGTACCACCAGGCATGCTCCGCCCGGATCAGCGCCAAGTCCACGAAACACCTCCGGCAAGCGACCGCGCACCGACCACGAGTCCGTTAATAAACAGAGACATGCCATATTCATATAGAATACTCGCCGACCCGTTCGCAGAACTACTACGAGTACCTTGTGACACCTCAAGAATTATTGATCATGACCATCCCTGCGACGGTGGCGCTCGCGGGCGGCGTACTGGCGGCATCGTGGCATCCCAGTCATAAGGCACGCAGCCTGATTCAGCATTTCGCCTCGGGCGTGGTGCTGGCGGCCCTCGCAGTGGAAATCTTTCCGGAAATCGGGCGTGGTCATGTCCCGCCACTGGTCTTGGTGGGATCTTTTGCGCTCGGCAGTCTGTTCATGTTCGCCGTGAAGATCTGGACGACCTGGATGGAACAGCGAGAGGCCGTGGGTCTTGCGGGCGGCGCAGCAGCAGGAAGTGCGCGCGGGTTGTTGTTGGCGACGTTCATCGACGTGGCCGTGGACGGTCTGATTATTGGCGCCGGCTTTGCGGCCGGTGGCGAGACCGGTACCATTCTCGCCATCGGCCTGTCGGTCGAACTGCTGTTCCTCGCCCTGGCGCTGACCTCCGACACGACCAAAGGCTGGCGCATCGTCGCCCTGTCCGGGGCGGTGGGTGCGACGGTGCTGGGGTTCGCGGTCATCGGCAATCATCTGCTCGCGGGCGCCTCGCACGCCACCATCGGCGGTGCGCTGGCCTTCAGCGCGGCGGCGCTGCTGTATCTCGTCACCGAAGAGTTGTTGATCGAAGCCCACGAAGTCCCCGAAACCCCTATTGCAACGTTAATTTTATTCAGCGGTTTCCTGATCTTTTGGTGCGTCCAACTGTTCGCGGTCTGAGCCACCGGGGGCGACCCGCGTCACCGACCGGGCAGCGGGGTCGACGCACGTCCCCCGCCGTCGATCGGGACGGGAGATTTACGAGCAGTTGCCGCTGAATCGGCAGCGCGGCCTAGCCCGCAACGCCCACCGTTTGCGATGACGGGTAGACCATCTCAGATGGCGCCGCGACGAGGCGTAGCGGAGCGGGTCCCGCGTAGCGCCCAGGTTGGGATCAGCAATGCCGCCGCCAGGGCGCACGCGGCGGAGAAACCGAAGGCAGCCAGTGCCCCGGCACCTTGATACAGCGCGCCGAAGAGGAGCGAGGCCGGCAACAGCAGGAGTCCGCCCGTCAGGTTGAACCAGCCGAAGGCCGTACCGCGCAGCGCCGCCGGAGCCAGATCCGCCACCAAGGCCTTTTCCACGTGAACAGCGCCAGCACAACCAGATAGCGCTTGAAGGCCGGCGGAAGCCCGATCAGGCGCCAACTGAAGACGGGGAGCTCAGGCCGGATCTCTCACGCGCCGCGTCCGGCCGAGGCTCGCGCAGCATCAGAGCCAGCACCAGGCAGATCGCCGCCGGCACGACGGCGCACAGAAAGACGTCGGTGAGCCCCCAGCCTAGACCCAATAGGAGGGCCGCCAGCAGCGGCCCGATCACCGCGCCGGCATTGTCCATCGCCCGATGTAGACCGAAGGCCAGACCGCGGATCCCAGGGTCCACGCTGGCGGCGACCAGGGCGTCGCGCGGGGAGGTCCGCAGACCCTTGCCGACCCGGTCGGCGAAGCGTAGTGCCAGCACCCCCGGCCAACTCGTGGCGAAGGCGATCAGGGGCCGGGCGAAACCGGCCAGTGCGTAGCCTGCCACCACCCAGGGCTTGGCGCGGTGGGTCCGATCGGCGGCGCTCACGCCGCGCTGGCTCAATCGCTGACGAGCCGCTGCATGGTTTCCGGATAGCGTGCCCCGGCTGCCACGCCGGGCGGCGCAATGTCGTCGATGCGTCGCAAGTCCTCCACGGTGAGCTGCACGTCCAGTGCGCGCAGGTTTTCGTCGAGATAGGTCCGGCGCTTGGTCCCGAAGATCGGCACGATCGTCTCACCCTGCGCGAGCACCCAGGCGAGCGCGAGCTAGGTTCACCTCGTGTACGCTCATCGAGCGTTTCCCTGTCCGTATTGCAGCGCAAAAATTGTGGCTGAAAAAATTCAGGATTCATGCTATTCAGCGGAGCGATGCCGCAACCGCATAACAGCGTTG
>NZ_CAIKKU010000239.1 GCF_903828115.1 uncultured Thiodictyon sp. | reverse complement strand
GTTGTCGTAATCGTGGTCGGATTATTCGATTACGACAACGACAACGACAACGACAACGACAACGACAACGACAACGACAACGACAGCGTACACGGGATCTCGGTCACGACATCAGTTCTGATCGTACCCGGGGGGCCTCGATTACTCGCCACGCGACCTTGGTCGGCATAGAATGCCTGGATCGTTTCGTTGGTTCAGAGGTTTCGCGATGTATCCGTCCTGTGCCAAGCGCACCGCTGGCTTCACCCTGGTCGAGCTCCTGGTCGTGCTCGCCATCCTGGGCCTCCTGGCCGGGTTGGTGGGTCCGCAGGTCATGAAGTTCCTGGGGTCCTCCAAGACCAAGACCGCCCGGCTGCAGATCGAGGACCTGGCCGCCACCATGGACCTGTACCGGCTGGAGACCGGGCGCTACCCGACCGGGGAGGAGGGGCTTGAGGCCCTGGTGAAGAAGCCCGGCAATGCCGCGAACTGGAACGGGCCCTACCTCAAGAAGGGCGATGTGCCGAAAGACCCCTGGGGCTTCGAGTACCAATACAAGTTCCCCGGCGAGCACGGCGGGGTCGACATCTGGACCCTGGGTGCGGACAACCGCGAGGGGGGCGAGGGCGAGAACGCTGATGTGAAGAGTTGGGACTGAGGCCCCGGCGCCTTGTCCGGTACGCCCTGGGGCCGCGTGCCGCGCGTCGCCCGTGGCCGCGGCTTCACGATGGTCGAACTGCTGGTGGTCATGGCCATTGCCGCCCTGCTGCTGACGGCGGTACCGCCCCTGATCTCCGCGGCCTTTCCCGGGGTCGAACTCAAGGCCGCGGCGCGCCGCACCGCGGCGGCCCTGCGGCTCGCCCGGGAGACCGCCATCCGCACCGGCGCGGATGCCGCGCTGGTCGTCGATGTGCAGGAACGCACCTTCGCGCTCACCGGCATGCGCACCCTCTCCCTGCCCAGCCAGGTGCACGTCAAGCTCAATGCGGCCAGTCGTGAGATGCTCGATGATCAGCGCGGGGCCGTGCGCTTCTTTCCGGACGGCAGTTCCACCGGCGGGGTCATCCTCCTGACGCGCGACACGGCGAACGGGGGCGCGGGCTACCAGGTCGGGGTCAACTGGCTCACCGGTCGGGTACGCATGGCACCCTGGGAACGGGAGTGAGCCGCCGTCGTCAGGCCGGCTTTTCGCTGCTGGAGGTGCTGGTCGCCTTCGCGATCCTGGCCGTGTCGCTCGGGGTCTTGATGCAGATCTTCTCGCGCGCCACCATTACCACCATCACCACGGCCCAGTACAGCCGCGCCGCGGCGCTGGCGCAGGCGCGCCTGGCCGCGGTGGGCAGCGCCATCCCGCTCAAGGAGGGTCCGGTCTCCGGCGACCCGGAAGACGGCTTCGCCTGGCAGATCGGCATAGTCCCGGTCGAACTCGGCGAGACGCCCACGGCTTCGGGGCTCTCCGATGTGGTGCCCGCCGTGACCGCCTATCGGGTCACGGTGACCGCCCTGTGGCAGGAGGGCGCGCGGGTGCGGCGCCTGACGCTCAGCACCCTGCGGCTGGGGGAGCCGGCGCAATAGCATGCACGTCCGGTTCGACCTTGATTTCCGGCGAGCGCGCGCGGCGCGCGGCTTCACCCTGGTGGAGTTGCTGATCGCGCTCGCGATGGTTTCCCTGATTATGGTGTTGCTGTTTGCCGGGTTGCGGGTGGGCACCCGGTCCTGGGACCTGGTCGATATCACCGCGGAGCGCGTCGGGGCCGTGCGGCTCGCCCACGGCTTCCTGTTGCGCACCCTGATCCAGGCGCGCCCGGTCAGCCTGATGTTCGACGGCGCCCTGCTGCCGGTGTTCGCCGGTGACGCCGAGCGCGTGGAGTATGCGGCCCCGCTGTCCGAACATGTCGGGGTCCCCGGTGTCTATATCCTGCGCCTGCAGGTCGAGGGGGCCGGGCGGCAGCGCGCCCTGATTCTGACCCGCTGGCTGATGCACCCGCAGGTGCTGGAGGGCACGCTTGAGGGCACGGTGAAGTGGGAGCCGCTCAAGGAGAACACGCGGATGGGTCTGGGGGGGGCGGCCCTGGACCGGGACGCGGCCGCCGGGGCCTTCGGGCGCACCCTGCTGCTGGAGGGCGTGGCGGAGATCGAAATCAATTACTACGGGGTCTTGGCGGGGGAGAATGACCCCGCCTGGCATAAGGAGTGGCTGGAGCAACCAGCGCCGCCGGCCCTGATCCGCATCCACCTGAGCACGGTTGACCAGACATGGCCGGACCTGATCGTCGCCCTGCCCGCCCTGCGCGCCTGAGGCACCGCGGGGGTGCGCGCCGCGGCATCGCCCTGGTCCTGGTCCTCTGGGTCCTCACCCTGCTGACGGTCATGGCGGTGGGGATGACCGCGGCCGGGCGCACCGAGACCGCGCTGACGGAGAACCTGATCGCGCAGGCCCGCTTCGGCGCCTCGGCGGATGCGGCGATCGCCTATGCCGTCTTCAGCTTTATGGCCCCGCCGCCCGCGGAAAATGTCGGCCAGGGGAGCGCCCGGCAAGGCAGCACGGGTGACCTGACGGCGGCCGATGACGCCTCGCAAACGCCGGATTGGGTCCCCGACGGGTCGCCCCGACCCTGGGACTTCGACGGCAACGCGCTGTCCATCGCCGTGTTCAACGAGCAGTCCCGGATCAACCTGAACGAGGCGTCCGCGCAGGTGCTGTCCGCGCTGCTTGCGGCGCTGGGGGCGCCGGAGCAGGAGGCGCAGGCTATCGCCGACGCCATCGTCGACTGGCGCGACGAGGATGACCTCAAGCTCCTGAACGGCGCCGAGGCCAGCGAGTACGAGAGCGCCGGGCGGGCGCTGGGGCCCAAGAACGCCCCCTTCGTCGCGGTGGAGGAGTTGCAGCAGGTCCTGGGGGTCAACCGTGAGGTCTACCAGCACCTGGCCCCGGAGGTGACCGTCGATACCGAAGGCGACGTGGTGGACCTGACCTTCGCCTCGGCGGCCGTGATCGCCGCCCAACAGGGCATCGCGCTTGCGGACGCCCAACTCCAGGTCGAGCAACGCGCCGGCCCGGGGGTGCCGGGCGCCCAGGCGCCGCCCGCGCTCAACCGCGGCGGTCCCATCTACCGCATCCAGATCAAGGAGCAGGGAGCGGCGACGGCTCGGACCATGGAGGCCCTGGTGAGCATCACGCCCGGCGGGAACCCGCCCTACCAGGTGCGGTGGCGGCGCTTCGGGCTGATGGCGCCGCCGCCGCCGTCCCCGAACGGTGCGCCGACCGGCTGACTGGCGCCCGGCGGGGCGCCCGACTTACACTGCCCAGGTATTTTCGCGCCGGTGCCCCGGGATGCGTAGCGCGACGGATTTAGGCGGGATGGTCCGCCCGCTCAGTAACCAGTCAAGCACAGGTTAGGCACAGACACCATCGTTGTCGTTGTCGTTGTCGTAATCGTAATCGTAGTCGTATCCGGAGCGGCGATGTAATTTGGGGTTCAGGAGAATCCGGGCACTACGATAACCTCGATTACGACAACGACAACGACAACGACGCTGAGCGCATCCTCTAATGGACTTGCTTAATAAATCGGTATTCGTTCCATGGCCCTGATCGATGCTCTGAAATTACCCTGGGGCGGGCTCGCGCGACGCTCTTGGGCCAGCGCCCCGCGCCCGTCCGGCGAGCGCTTCCTCGCCTGTCTGCCGACGCTCGTGCGACGCTACCTGGCGCGGCGCGATCGGCGCCTGGTCATCCGTGCGGACGGCCCTGCTGCCCGTCTGGAGTGGATCGCGGGGGAGACCAGGGAGGTCTTGGGGACTCTCGACCTCGGCGGGCGAGAGCCGCTGCCCGGGGTCCTGGCCGACCGCTCCAAGGATCAGCATCGCCGGACCATCCTGTTGCTGCCGGCGACTGCCGTGTTGACCCGCCGCACCTCGCTGCCGGCCCAGGTCCGCGACAATCTGGCGACCGTCCTGCGCTATGAGTTGGACCGGCTCTCGCCCTTCCGGCCCGAGCAGGTGGTCTATGACTCGCTCGTGGTCGGCGGCGGCAAGGGCGAGGCGCGCCTCACGCTGGACCTGGCCCTGACCCGGCGCGACCTGGTGGAGGGCTGGCTCAAGCGCCTGCGTGAGGCCGGGTCACCGGTGGATCAGGTGACCTGGGAGGGGGCCTGGCCCCAGGCCAATCTCCTGCCCCCGGCCGAGCGCCCGCGCCGCCGTCAGCCGCTGCTCGATCCGGGCAAGTTGCTGCTGGCCGTGATCCTGCTCTTGGGTGCGGGGGTACTGGTCACGCCCCTGTGGCAGCGCTCGCGCACCCTGGAGACCCTGGAGTCCGAGGTGCGTAAGGCGCGCACCCAGGCGGTGCAGGTGGATCAGGTCCGCCAGGAACTGGAACGGGCGCGGCGCGGCAGTACCGAGGTCCTGCGTCAGAAATGGGAACTGCCGCGCATGCTCGACATGTTGCGGGAATTGACCGAACGGATCCCCGACGACACCTGGGTGCAGAGCCTCGAATACCAGAGCGGCGAGGTGCAGGTGCGCGGTGAGTCCGGTCGGGCCACGGCCCTGATCGGCCTCCTGGAGGGTGCCCCGGGGATCTCCGGGGTCTCGTTCCGCTCACCGGTGACCCAGGTGGCCCAGACCGGCAAGGAACGCTTCAACCTCGCCTTCAATTACAAACGTGCCGAGCCCGCCCCGCCATGACCCAGATTACCGTGAAAGTCGCGCCGGGAGCGCGCTCCTTATCTCCCTCCCCCGCCGGGGGAGGGCCGGGGAGAGGGAACGGCCATGGCGCCCGCAACTTTCATCTTTCGGGGGGGCGCGGGTGCCATGGCCGTTAGTCCCACCAAGCGTTACTGTGTACTCGTCTGGGGTGCGGCGATCCTGCTCCCCGGCCTGCTCATCGCCGCCATCGCCATCCCCTGGCTGGGGGAGGTCCGGCGGCTCGGCGACGCCATCGCCGCCGGCTCGGAACAACTCGGGCGCTATCAGCGCCTCATTGCCACCCTGCCCGGGTTGCGCGCCGAATTGGAGAAGGTCAACAGCAATCAGGACTTCAAGGCCTTCTATTTCGATGCCCCCACCCCGGACCTGGCCGGCGCGGAACTGACACGCAAGGTGCAGGACATCGTCAGCGCCGCCCACGGCCGCCTGATCAGCACCCAGTTGCTGCCCGAGGAGAAGGCCGAACAGCCGGCGCGGGTGCGCCTGCGGGTCCAGATCCAAGGCGCCACCGACACCCTGCTCGAGATTCTCTATGAGCTCGATCAGGCGCGCCCCTTCCTGTTCGTCGAGCAGGTCTCGGTGCGCTCCTCCGCCCGTGGGGAACTGCCCGAGCAGGTGGCACGCGGCCGTGCGGGCCGGCGCCCGCAGGCACTCAACGAGGCCGGCGAGCTGACCGTGCGCCTGGACGTCTTCGGGTTCGCCCTCGGGGGCAAAGCGTGATGAAGGCCGCGGCGCTCCTGGTGGTCCTGGCGTTGGCGGGCGTCCTGGTGCTGCAGTGGCGGGACTGGCCGCGCCCGCTGGCGCCGGTCAGTCCCCCCCAGTCGGATAAGGGTGCCGCGGCGGACCCGGGCGCGGCGGCCGACGCATCACTGACCACGCCGGCGCCGCCGGAGGCCAAAGAGACCTACGCGTCCGTCGCCGAGCGACCACTGTTCCGGCCCCAGCGCAAACCCGAGCCGCCGCCTGCCGCCGAGCCGACACCTGAGCCCGAGGCGGTGCAGGACGGCACCTTGGAGGGCCTGGATCTGAGCGCGGTCCTGATCTCTCCCGGGGCCACCTCGGCCTGGATCACCGACCCCAGCGCACCCCAGATCAAACGCCTGCGACTCGGAGACGAGCAAGCCGGCTGGTCGGTCAAGGCCATCCTGGCCGACCGCGTGGTGTTTGAGCGACAGGGGGAGACGAATGAGTTATTATTGCGTGATTTCTCCCAGACGCCAGCCTCGCCTCCCCCCGCACCCGCCCCGGCGCCGGTACGCCCCAACCCCGCCGGGCGCCCCAACCCCGCGGCACCGGGCCAGCTAAAGCCGCCGTCGCGCGAACCCCAACGCAAACAGGCGGCAGGCGCAGACCAGCGGGTCGCGCCGCCGAAGCCGCCCCAACCGAGACCGAATGGACCAAGACCAGCACCGCAACGGCCGCAGTAGCCGTCGGCCGGGGCGCCCCGCCCTGGCCGCATTGATCCTGACCCTGTCGGTTCTGGGACTCACGGGCTGCGAGCGCGCCTATTGGGACCCGACGATCAAGGTCGGCTCCGCCAGCGGCCACCTGACCGCCGGGCGGACCGGGACCACCGCGTCCGGGGCCCCGACGGCCGGGCTGGTCGAGGACTCCGGCATCAACCTGTCCGATGAAAAGAACACCAAGAAGGCGGTGGACGCGGTGCAGCGGGGGACCGGCAGCTTCGTGCGGCGGGTCTCCGGCCCGAGCGTGGATACCACCCCCGGCGACGTGACGCTGAACTTCGACGGCACCGACATCCGCGAGGTCGTGAAGGTCATCCTGGGCGACCTGCTGCAGGTGAATTATGTGCTCAGCCCGGCGGTCCAGGGCGTGGCGTCGCTTCAGACCGGCCGGCCGCTGCGGCGCGAGCACCTGATCCCGACCCTGGAGACGCTGCTGCGCATGAACAACGCGGCGATCGTCTACAAGTCCGGGACCTATGAGGTGGTCCCCATCGCCAACGCGGTCCAGGGCAATCTGGTCCCGCAGCTCGGTGAGTCGACCCGCCCCCTGCCCCCGGGCTACAGCATCCAGGTCATCCCGCTCCAGTACATCAGTGCGGACGAGATGAGCCGCATCCTCCAGCCGCTGGCCCCGGAGGGCAGCGTCGTGCGCGTGGATACACTGCGTAACCTGCTCCTGGTCGCCGGCACCAGCCCGGAGATGGGCAATCTCATCGACACCATCAAGGTGTTCGACGTGGACTGGATGAAGGGTCTCTCGGTCGGCTTCTTCGTGCTCGAATACGCCAAGGCCAACGAGGTGGTGACGCAACTGGAGGGGCTGCTGGCCGACGACTCGGGAAATCCCATGAAGGGCCTGTTCCGCTTCATCCCAGTGGAGAGTTCCAACAGCCTGATGGTGATCTCGCCGCAGGAGCGTTATATCCAACAGGCGCGCAACTGGATCGAGCGCTTGGATATGGCCGAGGCGAGCGGCAGCGCCGCGGAGAAGCTCTTCGTTTACCGGGTCAAGCACGGCAACGCCGAGAATCTGGCGGACGTGCTCTCCAAGCTCTTCGGCGGCGACGGCAAGGAAAAAAAGCAATCCACGGGCGGCGTCGCCCCGGGGCTCGGCACCTCGAGTATCGGGTCACGCGCGGTGATCGGGCAAATGGGCAGCGGCTTGGGCGGGAGCACCGGCGGCAGCAGCGGCGGAAGCGGCAGCGGGTTTGGCAAGGGCGGCGGCGCGGGCGGCGGTTTATCCGGCGGGCAGGGGGTACCGGGCGGGGCCGGTGGGACCGGTGGCCAAAGCGCCCAGGCGCACACCTTTCAACTCAGCTCGGAGGTGAGCGTCGTCGCCGATGCGACGAACAACTCGATCCTGGTGCGGTCGAACCCCAAGGACTACAAGAAGATCCTGGATGCACTCAAGCAACTCGACATAGTCCCGCTGCAGGTCCTGGTGGAGGCGACCATCATCGAGATCACCCTGACCGGAGAGCTCAAATATGGGATCTCCTGGAACCTGATGGCGCACGCCAGCGATGGTTACAAGAGTGATTTTGCCCTGGACGGCGTCACGACTAACCGCAACGCGGTGGCCCCCCTCACGACCGGCGGCACGACCGGCACCGCGGCGACGACGACCGCCGCGGCGGCGAACGCACTCGCCCGGACCTTCCCGGGCTTCAACTGGGCCATTGTCGCCAATCCGGGGCGGCTGATTGCCAATCTCCATGCGCTCGCCAGCCAGGGTCTGGTCAACGTCCTATCTTCGCCGTCCGTCATGGTGATCGATAATCAAGAAGCCAATATCGAGGTTGGTCAAGAAGTTCCGGTGCAGACCCAGCAGCAGCAAGCGCTCCAGGCCGGCTCCAATATCCTCAATAGTTATGAGTACAAGAAGGTCGGCGTCAAACTCAAGGTCAAACCGCGCGTGACCCCCGGCGGACTGGTGCAGATGGTTATCTTCCAGGAGGTCAGCAACAAAGTCGCTTCCGATACGCCCAACAACCCCACCTTTGGATTGCGCCAGATCACCAGTACGGTTGCGGTCCGTTCCAATCAGGCGGTGGTCCTGGGTGGCCTGATAGAAGACTCCCGTGCCGACTCGAAGTCCGGCATACCGGGCCTCTACGACGTGCCCGTCGCCGGCCCCCTGTTCGGGACGCGGGGGAAGGGCTCGAAGCGGACCGAACTCATCGTCATCCTGATCCCCAAGGTCATCGCCAGTGACCAGGACATCGAGTCGGTCAACAACGATTTTCGCGATCGGATGCGCGGCCTGCAATTCAAGTTTTAGGCGAAGTTGATCTTGGCCTCGAGATTGGGGCCGGAGTCGGCATTGGCCAGGGCCTCGCTGAAGCTGATGGTCCCGGCGTGAAAGAGCTCGAGCAGGGCGTCGTCGAAGGTTTTCATGCCGTCCTCGCTACTGCCCTGCATCGCCTCACTGACCTCGTCCACCCGCCCGTCGCGGATCAGATCGGCGATGTGCGGGGTGTTGACCAGCACCTCGATGGCCGCGGAGCGCTTGCCGCTCACGGTGCGCACCAGGCGCTGGGAGACGATGGCGCGCATGTTGATGGAGAGATCCAGGAACAGGGTCTTGTGCAACTCCTGGGGAAACATGTTGATGACCCGCTCCAGCGCCTGGTGGGCATTGTTGGCGTGCAGGGTGGAGATGGCCAGGTGCCCGGTGCCGGCCAACTCGATGGCCGCCTCCATGGTCTCGCGGGTGCGGATCTCCCCGATCAGGATCACGTCCGGGGCCTCGCGCAGCGAGCTCTTCAGGGCGGCGGCGTAGCTCTTGGTATCGACCCCGACCTCGCGCTGGTTGACGATGCACTGCTTGTGGGGGTGCACGAACTCCACCGGGTCCTCGATGGTGAGGATATGACCGGGGGCGGCGGCGTTGCGGGCATCGATCATCGCCGCCAGGGTGGTGGACTTGCCGGACCCGGTCGACCCGACCATCAGGATGATCCCGCGCTTGTGCGTCATAAGCTTGGGCAGGATCGGCGGCAGGCCCAACTCCGCCGCGGTGGGGATGCTCGCGCGGATATAGCGCAGCACCATGGCCGCCTCCCCGCGCTGGTGGAAGGCATTGACCCGGAAGCGCGCCCGGTCCCCCAGGGCAATGGCGAAATCCACCTCCCACTCGGTTGCGAAGGCGCTTGCCTTGTCCGCGTCCAGGATCGACAACACCGCGTCACGACAAAACTCCGGTGAGGCCGGACTCTCACCGATCGGACGGATGACCCCCTCGATCTTGATCCTGACCGGCGAGCCCGGGGTGAAGAACAGGTCCGAGGCGTCGTGCCGGACCATCATTTCGAGATAGGGGGCGATATCCAATCGGGCGTCTCCAGTTCAGGACCGCGGCGGCCAGCCGGGTGGGTCGGTGCGCGGGCTTCAGTTGCTCCGCTCTTTGCGGACCCCCGCCTGGTAGACCAACGCCGGACCGGTCGTCTCCACGGCCAGGCCGGTGCTGGTCTCGGGCTGGCCGAAGGGCACGCCGCCGCTCGTCTCGCTCGTCGCGCCCGACGGCGGCGCCGGCCTGGGGGGCGGGGCGCCAAAGAGGGGAACGTCGGGGATCAGATCCTCGCCGTCCTTCACGATCGAATACCCCTCCACGTCCGCGAACATATCCCGGCCCTGGGCCTCGTGACCCTCAAGCTTAATGGCGAGACGCAGTTCGTTCATCGAATCGGCGCTGCGTAAGGCGTCCTCATAGCTGATCTTGCCCGCCTCGTAGAGGGCGAACAGGGCCATGTCGAAGGTCTGCATCCCCAGTTCCCGGGACTTCTTCATGATGCCCTTGATGCCGTGCACATCGCCCTTGAAAATCAGGTCCTGGATCAGCGGCGAGTTGATCATGATCTCGATCGCGGCGATGCGCCCGCCGCTGCTGCAGGGCAGGAGCCGCTGGGAGATGACCGCCTTGAGGTTCAGCGACAGATCCATCAGCAGTTGCACCCGGCGCTCCTCGGGGAACAGATTGATGATGCGGTCCAGGGCCTGGTTGGCGCTGTTGGCGTGCAGGGTGGACAGGCACAGGTGGCCGGTCTCGGCAAAGTTGATGGCGTGCTCCATGGTCTCGCGGGCGCGGATCTCCCCGATCAGGATCACATCCGGGGCCTGGCGCAGGGTGTTCATCAGGGCGGTGTCCCAGCCCTCGGTGTCGACCCCCACCTCGCGCTGTGTGATCAGGCAGTTGCGGTGCGGATGGACATACTCCACCGGGTCCTCGATGGTGATGATGTGGCCGTAACTGTTCTTGTTGCGGTGCCCGATCATGGCCGCGAGCGAGGTCGACTTACCCGAACCGGTGCCCCCGACCACCAGGATCAGGCCCCGCTTGGTCATGATCAGGTCCTTGAGCACCGGCGGGAGATTCAGATCGTCCAGCTCCGGGATGCTGCTCGTGATGGTGCGCAGCACCGCGCCCGAAAGCCCCTGCTGGATGAAGGCGTTGACGCGGAAGCGCCCGATGCCCTGGGGGCTGATGGCAAAATTACACTCCTTGTGGGCTTCGTACTCCCGCACCTGGCGGTCGTTCATGATGGCACGCACGAGCACGCTGGTCTGCACCCCGCTCAGGGTGCGATCACTGAGCGGCGTCATGCGCCCGTCGATCTTGCAGGCGGGCGGGAAGTCCGCGGTGATGAAGAGGTCGGAGCCGTTGCGGGCCAGCATGGTCCGCAGGCAGTCGAGCATGAATTTGGTGGCTTCTTGGCGGTCCATGGGGTCCCCGGTCGCGGTCGTATGGCCTTCGGTCGCAGTGTGGTTGCATGTCGTCTAGCGGCGGCCGGTGGCACGGCCTCCGGCGTACAGACGATAGACCCGGGCAGGGGATTATGCAACCGGAGCGTCCAGGATAATACGAAGCACTATCATAATGTTAGAGAAATGGCTGGGATTGCCGATCCGGATGACGGCTGAGTCTCGCCGCCTGCCAAGCGTCCCGCAAGGTTCGCTCCCCGCCCAAGTCGGCAGACAGCGCGGGGTCGCAGAGGGGCCGCCCTTTATGGCACACTCTGCGTCATGTCGATCCGCCGCGATACCCTCTATAACTTATCGGGTCAGTTGATCCCCCTGGCGGTAACGCTGGTTACGCTCCCGACATTTCTGGGCCTGATAGGCGCAGAGCGATACGGCGCACTCGCGATTGTATGGGTATTGCTCGGGTATATGGGGCTCTTTGATCTGGGTATGTCGCGGGCGACCGCCCAACGTGTCGCGCAACTGGACCAAGCGTCATCGACCGAGCGGGCGGCTGTCGTTTGGACGGCGCTGGTGGTGATAACCGCCTTGGGGTCGATCGCTGGGCTCGTGATGTGGACTGTCGGCCAACTCGTGTTCAGCAACACCAGGCCCGGGGCGGCAGCCCTCCAAGTTGAACTGTATTGCGCGCTTCCTTGGCTTTCCCTCGCTTTGCCCGTCACCCTGAGTGCAAGCGCCTTGGCGGGCGCGCTGCAAGGAAGAGAGAAGTTCCTTTCACTCAATGTCGTACAGGTCTTGGTGACGAGCCTCGCACTGGTCCTGCCGCTGGCGGCAGCCGCGGCCGGATATACCGCCTTGGACTGGCTCATTCCGGCGACCTTGGCCCCGCGCGTCCTGGGAATCGTCCTTCTGTTCGCTCTCTGCCGCCGCCATGTCCCTCTTACGGCACCGATCGCGTTCGACGCGGGGCGCTTGCGGTCTCTGCTGGGGTATGGCGGCTGGATCTCCGTCACGGCGGTGCTGGGACCCTTGCTGGCCGTGGCTGATCGTGTGATCATCGCAACAGTCTTGGGCGCGAGTGCCGTCACCTTCTACGCCATCCCCCAAGGTTTGGTAGCCCGCGGGATTATGCTTGCGGGGAGCCTATCCGGCGCGATCTTCCCGCGTTTTGCCGTCGGCACCCGGTCCGATCGTGACGATTTGATGGGCAGTGCGCTGCAAGGGCTCGCTTTGATCATAACGCCCACTGTTTTCGTGGCGATCTGGCTGACTGCTCCGTTGCTTCACCTGTGGCTGGGGCCGGATGTTGCCGCCCAGTCAGTGCCGGTTGCTGAGGTCCTCCTCCTTGGCCTGTGGTTCAATTCGCTCGCGTACATACCCTGCGCGCGCCTGCAAGGGGCGGGGGATGCGCGAACCGTGGCCGTCGTTCACCTTGCGGAGTTGGTGCCGTATGCGCTCCTGCTGTGCGTTCTGCTATGGACTTGGGGTATCCTCGGGGCGGCGCTCGCTTGGGTTGTGCGCGTGGCTATTGATGCCGTGCTGTTACTCACTCTCAGCGGCGCTGAAATCAGAGACTACGGGCTCTTGGTAGCGCCTGTTATTATGATATTCTGCTCCACGGCGATGGTGTCCAGCTTGCCGCCATCGTCGCCGATGCGGTGGACGCTGTTTACTCTTCTTCTTGGGGCTATGGCGTTGTGGACGGCCCGTCGGGCCCCCAATGTCTTTCGACGTGTCCTGCCGCCCGGACGGGTAGCAGCGAAATGATGTCAACGGAAACGGTGTTATGGTAGCCAGGGCACTGAGCAGAATCCAATCTGAATTGTCGCGCGCCGGGCTGCGCGGGCTTTTCACAGCCATATATGATCGCTGTGTTCGCTGGTTTGGCGCCTATCGCGAACTCGACAAGAATCGATCATTCAATAATTCAATTGAACTACTCTCTTATACGCGCACACTGGCGTCGGGTTGGTTCAATCCGTGGCAGTTGGATTCTGAAATTTGCGTACTCATCGATCGGGTTAGGCGGCTCCGGCCAAAGGTGGTGTTGGAGATCGGCACTGCCGGCGGTGGTACATTGTTCATGTGGACCCGCGTTGCCGCGCCAGATGCGTTGTTGATAAGCATCGATCTTCCTGGCGGTGACGTTGGCGGCGGCTATTCCGGATGGCGGGCGCCATTGTATCGCCGCTTTGCGTTGCCGGGTCAGAAGGTAACCTTGCTGCGCGGTGATTCGCATGATCCGGGCATGGTGCGGAAGCTGGATCGCTTGCTGTCGGGCCGATCCGTCGACTTTCTTTTTATCGATGGCGATCACGCTTACGATGGGGTACGGCAGGATCACGAATGCTATGCCCGATTTGTCGGCCACGGCGGCTTGATTGCGTTTCATGACATTCATCCTGGCGACGATGCCACGACCGAAGTACCCAGGTACTGGCGCGATGTTCGTCATCGGCTAGCAGGCTCGGAAGTGATCGCGTCAACTGACCAGAGAGGATTTGGTATCGGCGTCTATGTCGTCGATGCCTCTTTGCCGCGATGTTGAGATCCTTCGACGAATTATTTGTTCCACTCTATCGTCGGCTTCCGGCGCAGTGGCAGATCAAGACCAAGGCCGCCTACGTGCGCGCACTTTCGATCGGCATCGGGGCCTGGCCGAATCCCCTCTTCTCGGAGGATGAAGTGACGGCCACGCAGGAGCTTTCTATTATCGTCCCGGTTTTTAATGCTCCTCTTGAAACGGAACGTTGCCTGCGTAGCCTTGAGCGCTTTGCCGGCAAGGCTGAGGTCATCATTATCGATGACGGATCAACGGATCAGCGGGCGAGCGCTGTCATCAGAGATTATGCCAGCCGCAATGCGTGGATTACCCGTCACAATCGACGCAATAGCTATCACAGCGGCGCCTGCATGGGCGGGGCACTTCTTGCGACACGGCCGATTCTTTGCTTCTTGAATTCCGATACGGTAGTCACGCAACACTCTTGGTCCTTGTGCATTCGCGCGCTGCGGCATGAGCCCTTGCTGATGGCGGTAGGCCCACGAACAAGTGCGGGCTTGATATCTCAGACTGACAGGCGCGCAGCACTCTGCCGCAACGTCTGGCGTGAAGAGCAGATTTTTTGGTACGCTGAGAGGCTTTTCCGTCGTTACCGTCATCGCGCTCCGCGCGTCGTCGAACCACCGGTGAGTGGCTCCGCACTATTCCTCCGAAGATTGGATTGGGAGAGGGTGGGGGGCTTCTCGGAGTGTCGGCCGCACTACGGAAACGATAGTGATCTTTGTAGAAAGCTGACCGCGTGTGGCGGTCGGGTCGCGATTTGCGATGGCGCGTATGTACACCACCTTGGTGGTTGCTCTGCTGGACCACCTTGAATAATGAATCGCCAATGGGTTGATGACGATAGATGGCCGCCATTCTATTCGGGCATCCGTGTTTGCTTTCGGGCGGTTCTGAGCTTGCTGTCGCGTGGGGTGTCCAGGCATTGCTTGGTTCCCACAAAGTCGGCATCGTAACGGGCTGTCCTTGCGATCTCGGACAGTTGAATCGACACTGTGGAACGAGTCTTGAAGAAATAGACATGGGTATATTGTGCGCCCCACAATGGCTGCGACGGGCCATTGGTCATACGGATGCCTTGCGCGGAGCGCTGTTCGCGCGCTACTTGCGCTCAGTGGCATCAGGGTTCGATGTCTGCATCAGTGGTTATAACATGATGGATTTCGGCAGGCCCGCGATCCAATTCATCGCCGATATGTCCTTCGACGATGCCTTGCGTCACCGATACCACCCGCTACCCGGGGGGGTACGGCGGCTGTTCCATCGCCCGGGAATGCTGCGCAAAGGCTATGCGACCGTGACACGCACGATCGTCGGCAGGAGCGATTACCGTGGCGTCGAAGATTGGCTGGTCGCCAACTCTACATGGACCGCCAATTTGCTCCGCTCACGCCTGGGACTGCTCAGCAATCGGGTGATCTTTCCGCCGGTCGCCGACGCTGTAGCGGCGCTTCCTTGGGCGCAGCGGGAAGCTGGGTTCGTCATTCTGG
The DNA here is from genome assembly GCF_903828115.1 of uncultured Thiodictyon sp. Taxonomy (GTDB): domain Bacteria; phylum Pseudomonadota; class Gammaproteobacteria; order Chromatiales; family Chromatiaceae; genus Thiodictyon. Next base: position 13,446 of record NZ_CAIKKU010000239.1, on the reverse strand, counting down.
GCCGGGTCACTCACGAGAAGCGCATCGTCGGTATGATCGACATCTTGGCGCGGGTCAGGGCGGCTGGCCACGACGTGCACCTGCACCTCATGGGGACGATCGGTGATGATGAATACGGACAGATGATCCGCGACCGGATCGCGCGCAACAGTAACTGGTGTTCGGCCGTGGGCTATATGGCAGGGGCAGAGAAGATGGCGTTCTTGGCGCGCCACCGCTTCGCGATACATGGATGTCTGGGAGAGGCATTCGGTGTCGCGGTGGCGGAATATGTCAAGGCGGGATGTATTGCCTTCGTCCCGCACCAAGGGGGACCCGCGGAGATCGTCGGGACCAACGAATTGACTTACCAGGATGAAGACGAGGCGGTAGCGAAGATCGTTCGGCTGTTGGAAAATCCCGGTCGGCAGCGAGAAGTGCAGGCCTATCTCACGCAGCGGGCAACGTTGTTTTCGACCGAGCGGTTCATGACCGAGGTGCGTGTACTGGTCGCGGACTGGCTCCGGCATTGCGGTGATGCGGACATGGGTTCAAGACATGCAGGCTGATCGGGTCGCCGGGTGGAGCAATGCGTCCTGGCGCCGACTTGGGCATTGGGTCAACGATCGCCTGCCTCCGGAACTGGCGGCGTGGCTGGCGACCGGGTATTACCGTCGCCTCCTCGCCACGCTGGACCCGGGCGCCGAACCGGACTTGGCGGTGTGCCTGGGGCTGTTGCAACCAGGTGATACGGTGGTTGACGTGGGTGCCAATGTCGGACTGTACTGCTTTGCCTGCGCCAGCCGGGTCGGCCCCCGCGGTCAGGTGCTGGCATTGGAGCCCATGCCATGGACCTATGCGGTGCTGCGGCGCCTGGCCGCGCAGTCGCGCTGCCGCAACCTGACCACGCGGCGGGCCGCGGCCAGTGACGCTGACGGCTTGGTGTGGATGTCGGCACCCCGTGATCGCTGGGGGCTGACGAATCACTATTTGGCCCGGGTCACCGCGCAGCCCGACCGCCACAGCCAACGGGTGCCGAGCCTGGCCCTTGATGGGTTGCTGCGGTCGCTGTCGGTGACCTTGCTGAAGGTCGATGTGGAGGGCCACGAACTGCCCTGTCTGCAGGGTAGTCTGAAGACCATCCGCCGCTGTCGGCCAGCCTTGCTGGTGGAGATCGACGGAGCGGCGGTGGTGCCGTCGGAGTCAGCGCGCGCCGCCGTGTTCGCGCTGCTGGCCGGCGAGGGATACCGGGTCTTTACACTGGAGGACGGGCGACTGCTCCCCTGGTCAGAGCGCTCCAGCGGGGTCAACCACTGGTTCCTCCAGCCCGGGCATCTGGCGCGCATCCGTTCCTGCTGCCCGGCCTTGCTCGGCCTCGGGTAAAGCGCAAATGCGAGTCGCGTTCGTCTGTTTCTTTGCCGCGGCGCCGCCCTCGGGGGGCGCCGGCAGTGTGACTTGTGCCCTCGCCGAAGCCCTTGCAGACGACCGGCTGCTGGTGCAGCCGGGTCCCGCGGAGCGTCGCTTCCTGACCCCTGGCGGATTGCCGGTATGGCAACTGCGTCTGGTCGGCGACCGGGGTTGGCGCAAGCTCTTGGGGATACCCGGCTATGTGCGGCGGGTGGTCAGATTGGTGCAGCGGGGTCGGGTCGAGGTGGTGGTATTGGAGGGGGCGTCTTGGGTATTTTACCACTGGTGGTTGCTGCAGCGGCTGCGGCGTAGCGGGGCCCGGCTGACGGTGCTCTATCACGCCCACAACGTGGAATACGAACTGCGGCAGCAACGCCATGGGTCGCTCGTGCGGTGGCTTACCCGCTGGGCCGAGGGGCGGGTGTTACGCGGTGTGACGCAGTCCTTTGCAGTCTCGGAGCCGGACCGCGACGCCTTTCAGCGGCTCTACGGCGTGGCGCCGCTGCTGTTGCCCAACGGCGTCGATAGTCGGCGCTTCGCTGGGGTCACTGCGGCCGCGAGCGCCGTCTGTCGGCGGATGCATCAACTGGGGGAAGACGTGATCCTGTTCATGGGCTCCTATACCTATCCGCCGAACCGCGAGGCGATCGATTTCCTGGTGACCGGCGTGCTGCCGCTGGTCCTGGCGCACTGCCCGCGCGTGGAGTTGGCCATCATCGGCGGCCCGGTGCCCTATCGGCGTCCATGGCTGCGGGCCGCCGGACTGCTGCCGGACGAGCAGGTCCCGCCGTTCATCCGCTGTTGTACGGTCAGCGTGGCACCGATCTTTTCCGGCTCCGGGACGCGACTGAAAATCCTGGAGTCCCTGGCGGCCGGCGTGCCGGTGGTGGCAACTCGCAAGGGCGCCGAGGGCCTGACGCTTGCGCCCGGCGTCGAGATCCTGCTGGCGGAGGGTGCGGCGGACTTTGCCGCGGCGCTGGTGGCGTTGCTCCGGGACCCCGATCGGCGCCGACAACTGGGCGCCTGCGGTCAGCGCCAGGTCGCCAGCCGCTACGATTGGACGGTCCTGGTCCCGACGCTGTCGCGGGTGATCGCTGCCGACGTCGGCCAGCGGGCACGGACCTGAGGTCGTCGGCCGTGCCGATGCCTGCCACGATCCCAAGCGCGGCCAGCGGTTGTGCGCCGTCCCGCCCCCGCGTCCTGGTCTGTGCCTATGCCTGCCATCCGACCCGGGGTTCAGAGGAGGCGGTGGGCTGGAATTGGGTGCAGGCGCTGGCCTCATTTTGCGAGGTCACGGTCATCACGGCGGTCTTTCATCGTGATGCGATCGAGGCTTGCCTGCGGACCACCAAGGCCCCCTGGGCGGCGCATGTCGCGTTCATCTATCCCGCCCCCCGCCCCTGGCATTACCGGCCAACCCCAGCTTGGCGCAGGATTGAGGGCTCCTTGCTCAAGCCGCTGATGCACTTTGCCTATCGCAGCTGGCTGCGCGCAGCGGCGCGGATCGCGGCCCGGCTTGTCGCAGAGCGGCACTTTGATTTGACGCACCAACTCACCTATGTCGGATTTCGCTTTCCCGGGGGACTTTGGCGCCTCTCGCCCCCCTTCGTCTGGGGTCCCATCGGGGGCATGGAGGATACCCCATGGCGGTTGTTCGGCGCGCTGGGGCCCGTCGGCATGCTCTATTTCGGCGGGCGTAATCTTATGAATCGACTCCATCGTTGGCTCTTGAGGACACCACGGCAGGCGGCGTTGCGCGCCGGCCCCGGTCTGATCGCCGCCACCAGCGGCATCGCCGGGGCCCTGCAACGCTGCTATGGTTGCCCCAGCACCATCGTCAGCGAGGTGACTGCACCGACCTTGCGGGCCGGCATCCTGACCCGGCGCGCGCCGGATGAGCCGCTGCGCATCGCCTGGAGTGGCGAGCACGCGCCGGGGAAGGCGCTGCCTCTACTGCTCCACGCGCTGGCCGGGCTGCCCGATTCGGTGGCCTGGAGACTCACGGTTTTCGGTAGCGGTTCGTGCACGCGGCGCTGGCACCGGCTGTCCCGCAAGCTCGGGTTGGAGGCCTGCTGTCGCTGGCGGGGTCAGGTGCCCCGGCAGGTGATGCTCACGGCCCTTGATGAGGCCCATCTCTTCGTCATTACCAGTCTCAAGGACCTGACCTCGACGGTCTTGGTGGAGGCCTTGAGTCGCGGGGTGCCCGTGCTCTGTCCGGATCATTGCGGGTTTACCGATGCGGTTACCCCCACCTGCGGTATCCGGTTGCCGATCGCGTCGCCGCCGACGTTCGTCGGCGCGCTGCGCGCCTCGCTCTTGCTGCTGCACGCGGACGAGGCCCGCCGCCGCGCTCTGGCGGCCGGTGCCCGGCGGCGCGCCCACGATTTTAGTATCGAGGCCAAGGCCCTGGCGCTGGAGGCAATCTATACGCGGGTGCGCGGGCCTGCGCACCGATGAGCAGGCCCGGCTTTACGGTTGCCGGTACCACCCCGCGAGTCTGGATAGGATGGCTCGCCCTGACACTTTGGCTCGGTTGCTGGGCGGGGATCAACGCCGGCCCCTGGTATCTGGAAGAGCCGCCGCAGGACCTCGTCAGTTGGGTCAATACACTGCGTACGCTGGGGCCGCTGCTGCCCCTCGTCCTCTGGCCCCTGTTGTCGCCGCTGCTGCGCCAGCCACACCGGCTGCCGACACTGGCCGAGGGCCTCTGGATCGGTTATGCACTGTTGTCACTGCAAGCCGCGCTGCTGACCGGCGCCGATTTCCCGGTCTGGTACTGGGCACTCGCCTATCTCGGCGTATTCGCGGCTATCGACGGGGCCTTTGGCGGCGTCGATCCGCTGTCGCGGGCGATGGCGACCAATCGCCTGGTCTGGCTGTTGGCGACCTTGTTGTTCGTTTGGATGCTGTTCTTCGCCCGCGACGTCCTGCTGGTGCAGGGGAAGCTTGGGATAACAGCCCACGGGTTGGTCAACCGGGCGGATCTCGGTCGGTTCGGGCCGATCTCGCGCTCCACCGGCATGGCGCGTCTGGCCGTGGTCCCCGCGGTCGTCGGCTTGGTGATGGCGCTGGAGCGGCGCGGCCTGCGGCGCCTGCCGTGGGCGGCGCTGGGCCTGGCCGCGATGCTGGCGATCTGGTTGCTTCAGGCCCGTCAAGGCATCTTCGGGACGGCCTTTGCGCTCGGTCTTGTGGCCTGGCTGTCCGGCGGGCGGGCACGGTTCGTCGGCATCGCCATGACGGTGCTGGCCGGGCTGGCGCTGCTCGGAGGGCTGTTTCCGCAAGACTGGTTGGACTACGTCACCGGGTTCGCAACCCGCGGCGATGGGATGTTGAAATTGCAGTCGATGACCGGCCGAAACCTGATCTGGCGCGCAGGCTGGCGGGCGGTTGAGCAGGCGCCGTGGCTCGGTTTCGGTCCGCAGGCGGATCGCCGCCTGATCGGCCTGAATGCGCAGAACGGACTGTTGTACGCTGCCCTGGCGGCCGGCTATCCGGGCGCCGCACTGTATCTCGGCGGGCTGCTGTGGGGCTGGGTGTTGTTCGTCCGGGCGCTGCTGCGCGGTTATGCGAGGGACGGCGCGGAGCGGCTGTTCCTGCTCCAGGTCGGCGGTATCATGGCCTATCTCACCATACGTAACATCCCAGAGAACACCGCCGCCTTGTACAGTGTCGATTTGTTGCTGCACGCGCCGCTGCTCGCCTATCTCGGCACCCTCGACCGGGTGCGGGGGCCAGCCTGGCGGCGCGCCCGCCAGGCGTCGGCGCGACCACCCTGGGCCTTGGCCTAGCACCAGTCCGGTCGGCCTGTAGGCCGGACCGCCCGGGGTGCGCCGGTGATGCCTGTCTGAACGTCTGAAGATTCGGCGAGGAAGAACATGAGTTTGGCCCTGATTGATGGTGTTGGCGCGGTCCCGGCTGGCGATTGGACCAAGGCGGTCCCCGCATGAACAACCACCTGACCCTGGTCTGCGGTGCCGGCGGATTCATCGGCGCACACCTGGTACGGCGGCTGAAGGCGATGGGCCGCCGGGTGCGCGGCGTGGACCTGAAGCTGCCGCCCTTTGCCCCCAGCGCGGCGGACGAGTTCGTCCAGGGCGACCTGCGCGATCCCGACCTGGCGGCCCGCGTGGTGGCCGGTAGCCGCGTGGTCTATCAACTCGCCGCCGACATGGGCGGCGCCGGTTTCGTCTTCACCGGCGACCACGACGCCGAGATCATGCACAACTCCTCGCAGATCAATCTCAACGTCCTTGAGGCCTGCCGCCGTGCCGGCGTGGGCCAAATATTCTACTCCTCGTCGGCCTGCGTCTATCCGCGCCACAACCAGCACGACCCCGCGGCGCCGACCACGGCCGAGGACTCGGTCTGCCCGGCGGACCCCGACAGCGACTATGGCTGGGAGAAGCTGTTCAGCGAACGTCTGTATTTTGCCTACGCCAGGAACCACGGCCTGCGGGTGCGGGTCGCCCGGCTCCATAACGTCTTCGGCCCGGAAGGGAGCTGGAACGATGGGCGCGAGAAGGCCCCCGCGGCCCTCTGCCGCAAGGTCGCCGCGGCCCCTGTGGGTGGCAGCATCGAGATCTGGGGCGATGGGGAGCAGACGCGCTCTTTCCTCGCCATCGATGAATGCCTCGAGGGGGTGCAGCGCTTCATGGCGTCGGACTTCTGCGGCCCGCTGAACATCGGTTCGGCGGAGATGGTCTCGATCGACCAACTGGCGCGGATGATCATGGAGATTGCCGACAAGCCCCTGACCATCGAGCACATCCCCGGTCCGCTCGGGGTGCGCGGGCGCACCTCGGACAACCGCCTGATCCGCGCCCGACTCGGCTGGGCCCCCAGCCGGCCCTTGCGCGAGGGCCTGGCGGCGACCTACGGCTGGATCGCGACTCAGGTGGCGGCGGCTGGGGATGCGCTATGAGCGACACTGCAATGGCTGGTGCCGGGATGCCCCAGGGCCAGACACCACGCTCAAGGGTGCCAATCCTGGGCGCACAGATTGACAGCCTGGATGCCGCTGATGCGGTTGCCCGCATTGAGGGCTGGATCGCGGAGCGCCCCCCACGGTCGCGCCATGTCGTGGTGACCGGCTTCCATGGCATCTGGATCGGTCATCGGGACCCGAGCTTTCGTGCGATCCTGAATCGGGCCGACCTGTTCTGTCCCGATGGCATTGCGCCTATCTGGCTAGCGCGACTGCGCGGCGAGCCCCTGCCGGAGCGTATACCGGGTGCCGAGCTGATGCGTCGGCTGCTGGTCGCCGCCGACACGCGGGGTTATTCCAGCTTCTTCTACGGCGACACCGCGGCGACCCTGGACGCACTAAGTCAGCGCCTCTGCCGCGTCTACCCGGGTCACCGCATCGCCGGCGTCCGCTCGCCGCCCTTCCGACCCTTAAGCCCCGCCGAGGTCGCGGCCGACATCGACCGGATCAATGCCTCCGGGGCCGACCTGCTGTGGGTCGGGCTTGGCCTGCCGAAACAGGAGCGTTGGATCGACGCCCACCGGGAGCGGCTGCGGGTGCCGGTGGTGATCGGTGTCGGCGCCGCCTTCGGCTTCCTCAGCGGACAGGTGGCGCGGGTGCCGACCTGGCTGGGGGAGGCCGGTTTCGAGTGGCTCTGGCGCCTCATCATGGAGCCACGCAAGCTGTGGCAGCGGGACCTCATTGATGGTCCACAGTTTCTCTACCACGGGCTGCGCGAGAGCATCGCGTATCGGTTGCGGCGCCGGGATGACCGCTGAGGCGGCGCTGCGGTGCTCGACCTCGCCGACCATCGCCGGCGGCGCAAGCATCCGCCCGGGCACCGGTGACGCCCTGAACCGGGTTCTGGGGACCGGTTGGGACCTGATCGTCTCACTGGAAGTGATCGAGCACCTCTTCGCCCCCCGCCGCTTCGTCGCCGAGATGTTCGACCTTCTTCGGCCTGGCGGGGTTTTCATTGTCACCACGGCTTACCATGGTTACTTCAAGAATCTGGCGGTCTGTTGGTCCGCGACGAGATCCAGGGGCGGTTTCGCGCGGCGGTCGCGCGTCTGCATCTGCACCCGGGGGGTGGCCGTGGGACCGTCTGCGGACGGGCGCGGCGGGCGCCTGCATTGGGACGGGCACGACCTTGGCGGGGGCGGCGGCGGTGCGGTTCGTGCCGTCGAGCTATCACCCCCGCTTCGGGGTCAGTGAGCCCTGTGTCTGCATTGATCCCGTCCAAGCTGTTCTAGGCGATGGGGGAGGGGACTGCCGATCCTGCTGGCCATGCCGGATGGCGAGGCGGTGCAGATCGTGCGGCGGGCCGGCGCCGGGCTCTGGGTCGGTGCCGGGGACCCGCGGGCCCTGGCGTGGGCGGTTCGCGACTGGCCGCGGACCCGGTTCGGGTGGCGCGCCTCGCCGCGGCCAGCCTGGCGGCGGCCGGGACCTATTCACGGGACGCGCTGGCGGCGCACATGCTCGCCGTGCTCGCGGCCACCGCCCGGTGTCGCGTCGCTCGAGGCCGCCCCTGGGAGCGCTGAGCACCCGCCCGGCGCCGATCACGCTAAAAGGGAATATCGTCGTCGAACGGCATACCGCCGCCCTGATCGGGGGCGGGGGGAGCGGCAGAGCGAGCGCCGCCCGCAGGGGCCGCTGCCGGAGCTGCCGGAGCGCGCGGGGCGTCGTCGTAGGGGACCGATGACCCGCCGCCGGGGCGGCCGTCGAGCATCTGCATGGTGCCGCCGACACCTACATAGACCTCAGTCGTGTAGCGGTCTAGCCCCTCCTTGTCCTGCCACTTGCGCGTGCGCAACTGGCCCTCGATATAGACCTTCGATCCCTTGTGGAGGTACTGCTTGACGATCTCGGCCAGCTTGCCGAAGAACACCACCCGATGCCATTCGGTGCGTTCCTGGGTCTCGCCGGTGTTCTTATCCTTCCAGGACTCGCTGGTGGCGATGCTGATGGTGGCCATCGCATCCCCGCTCTGCGTGTAGCGAACATCCGGCTCGTTGCCTAAGTTACCGATCAGGATGACTTTGTTGACGCCTCTGGACATGATCTCCCTCGCACCCGCTCAATGCGGGTCAGCAGTAATGACAAGGACTAGCTACGGGACCGGGGGCGCGGCCTGCCTCAGCCGACCACCGCGGCCAATCTTGCCGAATCCAGTTCGCGGCTGTCCACCTTCAGATAGGCGACCCCCTCCTCCAGCACCACCACCGCGTCGCGCACCCCGGGGACGGCCAGCAGGCGCCGCTCCAGGTCCAGGATGGCGTCGGCGCCGATGGGTCCGACCGGGACCATTTGGTTGGTCACCCGCTGCGGGGCGCCCATGGTGGCGGCCACCAGCAGCCAGGCGAGCGCGCACAGGGCGGCGAACACGAAGACCGCGGGGGCGCCCAGGTACTGGTTCACCAGCCCCCCGGTCATGCCGCCCAGGAAGGCGCCGATGAACTGGGAGGTGGAGTAGACCCCCATGGCGGTGCCCTTGGCCCCGGCCCGGGCGATCTTGGAGATCATCGAGGGCAGCAGGGCCTCCAGCAAGTTGACGCCGGTGAAGAAGACCGCGAGCAGGATCATCAACGGCGCAAGCTCAGTGGCCCAGACGGAGAACCCGAGCGCGGCTAAACCCACGGTGACGATGCCCCCCATAAAGACCTGTTTGATGCGCCCGCGCCCCTCCGCGATGATGACGAACGGAACCATCGCCAACAGGCCGAGCAGCAGCACCGGCAGGTAGACCTCCCAGTGGTCGGCGTTGATCACGCCCGCCTTCACCAGCGAGGGCGGGATGACCAGGAACATGCCGGTCATCATCAGGTGCAGCGAGAAGATGCCGAAGTTGAGCCGCAGCAATTGGCCGTCGCGCAGCACCACCATCAGTTGACTCGCGACCGGCTCCGCGTCCCGGTGCACCGAGCGGTGTTTGGGGTTCGGCACCACCAGCCACAGCACCAGGATGCCGGCGAAGGCGAGCAGGGCGGTGACCCAGAAGATCCCCGCGAGCCCCCAGAACCGGGCGATGACCGGGGCGATGATGAAGGCGAGCCCGAAGGCGATGCCGATGCTGGCGCCGACCCCGGCCATGGCGCGGGTGCGTACCTCGTCCCGGGTCAGGTCCGCGGCGAGCGCCGTGACCGCGGCGGACACGGCCCCGGCCCCCTGGATCACCCGGCCCAGGATCACCCCCTCGATGCTGGTGGCCAGCGCGGCCATCACGCTCCCCAGTACAAAGACCGCGAGCCCGCCGTAGATCACCGGCTTGCGCCCGATCCGGTCGGACAGCATCCCAAACGGGATCTGGAGGATGGCCTGGGTGAGCCCGTAGGCGCCGATGGCGAGCCCGATCAGGAGCGGCGTCGCCCCCGTGTAGCCGTCCGCGTGGAGGACGAAGACCGGCAGGATCAGGAACAATCCCAGCATCCGCAGGCCATAGATGCCGGCCAGGCCGAGCGAGGCGCGACGTTCGTCGGGGGTCAGAGGGATGACTGCAGGTTTGGCAGGGCTCACGGCGCGGACGCTGGGGTGACGGCAAAGGCCGGATGATACCAGCTTCGGTCCGCCGGGGGCGGCCGGGCCCGAACTGGGTGCGATCAGACCTGATGTGGTGACCGAGATTGCGGGTACGCTGTCGTTGTCGTTGTCGTTGTCGTTGTCGTTGTCGTTGTCGTAATCGTGGTCGGATTATTCGATTACGACAACGACCACGACGCCCGGTCCGCGAGAACGTCCGGTCGCTGTCGCTGTAGGATACGCATCGCGTACCCGGCTCCGGCGGTCGTGGCAGCTTGGCGGACACGCGATGCATACCCTACGTAATGTGAAATAATACATCAGTTCTGATCGCACCCTCCGGGCGGCCGTGGGCGGGGAGCTCGAGTGGGTGGGGCTGGTCATCCGGGGCGTGTGCGGGGTGGCCGGTCCGCGCAGCGGACCCTACGGCGCCGGGTCGTGCAGGGGCCGGGCGCTCGTCGGCGCGGCGCTCAAGCCGATCGATGGACGAGCGCTGTCGGCAATAGCCATGATCTTTTTCGAGTTGTTCGCGTTTTTCGCGGACTGATTCGCCGCTCTGGGGTTATTCTAGCCAGGCGGGGGCGACCCGGTGCAACCGGGGCCGTGAATCCCCATCTTCGGCACTGATTCGAGTCCGTCCGACGCCAACCCCGACTCCCTGCCCCGAGACCTTGCTATGGAATATAAGGATTACTACAAGACCCTGGGTGTCGCCCGCGATGCCACCGCGGACGACATCAAGCGCGCCTACCGCAAGCTGGCGCGCAAGTACCATCCGGACGTGAGCAAGGAGCCGAACGCCGAGGCCCGCTTCAAGGATGTCAACGAGGCGCAGGAGGTCTTGAAGGACCCGCAGAAGCGCGCCGCCTACGACGCGCTCGGCAACAACTGGCGGGCCGGCCAGGACTTCCGGCCGCCCCCGGGCGGGGCCGGGGCCCAGCAGGGATTCCACTTCGACCCCAACGAAACGGGCGATTTCAGCGACTTTTTCTCGAGCCTGTTCAACCGCGAGTTCCGCGGCGCTGGTGCCGGCGGGGGCGGCGCACCGCGCAAGCGCCGCGGCCAGGACCAGACCGTGCGGGTCCAGATCGACCTGGAGGACGCCTTCCAGGGCGCCACCCGCCAACTGCGCCTGGAGGTTCCGGAGCTGGGCGCGGACGGGCACATGACCAGCCACGAACGCACGCTCAACGTTCGCATTCCGGCGGGGGTCACCCAGGGCCGCCAGATTCGCTTAAGCGGCCAGGGCGCACCCGGGGTGCATGGCGGGCCGGCCGGGAACCTGTACCTGGAGGTGGACATCCGGCCGCACCGGCACTTCACCGTGGACGGCAAGGACATCGCGTTGCGCCTGCCCATCGCCCCCTGGGAGGCGGCCCTGGGTGCGACCATCCCGGTGCCGACCCTGGGCGGGCCGGTGAACCTCAAGATTCCGCCGGGGTCTCAGACCGGCAAGCGGATGCGCCTGAAGGGGCGCGGGCTCCCCGGCGATCCGCCGGGCGACGAGATGGTCATCCTGGAGATCGTGGTGCCGTCGGCCAAGACCGAGGAGGCGCGACGGGTCTTCGAGCACATGGCCGAGCAGTTGCACTTCAACCCGCGTGCGGAGCTGGGGGTCTAAGACCATGGTAAAGAGCGAAACACGCATCGAAGGGGTCGTCATGGACGAGGGGTTTGTCGTCACCCTCGCGGAACTGACCCAACTGTGCGGCTCCAGTGGCCGCACCCTGCAACTACTGGTAGGTGAGGGGGTGCTGCGACCGCGGGCCGGCGGCGCGCCGGGCGAGTGGCGCTTCGACGGTGTGGCGGTACAGCGGGCCCGCCGGGCCTTGCGCCTGCGCCATGACCTGGAGCTCAACCTGTCCGGCACCGCCCTGGCACTGGATCTCCTCGATGAGATGGAGGCCCTGCGCGAGCGCATCCGCGCCCTGGAGCACCAGCTCGGCACACTGGGCGGACGCGACCGCGGTTAGACTTCGCCCGCGCCCCCGGAGCGGAAAATGTCATGCAAACCTTGACCCTTCCCCACGCGGATGACTTGCTTCTCACCTCCCGTCGTCGTTGCCGACAGCGGTCCTTTGATCGCCCTGTCGGTCATTGGTCAGTTGGAGTTGCTGCGGCGATTATATGGCCAAGTATTGGCACCCCCGGCGGTTTGGGAAGAGGTGACGGTACGGGGCCGTGGACTACCGGGGGCACATGAAGTCGGCCAATTGTCCTGGCTGGAAATCAAGGCCCCTGAAACAGCGTTGTGGCAAGGCTTGGCGATCCTGGTTGACCGGGGAGAGGCGGAAGCGGTTGCTCTGGCAATGAAAGCAGAGCTTTCGGGGCCGCATTCCCAACCTGCACGTTAATATTCGGGGGAGATATGCAATTATCTAAGAGGTATCATCCTGATCGATATCGGATGACCCGTCCGTTTGCCAAGCAAGTTGTAAACATTTACCAGAACCTTTCTGGCACAACAACCCTGGCAAATCCAGAAACATTTCATGCCATCACTGAACATATTAAAGCAAAGTACAATGATGAAATCATGGCGCTTCCGTTCGAAAAACGGCCCGAGAATTTGCAGCTGGCAATGCATGAGTGCTCTCTTGCCATGCATTATGCAGCATACTTCTGTCATGGAAGGCAAATATTTAATTTTAACGATGAGATTACAGAACAATTTAGGCACACCGATGTTGACGAAATAAAGATAGGAACACTATCACTTCCCTACTCATCATTTTACATGAGCTTCGGCAAACAATCCGATCTTAATCTTTACAATGAGGGGCGATTCGTTGATGGCGCATATATTTCCATTATTCCATTGCTCGATAACCCAGTGTTGCAAATACTATTATCAACCTGTCCAGATAACCTCAGCGAGGGTCAAGAAAAATTAGATTGGATACTGCATGAGGACAAATATTACTATCTCGCACTATCGCTAGAAAATAAACTAGAGTCCATATCGGTTGTAGCAGAACGGGCTCTAAGAGATGACATGGATTACACACGAAAATCCGCCGAAGAGGCGATCATTGAATTTGAGAAAATGGGGGCGAGACACAGAAGAACGGACAGCCTCAAGGTAGAACTAGCCGAACAGAATTCCGGCTACCCTATATTTCGCGAAGCATTGAAGCTAATAATTAACGGCTTAATATTGAATTAAGATGGTCTGCCGATACGCCGAAGACTTTGTTGGAAAAGATAGATGGCGCACGAAAGCCCAAGGACATTCAGCGCACCATATCTAAACTGACATCGATGGGCTACACAAAAATTCACTTTTGCGGCAAAGCATTCGAGCCTCAAAATACCGACCACTTCGGTGTAGGCAGCGAAATAAGGGCGCATTGGCGACGCGGCCATTGGCGCAATCAGCCTTGTGGGCCGCAGCTTTCCGGCAGAAAGCTAATATGGATTATGCCAGTTCTTGTCAGAAAGTAGCCGTTCAGAGACCCCTTGACCGCTGCCTCCAGCCCGCTCAGGATGTCCCCCTACGTTGCCCGCTGATACCGCGCCACTGACCGATGCACCTGAGCGACCACAGCCTCAACCAGCTTGATGAAGCCTACGTCCAGGCC
>NZ_CAIKKU010000238.1 GCF_903828115.1 uncultured Thiodictyon sp. | reverse complement strand
TTCGGTGGACTGCGCTGTCGCTTGTCGACCCTACGGCCGGAACGATGATCAAGGCCGGCGCGTCTTTCGATGCCTGGCGTGCGAGCCGCGGCTCGTCGGTCTGAGGCGAGGCCTCGCCGACACGGGAAGGCAGACCAAGGGTGCGATCAGAACTGATGTGTTAACGCACATGTCGTAGTACGCGTACCCTACAGCTACCGGACGTTCTCACGGACCGGGTGTCGTTGTCGTTGTCGTAATCGTGGTCGGATTATTCGATTACGACAACGACAACGACAACGACAACGACGCCCGGTACCTGAGAACGTCCGGTAGCTGTAGGGTACGTAATGCGTACCCTACGACAGGTGCGTTAACACATCAGTTCTGATCGCACCCTGGCACAGCACGGAGCTTGGACCCCGGGCGCGCCCCGGGCTATACTGTCGGGCTTTTGAAGCCGGTCGGTCAGTCGCCCGCATGGCCCGCGGTGCGTGGGACAGGCGCTGGGTTCCAGCCGGTTTTGCCGACGATGGCCGTGACGCTAGGAGACGAGACGTATGCAAGTAACGGTGGAGACGGGAGAGGGTCTGGAGCGGCGGATGCGCGTCGACCTCCCCAGCGAAGCGATTCAGGAGCAGGTCGAGAAGCGGCTTCACGAGCTCGTCCGCAGCGTTCGTCTTCCGGGATTCCGCCCGGGCAAGGTGCCGCTGAAGCTGCTGCGCCAACGGTTTGCGAACCAGGTGGAGCGCGAGGTCTTCGGTGACCTGGTGCAGTCGAGCTTCGCCTCGGCGGTCGCCGAGCGCTCGCTGCGCCTCGCCGGTGCGCCCCACATCGAGCCCGAGGTGCATCCGGCCGCGCAGCGCTATGGATTCACCGCGACCTTCGAGGTCCTGCCCCAGATTGAACTCGTACCCCTGACGGGTCAGGTCGTCAAGCGGCCGGTGACCGAGATCACTGACGCGGACCTGGAGGCGATGATCGAGCGGCTGCGCGTGCAGCGCAAGACCTGGGTCCCGGTCGAGCGCCCGGCGCAGAGCGGGGACCGGCTGACCGTCTCCTTTACCGGCACCCTGGAGGGTGAGTCCGAGCCCTTTGCGGGCGGTACGGCCGCCGCGGTGCCGGTGGAGATCGGCTCCGCACGCATGCTCCCCGGTTTCGAGGACGGGCTCGTCGGGGCCGGCACGGGTGAGACCCGTACCCTCGATCTGCGGTTTCCGGACGGCTACCAGCGTGCCGAGCTGTCCGGGCGGGCGGTGCGCTTCGAGGTCACCGTCGATGCCGTCGCGGCCCCGGAACTGCCCGCGGTGGACGAGGCCTTCGCCCGCGCCTTCGGGGTGGCGGACGGTGAGGTCGAGCGCTTGCGTGCCGATGTGCGCGCGAACATGGCGCGCGAATTGAAGACCCGCATCCAGGCCCGCACCAAGGAGGGGGTGATGAACCTGCTGGTGGCGTCGCACCAGGTGGAGATCCCCAAGGTCCTGTTGGCGGAGGAGGTCCGCGCCCTCAAGGGACAGATGCGTGAGACCATCGGTGCGCCCACGATGGACCTGCCCGATACGCTGTTCGAGGAGTCGGCGCGGCGCCGGGTCGTCCTGGGGCTGCTCATCGGCGAATTGATCAGGCACAACGGGATCAAGGCCGAGCCGAGCCGGGTCCGTGCCGCGATCGAGGAACTGGCGTCCACCTACGAAGACCCCAAGGAGGTGGTGGACTATTACTATGCCGATCGCAAGCGCCTGGCCCCCGTGGAGTCCCTGGTCCTGGAGGATCAGGTGGTGGAGTGGGTGCTGAGCCAGGTGACGGTCGAGGACGAAGAAACCAGTTTCGCGCAGTTGACCGAACCGGCGTCGGTTGCTACCGCGGGGACCTAGAGCCCGTTCTGCGCGGCGTCGCGGACGTTACCCGTCCAGATGCCGCGTGGACGGATCGATTGCGTAGATGAGAGACGAGTAGACAGCATGATCAAGCCCGTGAGTCGCACCGAGTGGAAGCCTGAGGGCCTGGGGCTGGTGCCGATCGTCATCGAGCAGACGGCGCGCGGCGAGCGTTCGTTCGACATCTATTCGCGACTGCTGAAGGAGCGGGTGATCTTCCTGGTCGGGCCGGTGGAGGACTACATGGCCAACCTGGTGGTCGCCCAGATGCTCTTTCTGGAGTCCGAGAATCCGGACAAGGATATCCATATCTACATCAACTCCCCCGGCGGTTCGGTGACCGCGGGACTGGCCATCTACGACACCATGTGTTTCGTCCGCCCGGACGTCAGCACCCTGTGTGTCGGCCAGGCGGCGAGCATGGGCGCGCTCCTGTTGGCCGGCGGGGCCGCGGGCAAACGCTACTGCCTGCCCAACTCACGGATGATGATCCATCAGCCGCTGGGCGGTTTTCAGGGCCAGGCGACCGACATCGACATCCATGCCCGCGAGATCCTCCTGCTGCGCGATCGGCTCAATGGCATCCTTGCCCACCACACCGGCCAGTCGATCGAGAAGATCGCCGACGACACGGAGCGCGACCGCTTCCTGGGCGGCGACGAGGCGCAGGCCTATGGTCTGATCGACAAGGTACTGACCGAGCGGGGTCCGTCGCTCGGCAAGCTCTGAGCGCGTCGGCTTGCCTGCCCGGCGCGCGCGGGGTCGCGGGTCGCTTGCGCGGTTTTCGCCCACCCGACCGCAATCCCGGTCTCATTCCCGTCTTGCCATACGGACTCAAAGCGTTATGATTGACGCAGCATCGATTGGTCCTCCCGGGGTCCGATCGCCAACCGACTGACGGAGTGTCATCCCCGATGAGTGGAAGCAACCACGGCAAGAGCGACGAGGGCAAACTCCTCTACTGTTCGTTCTGCGGCAAGAGTCAGCACGAAGTTCGTAAGCTCATCGCCGGCCCCTCCGTGTTCATCTGCGACGAATGTGTCGAGCTGTGCAACGACATCATCCGCGAGGAAATGCAGGAGGGGGTAGGGGACGCCACCAGCAAACTGCCCAAGCCGCGCGAAATCAAGGAGAGCCTGGACGAGTTCGTCATCGGCCAGGAGTATGCCAAGCGGGTGCTCTCGGTCGCCGTCTACAACCATTACAAGCGCTTGGAGGTCTCGGAGGCCAAGGAAGAGATCGAGATCGCCAAGAGCAACATCCTGCTGATCGGTCCCACGGGGTCGGGCAAGACCCTCCTGGCGGAGACCCTGGCGCGGCTGCTCAATGTCCCCTTCACCATCGCCGACGCGACCACGCTGACCGAGGCCGGGTACGTGGGGGAGGACGTCGAGAACATCATCCAGAAGCTGCTCCAGAAGTGCGACTACGACGTCGAGAAGGCCCAGACCGGTATCGTCTATATCGACGAGATCGACAAGATCTCGCGCAAGTCCGACAACCCGTCGATCACCCGCGATGTCTCCGGTGAGGGTGTCCAGCAGGCCCTGCTCAAGCTGATCGAGGGGACCGTCGCCTCGGTGCCGCCCCAAGGCGGTCGCAAGCACCCGCAGCAGGAGTTCCTCCAGGTCGATACCTCCAACATCCTGTTCATCGTCGGCGGGGCCTTCGCGGGTCTGGATAAGGTCATACAACAACGCTCCCGCAAGGGCGGTATCGGCTTCAACGCGGACGTCCACAGCAAGGACGACAAGCGCCAGATCGGTGAACTGCTGGCCGCGGTGGAGCCCGAGGACCTGATCCGCTACGGGCTGATCCCGGAGTTCGTCGGCCGTCTGCCGGTGATGGCGACCCTGGAGGAACTCGATGAGGCGGCCCTGATGCGCATCCTCACCGAGCCCAAGAACGCCCTGGTCAAGCAGTATGCACGCCTGTTCGAGATGGAAGGGGTGGAACTGGAACTGCGCGATGATGCCATGCGCTGCATCGCCAAGAAGGCCATGGACCGCAAGACCGGCGCCCGGGGCCTGCGCACCATCATGGAGCAGGTGCTGCTCGACACCATGTATGACCTGCCGTCGATGAAAAGCGTGTGCAAGGTGGTCCTGGACGGCTCGGTCATCATGGGCGAGAACAAGCCCTATCTGATCTACGAAGGTCTTGAAAAGCAAGCTGCTTCCGGAGAATGATCCTGAGTGCGCACCAGTCGGGGGGCGGGGCCTGCCGGTCCCGCTGACCCAGGTCGCGGGGCGGGACGCCCCGACTCCTTTGACTCTACCGTGTTGAACTGGGCCCGGTTTGCCCTGATTCTTTCATCATCACCTAATAAATCGGTCGCACCGGCGGCGCCTTGATCCGGACCTCATCGCTGGTCCGCTTTCAGGCCGCCGCACTGGTCAGCCGCCGTCCCACGAGCGCATCAGCACCGAGAGTGTCAATGGCACAGCAAGAATCTTCGCGATCCCCCACCAGCGCCTCCCCGGAGGTGCCGGTCCTGCCGCTGCGCGATGTCGTGGTCTACCCGCACATGGTCATCCCCCTGTTCGTCGGCCGCGACAAGTCGATCCGCGCGCTCGATGGGGCCATGGCCAACGACAAACAGATCCTGCTGGTCGCACAAAAGAGCGCGGACGTGGATGACCCGGGGCCCAATGACCTCCAGCAAATCGGCACCCTGGCCAATATCCTGCAGCTCCTGAAGCTCCCGGATGGGACGGTCAAGGTCTTGGTGGAGGGTAACCGGCGCGCGCGCATCACGCGTTTTTTGACCACCGACAAGTCCTTCTCGGCCCTGTTCGAGCCCTTGCCGGAGACCCTGGAGGCCGATGAGCGCGAACAGGAGGTGCTGATCCGTTCCGCGGTCGCCCTGTTCGACCAGTATGTGAAGCTCAACAAGAAGGTCCCGCCCGAGGTCTTGACCTCGCTCGCCGGCATCGATGAGGCCGGCCGCCTGGCCGACACCATGGCGGCGCACATGTCGCTGAAGCTCGACGAGAAGCAGCGCATCCTGGAAATGACCGATATCCAGGCGCGGATCGAGCACCTGATGGGCCTCATGGAGGCCGAGAACGACGTCCTGCAGATGGAGAAGCGCATCCGCGGCCGGGTCAAGCGCCAGATGGAGAAGAACCAGCGCGAGTATTATCTCAACGAACAGATGAAGGCGATCCAGAAGGAACTGGGGGAGCTCGACGAGGCGCCCAACGAGATCGAGGAGTTGGCCAAGCGGATCGAACACGCCGGGATGCCCAAGGAGGTCAAGACCAAGGCCCTGGCGGAACTCGCGAAGTTGAAGCTGATGTCGCCCATGTCGGCCGAGGCGACGGTGGTGCGCAACTATGTCGACACCCTGGTCAGCGTGCCCTGGAAGGCGCGCACGCGCATCCGCAACGATATCCGGGTCGCCGAGCAGGTGCTCGACAAGGACCACTATGGGTTGGAGCGGGTGAAGGAACGAATCCTGGAATACCTGGCCGTGCAGCAGCGGGTGCGCAAGCTCAAGGGGCCCATCCTGTGTCTGGTCGGCCCGCCGGGCGTGGGCAAGACCTCGCTCGGGCAATCCATCGCGCGCGCCACCAACCGCAAGTTCGTGCGCATGTCCCTGGGTGGGGTGCGCGACGAGGCCGAGATCCGCGGGCACCGGCGTACCTATATCGGCGCGCTGCCGGGCAAGATCATCCAGAACCTCTCCAAGGTCTCATCGCGCAACGCCTTTTTCCTGCTCGATGAGATCGACAAGATGGCGATGGACTTCCGGGGTGATCCGGCCTCTGCCCTGTTGGAGGTGCTGGACCCGGAACAGAACCACACCTTCAACGATCACTATCTGGAGGTGGATTTCGACCTGTCCGAGGTGATGTTCGTCGCGACCGCCAACACCCTCAATATCCCCCCGGCGCTCCTGGACCGCATGGAGGTGATCCGTCTCTCCGGCTATACGGAGGACGAGAAGATCGCCATCGCCGAGCGTTACCTGATCCCCAAGCAGACCAGGCACAACGGGCTGAAGTCCGGGGAGCTGGTCATTCGGGAGTCGGCCGTGCGCGACATCGTCCGCTATTACACGCGTGAGGCCGGGGTCCGCAATCTGGAGCGGGAACTGTCCAAGATCTGTCGCAAGGTGGTCAAAGAGGTCCTGCTGAAGAAGCGCGACACGGCGACCGTCGTCACGGCCAAGTCGCTGGAAAAGTACCTGGGCGTGCAGCGCTTCCGGTTCGGCCGGGCGGACGAGTTCGACCAGGTCGGGCAGGTGACCGGGCTCGCCTGGACCGAGGTGGGCGGGGAACTCCTGCGCATCGAGTCCGCCCTGGTCCCCGGCAAGGGCAAGTTCACCTACACCGGTCAGCTCGGGGACGTGATGCAGGAGTCCATCCAGGCCGCCATGACCGTCGTGCGGGCGCGCGCCGACGCCCTGGGTATCGCCCCCGATTTCCACAACGTCTTCGATGTGCATATCCACGTACCGGAGGGGGCGACACCCAAGGACGGTCCCAGCGCCGGCGTTGCGATGTGCACGGCCCTGGTGTCGGCCCTGACCAAGATCCCGGTCCGGTCCAACGTCGCCATGACCGGTGAGATTACCCTGCGTGGAGAGGTGTTGCCGATCGGGGGCCTCAAGGAAAAGTTGCTGGCGGCCCACCGGGGCGGCATCGATACGGTTATCATCCCGCGGGAGAACGAGCGCGACCTCACCGAGATCCCGAAAAACATCCAGCAGCATCTGGACATTCGTCCGGTGCGCTGGATCGACGAGGTCCTGGACATCGCCCTGACCCGCAGGCCTGAGCTGATCGATGTTGCCGCGGAGGGTGGCGACGGTGCCAGTCCCAAGGACGAGCCCCCGGAGAAGGCGTCCGATGCGACCCGCGAGCAACCGGTGCGCACGCATCATTGAGGGTTTTTTGCGGATTTTCGGTGC
This sequence comes from uncultured Thiodictyon sp., assembly GCF_903828115.1. Classification (GTDB taxonomy): domain Bacteria; phylum Pseudomonadota; class Gammaproteobacteria; order Chromatiales; family Chromatiaceae; genus Thiodictyon. The sequence goes on along the minus strand of NZ_CAIKKU010000238.1, from coordinate 4,837 downwards.
TGTCGGTCAAAACCCGGTTGCTCCGCGACGGACTTCCGCCTTAGCATTCGGGGGTGGGCACAGCGCCCCCGGTCGCGGTCACCGGAGCGTCTCGGCAGGGGCCGGGGTAACGCACAGCAACCGTGGGCAATGTGTAATTGCGGAACAGTAGCCAGGAGATTGGGGGAAAAATGAATAAGTCGGATCTGATCGAGAAGATGGCTGAGGCGGGTGATATCCCAAAGGCGGCCGCCGGCCGGGCCTTGGATGCCTTGACTGAAGAAATTGCGTTGGCCCTGAAGAACGGAGACACGGTGTCCCTGATCGGTTTCGGCACCTTCTCCGTCAAGGAGCGGGCGGCGCGCACGGGGCGCAATCCCCAGACGGGCGCCGCCATCGAGATCGCGGCCTCCAAGACCCCAGGATTCAAGGCTGGAAAGGCCCTCAAGGATGCGATACAATAGTCTTCCGTTGTTGAGGTGCCCCACCAGGTAACTCTCACCAGGTCACTCTCAGGGTACCCACGCGGGGTGCTTAGCTCAGCTGGGAGAGCATCGCCCTTACAAGGCGAGGGTCGCAGGTTCGATCCCTGCAGCACCCACCAAGCCCTGCGTCACCCAACCGGGAGGCGTCGTGTGGCGAATAGTTTTGGAGCGGTAGTTCAGTTGGTTAGAATACCGGCCTGTCACGCCGGGGGTCGCGGGTTCGAGCCCCGTCCGCTCCGCCAACCCGAAAAAAGCGGGGTATCCGTCAAGGATACCCCGTTTTCATTTGTGCCCAAGTCGTCCCTTCCAGGCCCCGTTCGAGTATCGAGACATGCTGCAGCAAATCCATGATCGCGCCAAGGGCTGGTTCGCCTGGCTCATCATCATCCTGATCAGTATTCCGTTCGCCCTCTGGGGCATCCAGTCCTATGTTGGGGGGGGCTCCGAGCCGGTAGCGGCCCTGGTCAACGGGCAGGAGATCACCGAGCGGGACCTGGATCAGCGCGTCCAGAGCGCGCGCATCCAACTGCGCGAACGCCTGGGGGCCGCCTATGATCCGGCCCAGTACGACGACAAGCGCCTGCGCCTGGAGGTCCTGGAGGAGATGATTCGTGAGACCTTGCTGACCGACGTGGCCGCGCGCATGGGTCTGCGGGTCTCGGACCAGGAACTGCGCGGGCGCATCATGGCCGAACCGGCGTTCCAACGCGACGGGCGATTCGACGCCGCATCCTATGAGCAGGTCCTTCAATATCAAGGACTCTCGCCCGCGATGTTTGAGGCGCAGCAGCGCCGGGAGATCGTCGGCACGCAACTCATACGGGCCGTCGCCGGCAGCGAGTTGGTGACCCAGGCGGAGCGCGAACAGTACCAGCGTCTGGTCGGGCAACAACGCGAACTGGCCTGGCTGCGGGTTCCGGTCAGCCGTTTTCTGACCGATGAGCCCATCGACGATCAGGCGATCAGCGCCTACTACGAGGCCAACGCCGCGCGCTTCGAGGTTCCCGAACAGGTCAAGCTCGACTATCTCGTCCTTGATGCCGCCGCCCTCGCGGGTCGGACCACGGTCGCCGAGGAGGACATCCGTCGGGTCTACGACGCCAATCAGGCCCGTTTCGGTCAGCCCGAGCGGCGCCGCGTCAGGCATATCCTGCTCACCGTGCCCCCGGACGCCGATGCGGCGGCCGCCGCGGCGGTGCTGGCGGAGATCCAAGGGGTGCGCAAACGCCTCGCGGACGGGGAGGCCTTCGACGTGGTCGCCAAGGCCGTCTCCAAGGACCCGGGGAGCGCGAGCCAAGGCGGGTCCTTGGGCGAGATCGAGAAGGGCATCATGGACCCCGCCTTCGAGCAGTCCGCCTTTGCCCTGCCGGTCGGTGAGGTCAGCGAACCGGTGCGCTCGCGCTTCGGCTACCACCTGATCGAGGTGGAATCCATCACGCCCGCGGCAATCAAACCCTTCGCCGAGGTCCAGGAGCAACTGCGTGGCGAAGTGGCAAAGCAGAAGGCCGAGGCACTCTTCTACGACCTGGGGGAGCGCCTGCCGAACCTGGTCTATGAAACGTCCGACAGCCTGGCACCGGCCGCCAAGGAACTGGGTCTGGAGGTTCAGCACAGCGATTGGGTGGGGCGCAAGGGTGGCGAGGGCGTCCTCAAACACCCCAAGGTAACCGCCGCCGCCTTCAGCGAAGAGGTGCTGAACGAACACCGCAACAGCGACCTGATCGAGCCCGAAAAGGAGGTCTTGCAGACCGTGGTACTGCGGGTGGTGGACCACCGCGAGGCGTCCGCCCGGCCGCTGGCGGAAGTGCGCGACGAGATCGCGGCCGATTTGCGTAAGGAACGTGCGAAAAAGGCCGCGGCGGCAGAGGCGGCTTCCGGAGCGGAGAAACTGCGCGGCGGTGCGGACTGGGCGGCGGTGGCGGGCGATACCAAGGTGGAGGAGGGCGCGCTGATCGGCCGGACCGACCCCAAGGTCCCAGCCCCGGTGCGCACCCTCGCCTTCACGCTGCCGGTCCCGCCCACGGGCGGGGCCAGCGTCGGGACCGCCACCCTGGAGGACGGCGACGCCGCCATCGTGCGGGTTACCAAGGTCGAGGATGGCAAGGTCGAGCCTGCCCCCAAGCCCGGCGCCCCCGACCCGGCCGCCATGCTCAGCCAGTTGATGGGCCGCCAGGCCTACGATGCCGTGCTCAAGGATATGCTGCAGCGGGCCAAGATCGAACGCAAGACCCCCACGGTGCGCGAGGGCGGCTGATCCTATCCGGCGTGCGCGTCGACCGCAGTGGGGTGATCGAGATTCGTGCACGCGCACGCCGGATTAGTGTTGTTCCTTCGTTGTCGTTGTCGTTGTCGTTGTCATTGTCGTTGTCGTAATCGGAGAAGCGATGCACTTTGGGGCCTTGATCATGGTTCCAGCCGCGACCCTGTTTCGCGCTCGCCGTGCGGGACCTTGATCATTGTTCCGGCCAGTGGCGGTCTGTCCGCAACCGGAGGTCGGGGCTTTTGCCGGTGGCGGTTACCGAGATATCCACGAGAAATCAATGGCGCCTGGACGCCGGACCGGCTAAAGCCTCGACCTCCAGTGGCCGGAACGACGATCAAGGCCCACTTTGGGGTGCGTAGAGAATCCTAGGCGCTACGATAACAACGACAACGACAACGACAACGACAACGACAACGACAACGAAAATGGCGCTCTAGGCAGTCCCTAATGAAAAGGTTCAAAGGCGGTGCCTATCACAAGAGTATTTCGCGTTCGCATCGATGCAGATCTCAGACGGGAGTTCGAGGAAAAGTTTTCGTCGATTTCCGTTCACGCGGTTGATGCGGCTCCGGGCTTTATTTCGGTCGCTATTCTTGCGCCATCGAAATGGACGCCCGATGAGTATGCAATGATTTCTCAGTGGGAGGACGAGGCGGCATTGATTGCATTTGCCGGCGCACAATGGAACCAGCCCGTGATCCCTCCTGGTATGGAGAGATTCGTTGTCGAATGTTGGGTCCATCACTTCCAGTCGTGGGGTCAGGCCCGAATGGCGCTGACTTAAGCCGCGGCACGGACGAATCAGCCAGTTACAGGAGGATCGACAAGCAGTCAGTTGAGTGGATGCGACATTTTCCGCGGCGTTTCCCGGCTCTTGGCTGGTCCGGAACGGTTTTTCGCGCGCTTCCCGGCATCCCAACCGATTGTTTCCTTTTCGAGCGCCGGCCCCCCGTCATCGTCGGCCTGCCGCATGTGCCGGTTCGATCTTGCCCGAACGACGATTCCGGGCCGCCCGGAGGGCCTGCGGCGTCGTGGCCAGCGGGTGCCTTTATACTTGATTTGTTAAGCTATTGTTACGGAGAGAAACGAATTTTTCCGGGTGGGTTGACGGGTTGGGGGGCGTGCGCTAGGCTCTTGGGGACTGAGGCGGGGGCGCGGGGGGCCGGGCTCGGGGAGGTTGGGAGATCTTGAGGTAGACAGAATCTGTCTGGCACGCCCAACACGCCCTCCGTCTAAAAAAACAGTTAGGCTTGGGAGTCAACCACTGATGCATGAAGCTATGCTGGCGACCTTTAATCAGTTTTTTAGGGAATTCGCAGAACCCCTGACCGAGCACAAGCTAGAGCAAGCACCTAAAGGCGATACCGTCAGGTGTAATATACATTTTTGCTAATTCTATTCGTTCTTCTCTATTACCAAAAATCTCCACAATGGCGGGACAACCTAGTTCATTATCGAATGGAAAATATGTTTTATTTTGTAGGTTATATTGATTAACCAACGCTTTCATAATATGATCGGATTCTTCTCTAAATTCAAGACTACTACTCCTGTGCTCCTTCTCTTCAATCGGAATAGGTGAGAACTTAGTAATAGGAAGGAAAAAGAGAATATCATAGAAAGTTAGTGATTCCTTGATAATCGGAATACATTTCTTCACAAACTCATCACTCACCATACCTTTACTGTTCATCCACATAGTATACATTAAGTTATCAAGAACTGTTCTATCGTATATGATTTTATCTTTCTTCGATCCTGGCATAACCTGATCAATTATAAAATTCATAATAGCTTCTTGAGACTCTTCGTTACCCTCTTCATTAAGCTTTATTCCTTTTTCCTTTACAAGTGATGAATAATGCTTTTCATTCTTCTTGTACATTGGCCAATTTTGAAGGAAGTCCTGTACAAACGTAGACTTCCCTGTATTTTGTGCTCCCATTATACCTATCTTCATCTATTTTCTCCGTTTAAATATTCTACTCCACAAATACCTGATGTATACTTTAAACTGCTTAAACGCTATCTTTGAAGGTGTAAGACCATATACATCTCTCATTACTAATTGTGCTATATTAATATCATCGTCTTTAAAAGTATCACTAGA
>NZ_CAIKKU010000237.1 GCF_903828115.1 uncultured Thiodictyon sp. | reverse complement strand
GCCGTCAGCACGGTGGAGATCCTCCAGGAGTTGATCAACCTGGCACGCGACATCCGCGAGGCGCGCCTGCGGGGCGAAGCCGAGGGCCTGTCGTTGGATGAGATCGCCTTCTATGACGCCCTGGCCGAGAACCAGAGCGCCATCGAGGTGATGGGCAACGACAAGCTCAAGGTGATCGCCCACGAACTGCTGACCAGCCTGCGCGGGAGTATTACCGTGGACTGGTCCCACCGCGAAAACGCCCGCGCCCGGATGCGCATCCTGGTCAAGCGCATCTTGCGCAAGTACGGCTACCCGCCGGACCTGCAGGACGCGGCCGTGCAGACGGTGTTGGCGCAGGCCGAGGCGTTGTCGGCGCAGTGGGCGGCCTGAGTCGCGAACGCGACAGCCCTTTCATTTCGGTTGACCTTCGATCCCACGGTCGCGGCGGCGGTGGCGGGAACCCCGCTGGCGGGCGACCTGCCGAACGATTTGCGCTACCGGTTGCCCGAGTGGTGTGTCTCTATCGAGACCCCGGGCCGGACCTGGGAGGGGCGGACCCTGCACGGCTTCTGGGTGCATCTGGAGTGGATCGCGCCGCTCGCGGTGAACGTGCCCGACCCCGCGGCCCTGACGGTCACGGTGCGGCCGGTGAGCTAAGCTGGAGGGGACCCGCCGCGGGCCGGCGGCACCCGCATGGTGGCCAGGCGTCTGGACCACCGCTCAGCGCAATTTGCGGACACCGCACTTGCCGCGTCGGTCGCGGGCACAGTGCCATGTCAGGCGGACCACGTCTAGACGGTGTCCGCCAATTCCAGCCGCCGCTCCATGCGCTCCACGCGCCGCCGCAGCGCGGCGATCTCATCGCCGCGAGGCCTCGTCGCGGCTGAAGCCGCTTCCACAAGGTCCCCGCCGGACTTTGACGGTAAGGGCCCCCCGGCGCGACTTCCCCTTCCACTCTAACGAGGTCAAAACGCATGAAGACGCCATCACTCCTCACCGTCGGCATTGTGCTCCTGGCATCAAGCTCCGCCCAGGCCATCGACGCGCACTACCGCCGGCTGCTCGAACGCTCCGGCTGCACGCAAACTTCCGAAGCGCAGGGCTGCGACATCAACAAGACCAGGAAGGAAAACGCCAAGGCCGGTTTCGTGGCGGACGCCCCCGCCAATAAAGCGGCAGCCGCCGGCCAGACGCCGTATGCCGGGCAATGGGTTGCCAAGGCCGCGTCGGGAGCCACGGTGGCGACCATCCGCATCAACGCCAAAGAGCAGGTCTGGGTGAGCGGCAAGCGCGTGAAGGCCAAACGCAGCGACGGCGCCCTGGTATTCCGCGACGGCAAGATCACCTATACCATCCAGGGGGACCGGCGCTTGCAGGGCGAGGACGCTTGGGCCGATTTCGATGCCGGAACCAAGGGGCCCATCGTCCCCGAGTGACCCCGGTCGGTGCGTGCCGGGCGCCGCTCAATCCAGATCGGGGGTCTCGCCGGTGGCGATGTAGACCACCCGTTCGGCGATGTTGGTCGCGCGGTCGGCGACCCGCTCATAGAGGTGCGTCACCCAAGACAGGGCGATCCCCGGCGCCGCCTGGCGCGGATCATCGCCAATCAGCACGGCGATGGCGTCGATCAGTTCCGACTGCAGGGCGTCAATCTGATCGTCGCGGCTGGCCACCAGGCGCGCCAGCGGCGCGTCGCCGCCCGCCCGTCCGTAGGCCGCCAGCGCATCGCGCAACATGTCCACGGCCGCGTCGCCCATGTCCGCGACCCGGGCGAGGAGCGGCGTCGGCAGCGGCGGTTGCGCGTGGCGCAGCAGAATCCGGGCCACGTCGGCCGCGTAGTCTCCGATCCGCTCCAATTCCGCGACCAGTTCCATGGAGGCGCCGATCAGGCGCAGATCGAGGCCCGCCGGCTTGAAGGCGGCGAGCACCAGCAGCGCATCTTGCTCCAGCAGACGGCGCTGCTGGTTGATGGCCGTGTCGCCGGAAACGATCTCCCGGGCCAGGCCGAGGTCCTGCCCGCGCAAGGCCTCCAGTGACTTGCGCAGGGCCTGTTCGACCTGGCCGCCCATGGCCAACAGCGCCTGTTTCAACGCCTCGCGCTTCTTTTCGAGTAACAGTGGTGACTGGGGCAAGGTGCGCGCTCCGGTTCTGTGTCAGGGATCGTCCGGCTGAGAACGGACGGACATTAGTCTCTACCTTAGCGAAAAAGCTGACGGTTTGCTGAGCGGCGAGCCAACACCGGGCACCGGCCCGCGGTCGTGGGCGACGCGGGGGGCATGGATGAGCAACAGGTCGAGCCCCCGCCGCGCCAGGCCCGGCCGCCGCCGCAACGCACCCACCCGCCAAGCGCGTCGCCTCTGCCAGGAGTCCAAGGCTTCAGCCTTGGCGCGCTCCAAGGCTGAAGCCTTGGAGTCCAGGCGCTTGGGCCGCGGCGCTTAACTTAACGGCAGTGACCCGCAGGAGGCAGTCCTGCGGGTCCAACGGCAGGCAGCGCGACGGGATGCGCATGACCTCGAACGGCTCGGGGGCGGTGGGTCCATCGTCCGGCGAAGGTCTGGATCGAGGTCGAACGGCGCCGGTCCGCAACACGGCGGTCGCACGCCGGTCACCGTGAGGTCATGATCGGCCACTAGACTCGCGGGTCTGTCATCGCCACGAGCCTCAAGAGCCCTGCCGTGAAAGCTGCACTGACCCTGCGCGACCGCATCGACCACGCCGTCTTCAACGCCATCTATTCCCGCTCACTGGTCTACAACACCTGCTGGGAGGACCCGGCGGTCGACCGCCTGGCCCTGGCCCTGAGGCCGGACGATACCCTGCTGGTCATCACGAGCGCCGGGTGTAACGTGCTGGACTATGCGCTGGCCGGCCCCCGGCGTATCCACGCGGTAGACGCCAATCCACGCCAGACGGCGCTCCTGGAACTGAAGCTGGCCGGCATCCGGCACCTCGCCTTCGAGGACTTCTTCGCCCTGTTCGGCGGCGGCGTCCACCAGCACCACCGCGCCCTCTATCACGAGGCCCTGCGCGCCGACCTCTCGCCCTTCGCGCAACGCTTCTGGGACGAGCGGCTGCACTGGTTCGATCCGGGGCACGGCAGCTTCTATTTTCAGGGGCTCGCCGGGACCGTGGCGCGGGCCTTCCGCGCCTACCTGCGGGTCCGCCCGCGCCTGGCGGCCGGTATCGATGAGTTGCTCCAGGCGGACTCGCTCAGGGGCCAGCGGGCCGTCTACGATACCCAGGTCGCGCCCCTGATGTGGGGTGCGGGTATGAACTGGACCCTGTCGCGCCAACTCACCATGAGCCTGCTCGGCGTGCCCTATGCCCAGCGCCGCCAGGTCCAGGCGCAGCACCACCGCGGGGTGGCGGGCTTTATCCGCGAGGCGGTCGAATACGTCTTCCGCGAACTGCCGGTCTGGACCAACTATTTCTGGATGGTCTATCTCAACGGACGCTATACCCCGGCCTGCTGTCCGGAGTATCTGAAACCAAAGAACTTCGCGGCCCTCAAGGCGGGGCTGGCGGACCGCGTGGTGCCGCACACCTGCACCGTGACTGCCTTCCTGCAACAGACCCAAGAGCGCATCTCCAAATTCGTGCTGCTCGATCACATGGACTGGATGAGTTCCTACTATCCCGAGGCACTGGCGGAGGAGTGGACGGCCATTCTGGCACGTGCGACCCCGCGGGCCCGGGTCATCTTCCGCAGCGCCCACGCCGCCCCCGCCTATCTCGACGCCATCGAGGTCGGCGCCGGCCGCGAGCGATTGCGCGAACGCCTCGTCTTCCACCCGCGGCTGGCGCGTGACCTACAGCGGCGGGACCGGGTCCACACCTACGCCGGCTTCCATGTCGCCGACCTGGCGGGGGCCTGACCATGGGCCGCAGCGATGCCCAGGTCCTGCTGAGCCTGATGCGCGGGCAGCCCCGGCACGGTGCCCTGGCCGCGCGCCTGCAGGCCTTCTACGGCCCCCAGGCCGAGCACTACGACGCCTTCCGCGAACGGTTGCTGCACGGCCGTGCGGAACTGCTGTGGCAGTTGGCCCCGCGCCCCGGCGCGAGCGTGATCGAACTGGGCGCCGGTACCGGGCGCAACCTGGGGTTCTTGGGGGAGCGCCTGAGCACCCTGGAGTCGGTCGAACTGGTCGACCTGTGCCCGGCCCTGTTGGAGCAGGCACGGCGGCGGACCCGCCGGCTGCCCAATGTCCGGGTGGTGGAGGCCGATGCGGTGACCTACCGGCCGGCCCGCCCGGTGGATCTGGTCTATTTCTCCTATTCGCTCACCATGATCCCGGACTGGGAGGGGGCGCTGCGCAACGCCTTGACCATGCTCAAACCCGGCGGCACCCTGGGCCTGGTGGACTTCTATGTGTCAGACCCGACCCCCGTGCCGGGTCTGGTTCACCACGGGGCCCTGACCCGCTGGTTCTGGCCGCGCTGGTTCGCCCATGACGGGGTGCGCCCCGACCCGGCCCACCTGCGCCTGCTGCGCCGGCTGCTGCCCGCGCATCGACTGAGGCAGCACCGCGCGCCGGTCCCCTATCTGCCCGGGTTGCGGGTGCCTTATTATGTCTTTATCGGGCGGCTGCCGGGGGGGATCATGCGCCAGAGTAACGAGTCAAGAACAAGCTAAACACGAATACGATCGTTGTCGTTGTCGTTGTCGTAATCGTAATCGGCGTTATCGGCGCGCCCTGTGATGCTCACGCTCGCGAAAGTGCATCGCTCCTCCGAATTCGACAACGACAACGACAACGACAACGACAACGACAACGACAACGGTGCGACAACGACAACGGTGCGACAGGCATTCCCTTCAAGTCGCTCGCCGCCCGGTCCAGGGCACGGCCGGTTGCCGCATTGAGCGTCAACTCAACGAGCCGGCCCTGCGGATAGCGATCAGCCGTGCGGCTTTTCCTTCAAATGCGGATCGACGGGCGGGATCACGGTCAGGTTGGGGCTGCCCGGCAGACGCGGCATCGTAATCACGGGGAACTCACCGGTCAGGGCGTTGAGGAAGGCCACCAGGTCCGCCGCCTGGGCGTCGGTCAGGTCCTTGTTCAACTGGGTCTTGGCCATGACCCGCACGGCCTCGTCCAGGGTCGGTACCTGGCCGTTACTGATATAGGGCGCGGTCAGCGCGATATTGCGCAGGGTGGGGACCCGCCACAGATTCCGATCGGCCTCCTGCTTGGTCGCCTCGAAACGGCCCTGGTCCGCGGTCAGTTGATATTTGTCGTCATAGGCGCTGCCCGGGTAGGTGGGGAACTTCATGAAGAAGCCGGTGCCGATGGGGAGTGTCGGGCCGCTGAAGTTGGCGCCGGAGTGGCAGGAGGTACAACCTAACGAGTCAAAGGTTTTCATCCCACGCACCTGCTGCTCGGTGAGGGCCTTTTTGTTGCCCTTGACATAGCGGTCATAGGGTGAGTTGGGGGTGATCAGGGTCCGCTCGAAGGCGGCGACCGCTTTGGCGGCATTGTCGGCGCTGATCGGCTGGGCCTCGCCCGGGAAGGCCGCCTCGAACAGCGGCTTATAGCCAGGAATCTTGTCGATCCGCCCCAGCACGTCCTGCAGGCTCCCCATGCCCATCTCGATGGGGTTGACCAGCGGCCCCTTGGCCTGGTCTTCCAGGGTTGCGGCGCGTCCATCCCAGAACTGCACCGAATAGAAGGCGGCATTCCACACCGTCGGGGCACTGCGCCCACCGCGGGCGTCATGCATCCCGATGGAATTGGGACGGTTGTCGTCGCCCCCGGCCATGACGTTGTGGCAGGAATTGCAGGACAGGGTCCCGTGCTCCGAGAAGCGCGGGTCGAAAAAGAGGGTCTTGCCGAGTTGGACCTTGGCCTTGGTCGTCGGGTTGTCTGCCGGGGACGGGGCCTGATCGGGCAGGGCCTGCCAGTCCGCCGCCAGCGACGGCAAGGCGACGCCCAGGGTCAGGGCGCTGCCGAGCAGTAGGGTCGCTTTGGATCTCATCGTGACGAAACTCCTGATGACATAGTCCGGTTGGATAAGGATGGAAGACTGTTCCTAAAATTCTGAGCAAAGTTGCTCAGTGATGAAGTTAGGATTTATCCGCACTTGGTTGATAGGCGTTGCGGCCTGCAACTCAAGCCTCTTGACGCTCAGTTGCGCCGGAGAACGTGACAGCAGCACCCGTCG
>NZ_CAIKKU010000236.1 GCF_903828115.1 uncultured Thiodictyon sp. | reverse complement strand
GTGAACGAGCCCAACGTGGCGGACACCATCGCCATCCTGCGCGGACTCAAGGAGCGCTACGAGGTCCACCACGCGGTGGAGATCACGGACCCGGCCATCGTGGCGGCGGCGACCCTGTCGCACCGCTACATCGCCGACCGACAGTTACCGGACAAGGCGATCGACCTGATCGACGAGGCGGCCTCGCAGTTGCGCATGGAGATCGACTCCATGCCGGAGGAGATGGACAAGCTCGACCGGCGCCTGATCCAGCTCAAGATCGAGCGTGAGGCGCTCAAGAAGGAGTCGGACGAGGCCTCCAAGAAACGCCTGGCGGACCTGGAAGGCCAGATCGAGCGACTGGAGCGCGAGTTCGCGGACCTGAACGAGGTCTGGAAAGGCGAGAAGGCGGCGGTCCAAGGCGCGGCCCATATCAAGGAGGAACTGGAGCGGGCGCGTACCGAGATGGAGACCGCCCGGCGTGCCGGCGACCTGGCACGCATGTCGGAACTCGCCTATGGGCGCATCCCGGAACTGGAGAAACAACTGGTGGCGGCCGCCGAGGCCGCGCCGGGGGAGACCCGGCTGCTGCGCAACAAGGTGACTGAAGAGGAAATCGCGGACATCGTCTCCAAGTGGACCGGTATCCCGGTGTCGCGGATGCTGGAGGGGGAGCGGGCCAAGCTCCTGCGCATGGAGGAGGAACTGGGCCGGCGGGTGGTGGGCCAGGGCGAGGCGGTGCGGGCCGTGAGCGATGCCATCCGCCGCTCCCGAGCCGGGCTCTCGGACCCCAACCGGCCGATCGGCTCCTTCCTCTTTCTGGGGCCCACCGGGGTGGGTAAGACCGAGCTGTGCAAGGCCCTGGCGTCCTTCCTCTTCGACACCGAGGAGGCGATGGTGCGCATCGACATGTCCGAGTTCATGGAGAAGCACTCGGTGGCGCGCCTGATCGGTGCGCCCCCGGGCTATGTGGGCTACGACGAGGGCGGCTATCTCACCGAGGCGGTGCGCCGTCGGCCCTATAGCGTGATCCTGTTCGATGAGGTGGAGAAGGCCCACCCGGATGTCTTCAATGTCCTCTTGCAGGTGTTGGACGACGGGCGCCTGACCGACGGCCAGGGCCGCACGGTGGACTTTCGCAACACCGTGATCGTCATGACCAGCAACCTGGGGTCGGACATCATCCAGCAGCGGGCGGGGGAGGCCAACTATGCCGCCATGAAGGAGGCGGTGATGGAGACGGTGCGCCACGCCTTCCGGCCCGAGTTCATCAACCGGCTCGACGAGATCGTGGTCTTCCACTCCCTGACCGCGACCCAGATCCGGGCCATTGCCGGGATTCAGGTCCAGTATCTCCAACAGCGTCTCGCGGATCGGGACATGCAACTGACCCTGAGCGACGCGGCCCTGGACCACCTGGGGGAGGCGGGATTCGACCCGGTCTATGGGGCCCGGCCCCTGCGGCGCGCCATCCGCGCGCAACTGGAGAATCCGCTCGCCCAGGAGATCCTGGCCGGCAAGTTCGGCCCGGGGGACCTGATCGAGGTCGGGTACGCGGACGGGGCCTTGACCTTCGAGCGCGTGATCGCGGGCGAGTTGGTCGATTAGGCGGGAGAGGATAAGGCAAAGCGCAATTCGCCGCATCGGTCGGGGGGCAGGTCACGTGCCCCCCCTACCTCGCCTGGTCCCGGATCCGCTTCCCCGGATCGACCGGTGACAGGTCATGCAGTTCTTCTGACCGCTGGGCGGACGGGGCCTCCTGGGTCGGTGCGGAGCCCCAATCCGGGTCGCTCGTCTCGAGCCCCTGGGCCGGCTCCGCTCGCCGCACTCCCTGGCCGCCGTCGGCTGGCGCGCCGTCCGGCTCGGCCAGTCGCGGATCGGCCGCGATCTCGCGGGGGTCGATCTTCAGATAGCCGTCGCCCACGTCTTCCAGGTATCTGGAACCGAAGTCCCCGGTCGCTGTCGACTGGGATGACTCGCCGTCCAGTCGCTCGGCCGCAGGCGTGCGCGCGTCTGCGGCACCGCGCGGCGTCTTGCGGCTGGCCGGGTCGGGGTCGCGTTCATCGTCCTGCGTCTGAGCGGGCGGTGCGCCGGCCCCGCTGGTCGGTTCGGTGCCCGGTTCGGCGGCCTCGGTGCCGATATCGAGCAGGTTCCCCAGGGCATCGGTGTAGAGCCCGCCGCCGATCGCGCTATAGGTGGAACCATAGGCGTCCAGGTAGCCGCCGTTGGGTTGCGGGTAATAATAGTGGCCGCTGGAATCGACCAGACTGTCGTCACCGTAACCGGAATCGTGCAATTCCGTGGCCGCCGCCGTGAGGCACAGCAGGACCGGGGGCAGTAGGGTCAGTGCTCTGATGATCATCGTTGCCGTCGTGTGCATGGTTGGGTTGTGCATGGGGTTTGCGTGGGTCGCCCGGACCGGGGCGCTCAGGGACGCGCGGCGGCCATCCGGTACGCGGCCGAACGCCGGTCGCCGCCGCGCGCCCGCGGCGAGGTGCGCCGGTTCAGCCGTTCCTCGACTATGGCGCAGAAGGCGGCGTCGCCGAGCACCCAGGCCTTGTTGGTCGCGTCGCGGATACGGGTCAACCGCGCCTCGTCCAGGGGGGCAGCGAACCCCTTGGCATAGGCCGCCTGGCGGGTCTTCGGGCCGCGGCCCAGACGCTCATAGTCGGCGGACGCCGTGACCAGCCGGTCCGGTGCCCCGGTCGCGTTGGCGGCGAAGCTGGACCAGGCATAGTCGGCGGGGGTGCTCACCAGACCGGCGCGCACGGGGTTGCCTTCCACGTACCGACTGACCGGGATCATCCAGTCGGCCGGGTCCAGCAGGGTGGCGCGATAGCGGCCGTCCCACAGGGTGCCGGTGCGGTCGTTGCCGCTGTTGAAGTACTGGACATAGCAGCGCCCGACATACTGCATCAACTTGCCGATGCCGTCCTCGTGCAGCGGGGTCAGCAGGAGATGGAAGTGGTTCGGCATCAGACAGTAGGCGTGGATACTACACTCGAACTTCTCCGCGGCGGTGCCGATCTTCTCCCACAGGAACCAATAGTCCTCCTCCCTGAACAGGATCTGCCGGCGATTGTTGCCGCGCTGCAGCACATGCTGCGGAAAGCCGGGCAGGATGAAGCGGGGTAGGCGTGCCATGAGTGGGGTCGGGTACGGTTGATTGGCTTGGGGCAAAGTATAGCCGACCGCCGGGCGGCGTCGGCTTGCCCGGCGCCGCCGGTCGTGGCGCCGGGTGGCCCGCTGCGCCTATACTTGGCGGTTCGACCAACGCGGAGTGAATCATGCTCGACATCAACCCCATCGCCCACCAGATCAATGACCTGAAGGGGCGCGTCGCGTCCCTTAGGGGGTATCTTTGACTACGAGGAGCGTCAGGAGCGCCTGACCGAGGTCTTGCGCGAACTCGAAGACCCGCAGGTCTGGAACGACCCCGAGCGCGCCCAGACCCTGGGCCGTGAGCGCGCCGGCCTGGAGGCCGTGGTGCTGACCGTGGACGACATGACCGCTGCCCTGGCCGACGCCGACGGCCTGTTGGCCCTGGCCGCCGAGGAGGATGACGAGGCGACCGCCACCGATCTCCTGCGCGATCTGGGCCGCTGCGAGGAGCGGGTGGCGGGCCTGGAGTTCCGCCGTATGTTCTCCAACCCCATGGACGACAAGAACGCCTTCCTCGATGTGCAGGCCGGCTCCGGCGGCACCGAGGCGCAGGACTGGGCCGAGATGCTGCTGCGCATGTACCTGCGCTGGGGCGAGCGGCGCGGCTTCAAGACCGAGCTGATGGAGGTCTCCCCCGGTGACGTGGCCGGCATCAAGTCCGCCACGGTACACTTCCAGGGCGAGTATTGCTTCGGCTGGCTGCGCACCGAGATCGGCGTCCACCGGCTGGTGCGCAAGTCCCCCTTCGACTCCGGCAATCGCCGCCACACATCTTTTGCGGCGGTGTTCGTCTCCCCGGAGATCGACGACACGGTGGTGGTGGAGATCAACCCCGCGGATCTCCGCATCGATGTCTACCGCGCGAGCGGGGCCGGCGGTCAGCACGTCAACCGCACCGAGTCGGCCGTGCGCATCACCCACAATCCCACGGGGATCGTGGTCCAGTGCCAGAACGAGCGCTCCCAGCACAAGAACAAGGACCAGGCCATGAAGCAACTCAAGGCCAAGCTCTATGAGCTGGAGATGCAGAAGCGCGCGGCCACCCAGCAGGCGGTGGAGGACACCAAGTCCGACATCGGCTGGGGCAGCCAGATCCGTTCCTATGTCCTGGACCAGTCGCGGATCAAAGACCTGCGCACCAATATCGAGATCGCCAATACCCAGGGGGTGCTCGACGGCAATCTCGATCCCTTCATCGAGGCGAGCCTCAAGAGCGGGTTATGACGTCGCCCTTGGGCCGAACGCCCGCGCTCGACCTGGCGGCGTTGCGATCACCGCCGCCGCCACCCTACCTTACGCGGGTGAAGCTGACGAACTACCGCAGTATTGCGTCATGCGATGTGCGGCTGTCGGCCCTGACGTTTCTGGTCGGGCCGAACGGCGCCGGGAAGAGCAACTTTCTCGACGCGCTGGCGTTTGTTCGCGACAGCCTGCGCACCTCGCTGGAATACGCCATCCGCGAGCGATCCGGCATCGATGCGGTGCGCCGGCGATCCAATGGGCATCCCCACAACTTCGGCGTGCGTCTGGAGTTCCGGTTGCCCGGCGGGGAGACTGGTCATTACGCCTTTCAGGTCGGGGCCGCGGGGCGCGGTGGGTATCAAGTGATCCGCGAGGAGTGTGTGATCGATGCGGACGCGAAACGCCATTCCTATGCGGTCAAGAATGGTGTGCTGGCGGAGTCGACGCTCGCGCTTGCCCCCGCCGCCTACCCGGATCGGCTGTTTCTCACGAATGCGTCCGGTGTTTACCCGTTCCGGGCGCTCTTCGATGCCTTCGGCAGCATGGGGTTCTACAATCTGAATCCACGCCTGATCAGGGACCTGCAAACGCCGGCCGATGGTTCACTGCTGGCGATGGCGGGTGAGAACATCACCAGCGTACTGGCGTTGATGAGCGTGCAGGCACCGCAGCGCAAGGAGCAGGTTGAAGAGTTGCTGACGATGATCGTGCCGGGTATCTCCGGGGTCGAGTCGGTTCAGGTGGGACCGAAGGAGACACTCGAATTTCGCCAGACCATTGATGGCGCGAAGAACCCCTGGCGCTTTGCGGCGGCCAATATGTCCGACGGTACCCTGCGGGCCTTGGGTATTCTGGTCGCACTGTTTCAGCCCGGCGGGTCGGGGCGCATCCCCTTGGTGGGCATCGAGGAACCCGAGGTGGCACTGCACCCCGCCGCGGCCGGCGTGTTGATGGGGGCCTTGCGTAAGGCCTCCATCAATCGCCAGGTCCTGATTACGAGCCATAGCCCTGATTTGCTCGATGACCCAGGGCTCAACGAGCAAGAGATTCTCGGTGTGGCCGCCAAGGGGAACGTCACCTACATCTCAGCCCCGGACCAGGCGGCCCGCGAAGTCATCCGGTCCGGTTTGTATACGCCGGGGGAGTTGCTGCGGCTGGATCAGATCGCGCCCAGCGTTGATCTTTATGGGCGTGGCCCGCGCCAACTCGACCTTTTTACCGGGTGGCGCGCGTGAGACATCGCCTGGTCACAATCGTCGAAGGGCATGGCGAGGTGCAATCGGTACCGCTGCTCTTACGCCGTATGGCCGAATTGTTCTATCCCGGCAGGTACATCGATATACCAAGACCAATCCGGGTCGGACGCGACAAATTTCTCCACGATACACGCGAGTTCAATCGCCAATTGACGCTGGCGGCGGCGAAGGCCGCGCCGAGCGGTTGCATACTGGTGCTGTTGGATGCGGACGACGATTGCCCGGCGCAGCTTGGCCCGCAGACACAAGAGCGCGTAACGCAAACCCTACCCCGGTGTCCCGCGCGGGTCGTGCTGGCGCATCGTGAGTTCGAGTCCTGGTTCATCGCTGCAGCCGATTCGCTGGCCGGCTTTCGCGGTCTGCCCGCAGACTTGATTGCGCCCGCTGATCCGGAGCGCAGCCGTGACGCCAAAGGATGGATCGGCCAACGCATGGGCAACTACGATTCGCGTGTCGATCAGCCGGCACTGACGTCGCGCTTCGATATCGTGCTGGCAGAGTTCCGTTCCCGCTCCTTTCGCAAGCTTTGTTCCGACTTCAGATCGCTACTGGACGCCTAAAGCCATATCATGTCAGATAGTACTACACCCGCACCCCAAGACGACAACAAGCTGATCGCGCAGCGGCGCGAGAAGCTCGCCCAATTGCGCACCGCCGGCGAGGCATTTCCCAACGACTTCCGGCGCGATGCACTCGCCGGCGACCTGCTCAACGACTATGAGAATTGGGACGCCGCGGCCCTGGTCGAACCGCCCCTGCGGGTGGCCATCGCCGGCCGGCTCATGAGCCGCCGGGTGATGGGCAAGGCGAGCTTCTCCCACCTCCAGGACATGTCCGGGCGCATCCAACTCTTCGTGAGCCGCGATGCCCTGGGCGAGGCCGCCTATGCCGCCTATAAGCATGAACTCGACATCGGCGACATCATCGGCTGCGCCGGCACCCTGTTCAAGACCAAGACCGGCGAGTTGTCGGTGCGCTGCGAGTCCATTCGCCTCCTCACCAAGGCCCTACGCCCCCTGCCCGAGAAGTGGCACGGGCTCGCCGACATGGAGACCCGCTACCGCCAGCGCTATGTCGACCTCATCGTCAACGAGTCCACCCGCGCCACCTTCCGCACCCGCATCAGTATCATCGCCTACATCCGTGCCTATCTGAATGAGCGGGCCTTCCTGGAGGTCGAGACGCCGATGATGCATGTGATCCCGGGCGGCGCCGTCGCGCGCCCCTTCGTCACCCATCACAACGCGCTCGACATGAAGCTGTACCTGCGCATCGCCCCTGAGTTATATCTCAAGCGCCTGGTGGTGGGCGGTTTCGAGCGTGTCTATGAGATCAACCGCAACTTCCGCAACGAGGGGCTCTCGACCCGGCACAACCCCGAGTTCACCATGCTGGAGTTTTACCAGGCCTACGCGGACTACCGCGACCTGATGGACCTCACCGAGGACCTGCTGCGCGGCATGGCGCAGTCTGTCCTGGGGACCACGACCTTCGACTACCAGGGCACCGCCTTCGACTTCGGCCAGCCCTTCGAGCGCCTGACGGTGCGTGAGGCCGTCCTGCGCTTCAATCCCGCGTTCAGTGCCGCGGATATCGACGACCTCGACGCCGCCCGCCGCAGCGCCGCCACCCTGGGGATTGCGGCAAAGGACGACTGGGGGCTTGGTCGCATCCATATCGCCATCTTCGAGCAGACCGGCGAGCACCGGCTCATCGCCCCTACCTTCATCACCGAATACCCCACCGAGGTCTCCCCGCTGGCGCGGCGTAATGACCAAAACCCGCTGGTGACCGACCGCTTCGAGTTCTTCATCGGCGGGCGCGAGATCGCCAACGGCTTCTCCGAGCTGAACGACGCCGAGGACCAGGCCGAGCGCTTCCGTCACCAGGTGGCGCAAAAGGACGCTGGTGATGAAGAGGCGATGTACTATGACGCCGACTACATCCGCGCCCTGGAATACGGCCTGCCGCCCACGGCGGGCGAGGGCATCGGCATCGACCGGCTGGTGATGCTGTTTACGGATTCGCCGTCCATTCGCGATGTCCTGCTCTTCCCGCACCTGCGCCCGGAGGATTAGTGGGATCGGGCCGCGGCGTGCGACTCCCCGTCCCCCGTGGGAGCGGCTGTACCGTGAAAGGCCGGCGGAGACCTTGTGGGAGCGGCTTCAGCCGCGACGAGGCCTCGCGGGTTACCCAAGCGTCGCGGGTCACCGCCTCTGCGTCTCTGCGCCTCTGCGTGAGACCTCTCAAAGAGTCTCACGCAGAGGCGCAGAGAAGAACCGCGTCAGTCGGGTTACCGCTAAAGCCGCTCCCGCTGGGGGCTTTCATGTTTCGGGGGTGACGGACAACCCCTCATGGCCGTTGGCCGCGACGCGAGGCCGCGGTAACCTGCGAGGTGCCGCACGCAGGTCCCGGCGCGGCTGAAGCCGCTCCCACAGCGTTGCTGCGCGACCTTCAGGGTAGAATCCCGACATCGTGGCGATTGGCACCGCATCCAGTGGGCAGTGCTGTCCGCGGTGTTTGCTGCAATGACTGCCATCTTTGCCAAGATCGGGATAAAGGGAGTGGATTCAGACCTTGCCACACTGGTGCGGACCGCCGTCATCATGGGGGGTGGGATCGGGATGGTCGCCGGCGGCGTGTTGCTGCTTGCCCTGAAACGCTGAAATTGGCATTCTCAGCCGCCATGAGCACCCAATCCCGACTGACGGGCTTGAGCGCGGTCCTCCTGGCCGCCCTGATGGGCGGCGCGCCGGGCCCTGCCCAGGCCGAGATCTACAAATGGACCGACGCCCAGGGCGTCACCCATTTCTCCGATCAGCCTCCCGCGGGCGGGACTGCCGAGCAGGTTCGCCTTCCCGCGACTCCGGACCCGGCACCGCCGGCCGTGCGGCCCGCCGCGCTCAGTACCCCGCCCCCGGCCGCGGCACCAAGCCGCCCGGGCGCCAAGCGGGTGGTCATGTACGCTACCGCCTGGTGCGGCTACTGTAAACAGGCGCGCCGTTACTTCAATACCCATGGGGTGGCCTACAGCGAATACGATGTCGAGCAGGACGCCGCCGCCGGCCGTGAATTCAAGCGCCTGGGCGGCCATGGGGTACCCCTGATCCTGGTCGGCGAGGCGCGTTTGCAGGGCTTCTCGGAGGGCGGGTTCGAGCAGCTGTATAACCAATGAGGCAAACCTGCGGGGCGAGGGACAATGGAGCATTCCCGTCGGCGCTGCCCATCTCGTTAAGGAACGGTTCACCAATAAGTTGAACAAGTCCATCAGGGAATGCTGGTCGCGTCGTTGTCGTTGTCGTTGTCGTAATCGAGTTTATCGTAGTGCCCCGGATTCTTGCGCACGCCAGATTGCATCGCT
>NZ_CAIKKU010000235.1 GCF_903828115.1 uncultured Thiodictyon sp. | reverse complement strand
TGCTCTACGCCCTCAACCCCATGGTCGGCGTCATCGACGGCTTCCGCTGGGCCATCCTCGGCGGCGCGGCACACATCTACTGGCCGGGGTTCATCCTGAGCTGGGGCCTGATCGCCTGCTTCCTGTGGCTGGGCATCCGCCAGTTTCGCCGGATGGAAAGGAGCTTTGCGGATTTTGTGTGAGAGTGAGGGGTGAGGGGTGAGGGGTGAGGGGTGAGGCGTAACGAGACGGGCCTTGATCGTAATCCCGGCCAGCGGCGTGCGTAGTCAGGGCTTCCAGCCCTGACGGTGTCAGGCGCCGCGGCCGGAGGGGTCGGAACGCTTACGACGCACCGTGCGGCGGTGTCCGTACCCAGCAACATCGCCAAACAGCGATGATCGATTACATCCTCGGCGTCTTCGATCACGTGCTGGGCTGAGCGATGGCGCAACCCGTTCATTTCAGGGCTGTGGTCGACCGGATCCAGCGCCACACCCCGAATGTCGCCACTTATTGGCTGCGCTCAGACAAACGCCTGCCGCGCTTCTTGCCCGGACAGTTCATTCACCTGACGCTGGATGACTATGATCCTTCTGTGCCTTCATGGAGGCGGCCCTGAGCCAAGGCGCCTTGCCCATCGAGCAGGCAACATTGCACTACGGCGCCCAAACCCCGGACCTGCTCATCTACCGCCCCCTTGCCGACCGCTGCGCCGCCGAGGTCCCCGGTTTCCAGGTCCGCTACTACGCCGAGCACCAGACAGCCAGCATCGATCTAACCATCCACCCAGGCCGAATCAACCTAGCCCAGATCATGACCAACACCGCAGCCCCATCAATGGCAGCCTTCTACCTGAGTGGCCCCAAGCCGATGATCGAATCCTTTCGCGACAGCCTCATCACCACCTACCACCTGTCGCCAAACAACGTGCTCATCGACGCCTGGGAATAACCAAACACCCCGCAACCCTCGATACTTTAACGATGCGAGACCCCGTCATTCAAACCCTGCGTCAAGCACTGAGCCAACGCCTCGGCCCGCACCTCCGTGGACTCTGGTTGTTCGGATCGCGGGCACGCGGCGACGCACGCGAGACCTCCGATTACGACGTTTTGATCATTGTCGACGAAAAGACGCAGGATATCCGGGATCGCATTCTCGACGTGCAAGTCGACATCCTTGACCATCACGACGCCCTGGTGGCCACCTTGTTGCGAACCGAGGACGAATGGCGCCGCAGTCAAGGCTATCCACTCGCGCGAAACATCGCCCGCGAGGCGGTTCGCTTATGACCCCCGAGAGCGGGGTCCTCTTGACGGCCGCCGAAGCCAAACTCAAAGCCGCTAAAATCTTGCAAGGCTCAGGACTTTATGGCGATGCCGCATCGCGTGCCTACTATGGCGTTTTCCATGCCATCAGTGCCCTTCACCTGGCATCCGGTAATAGCTTTTCGAGCCACGCGCAATTGATCGGAAGATTCAACAAAGACTTCGTCCACACCGGTATCTTTGCACCAGCATTCACACGCATCCTGACCCGCCTCTTCGAAGACCGCCAGCTCGGAGACTACGATGCAACGGCAGAAATCACTCCCGAGCAAGCCAACCAGGACATCACAGACGCGCACCAAATCATTCAAGCCATCCGCACTCACTTAACCCCTAAAACTTAAAACTCCCGATGGACTTCTCCCCTTATTATGCCGGCAAAACGGTCCTGGTCACCGGTCATACCGGCTTCAAAGGCGCCTGGCTCTGTGAATGGCTGCTGATGCTCGGCGCGCGCGTGGTCGGGATCGCCCTGCCGCCCAACACCACCCCCTCACTGTTCGAGCAGTTGGGCCTGGCCGAGCGGGTCGCGCACCACCTTCAGGATATTCGCGAGCCAGCCGGGCTGACCCGACGGGTCATCGACGCCGCGCCAGACTATGTTCTCCATGGGGCTCTATGTCTCCCCCGTGGGCTTCAGCTCCAGCGTCATCCCGGAACAATGGCGGCTGCTCTACGCCCTCAACCCCATGGTCGGCGTCATCGACGGCTTCCGCTGGGCCATCCTCGGCGGCGCGGCACACATCTACTGGCCGGGGTTCATCCTGAGCTGGGGCCTGATCGCCTGCTTCCTGTGGCTGGGCATCCGCC
>NZ_CAIKKU010000234.1 GCF_903828115.1 uncultured Thiodictyon sp. | reverse complement strand
GACAACGACAACGACAACGACAACGACAACGACGCCCGGTCCCCGAGTACGTCCGGACGCTGTAGCTATAGGGCACGCATCGTCCTGAAAAATTCTGTTAATCCTGTCCATTTCCAACCGGCAGGCAGGACCCTCGGCGTTGGACGTGTGGCGTGCGAATCCTCAGTCCGAGGCAATGCCTCGCCACCCCGCGTCCTCCAGCGTGACCGGCAAGAACGGCGTGCGGTCCGGTCGGCCCTCGGCGTGTAGCCAGCGGGGCGGGGAGTTGCGCCGGGGATAGGCCGGCAGCGCGATCAGGGCGCTGGAGCGGGTGCCGAACCCGTCCGGGCGCTCCTGCACCATGGCCGCCTCCGGTCCCAGGGACTCAGGATAGTCGGGGTCGGCGAGCAGCGCGCGCCAGGCGGCCCAGTCGCCGGACTCCGGCCGCGGGACCGCGGCGGCGAGAAAGCGCGGGCGATGCAGGGCAATGCGCGGATGGTCGGGGTCATCCAGTTCGGTGGCGCTCAGCAGGTGCAGGCCGGGCGGGATGGGGTGGACACGGATGGGCCCCGCGCCGTCGTGGCGCACCCAATAGGCGCGGCCGGGGTCGGCCAGCACCAGGTTGAAGGGCCGGTAGGCGGCCGGATTCAGATCGGCCAGGGCCCCGGCGGCCGCGTCGGCCTCCGCGTGGTCCAGGGCCTCCAGCACCAACTCACCGCGGCTGCGCTTGCCGGCCGCGGGCCCCAGGGTGCCGGTGCGGTTCATGACGGCGGCGACCAGGCCGTCGTCGTTGAGGCCGAGCCAACTGCCGCCGGCCGCGACATCCAGGCCGGCAACCACCCCCGGGCGGTCGGGCCAGTGCCGGGCGGGCGGCACCGCGGCGCGCCGGCCCAGTTCGTCGCGATTGGCGGCGATCAGGACCGGCCAGGGGTGACCCGGGCGCCGCAGGATGACGAGGGTGCACACTCAGGCCAACTCCGAGTATTCGCGCTTGGCCTGGAGGACCTTGCCGCCGGTAAATTTGTGCAGGAGTTTGAAGACCTTGCGCTGGGCGATCTGATTGGTGCTCGTCGGCTCACCGATCATCTCCAGGCGGGCCTGAAAATAGGCAATATCCGCCTCCAACCGCGCCAGGCGAACCCGATGGCGCTGACGCTCCTGGTTGACCACGGACTCCGGATTGACCATGTTCTTTCGTGTGGCGAGTGCTGCCGCTGCGGGGCCCGGTGTCGGGCAAGATGCCGGGCCATTGTCGTGTTTCGGGGCGCGTCAAACAACTCAAGCGACGCCAAGATGGCCTGTGCTATAAACCACGGATATCCGATCCTCAAGACCAGCAACCGGGCCGATCGCCACCCAGTATGAGCGCAATCCTCGAATTGTTCCGTTCCTCCGGTGCCCTGTATGGGGGCAACGCGGCCTTCATCGAAGACCTCTACGAGCGCTATCTGCGCGACCCCTAGGCGGTCGACCGCGCCTGGCGGGTCCGCTTCGACGCCATGCGCCAGGCGGCGGCCAACGAGGCGCAGTCCTTCGCGGGTGCCGCCCGGCCAGGCGCCCGCCCGACCCCGATCCCGGCCGAGATCGCCCACGGCCCGGTGCGCGAGAACTTCGTACGCCTCGCCCAGGAGAGCCGCGTGCGGGCGCACCAGCGTACCACCGGCCACCTGGAACCGGCGGCGGCCGAGAAGCAGGCGGCGGTCCTGCGCCTGATCAACGCCTACCGCTCCCGCGGCCACCAGGTGGCCGACACGGACCCGATTGAGCTCCGTGAGAAGCCCCGCATCCAGGACCTGGACCCAGAGTATCACCACCTGGGCGGCGAGGACCTGGATCTGGTCTTCTACACCGGCTCACTGTGCGCCCCGGACCGCATGAAGCTGCGCGAGATCATCGCCCTGGTGCAGCGCATCTACTGCGGGCCGGTCGGCTCCGAGTACATGTATATCACCAGCACCACGGAAAAGCGCTGGATTCAGAAGCGCCTGGAGACCTACCGGGCGACCCCGGAACTGGAAACCGCCGACCGGCGCTGGATCCTCTTCCTGCTGACCGCCGCCGAGGGCATCGAGAAATACCTGCACCAGCGCTATGTCGGCCAGAAGCGCTTCTCGCTCGAAGGCGGGGAGGCCCTGATCCCGCTCTTGGACGAGCTGATCCAGCGCGCCGGGCGCAAGGGCCAGAAGGAGGTCGTGATCGGCATGGCCCACCGCGGCCGGCTCAATGTGCTGACCAACATCTTCGGCAAGCCGCCCCAGGCGATGTTCGACGAGTTCGAGGGGCGGATGCCGATGGACGCGCACAAGATGGCGGGCGACGTGAAATATCACCTGGGCTTCTCCACCGACGTGGACACCCCCGGCGGGGCCGTGCACCTGGCGCTCGGCTTCAACCCCTCGCACCTGGAGATCATCAACCCGGTGATCGAGGGCTCGGTGCGCGCCCGCCAACGCCGCCGCCATGACCAGACCGGCGACCAGGTCCTGCCGGTGCTGATCCACGGCGACGCCGCCTTCGCCGGCCAGGGCGTGGTGATGGAGACCCTGCAACTGTCCCAGACCCGCAGCTACTCCACCGGCGGGACCGTGCACATCATCATCAACAACCAGATCGGCTTCACCACCAGCCACCCGCTGGACGCCCGCTCCAGCCCCTACTGCACGGATATCGCCAAGCTGGTGCAGGCCCCGGTCTTCCATGTGAGCGGCGACGACCCGGAGGCGGTGATCTTCGTCACCCGCATGGCGCTCGACTACCGCAACGAGTTCCACAAGGACATCGTCATCGACCTGCTCTGCTACCGCCGCCTGGGTCACAACGAGGCCGACGAGCCGGCCGTGACCCAGCCCATGATGTACCGCAAGATCGCCGCCCGCCCCACCGCCCGGGCACTCTATGCCGAGCGTCTCGCCGCCGCCGCCGTCATGTCCCGGGAGGAGTCCGCGGCCCTGGTGGAGGACTATCGCCGCTCCATCGAGCAGGGCGTGGTGGTGGCCCGGCCGGTGCTGTGCGGCCTCGACAACGCCTATCGGGTCAACTGGTCCGACTGCCAGAGCGAGGACTGGGACCAGGCCATCGACACCGGGGTGCCGCTGCCCAAGCTCCAGGCCCTGGCGCAGGTGATGCTGCGCGTGCCGCCGGGCTTCGAGCTGCACCCGCGGGTGGCGAAGCTGTGGGAGGAGCGCGCCAAGATGGCCGCGGGGGAGCAACGGCTCAACTGGGGCATGGCCGAGAACCTGGCCTACGCCACCCTGCTCGACGCCGGGACGCCGGTGCGCCTGTCCGGCCAGGACTGCGGGCGCGGGACCTTCGTGCATCGCCACGCCAAGGTCCACGATCAGGTGAGCGGCGAGTCCTATACCCCGCTCCAGCACATCGGACCCCACCAGGGCGCCTTCATCGCCATCGATTCCATCCTCTCCGAGGAGGCGGTGCTGGGGTTCGAGTACGGCTTCGCCACCGCCGAGCCCCACGGGCTCACCCTGTGGGAGGCCCAGTTCGGCGATTTCGCCAACGGCGCCCAGGTGGTCATCGACCAGTTCATCACCTCCGCCGGGACCAAGTGGGGGCTCGCCTGCGGCCTGACCATGCTGCTGCCCCACGGCCTGGAGGGGCAAGGGGCGGAGCATTCATCCGCCCGGCTGGAGCGCTATCTCCAGCTCTGTGCGGAACACAACATCCAGGTCTGCGTCCCCACCACCCCGGCCCAGATGTTCCACCTGCTGCGCCGCCAGATGGTCCGCGACTACCGCAAGCCGTTGATCGTCATGACACCCAAGAGCCTGCTGCGGCATCGCCTCGCGGTTTGCGGCCTGGCCGACCTCACCACCGGCCGGTTCCAGACCCTGATCCCGGAGACCGAGGCCATCGACCCGGCCGGGGTGACGCGGGTGATTTTCTGCGCCGGCAAGGTCTACTATGACCTGTTGGAGGCGCGGCGCGCGCGCGGCCTGACCCACTGCGCCCTGATCCGCATCGAGCAACTCTATCCCTTCCCCAAGGAGCAGTTCACCGCCGCCCTGGCCGCCTATCCGGTCGCCGCCGAAACCGTCTGGTGCCAGGAGGAGGCCAAGAACCAGGGCGCCTGGGACCAGCTCAAACACCGTCTCCATGAACTGCTGCCGGAGGGGCGCTGGCCCCGGTATGTGGGTCGGCCCGCCTCCGCCGCGCCCGCCGTGGGCCACCACGCCGCCCATGAACAGCAGTTCGACCGCCTGATCGACGAGGCCTTGGCCGGCCTTCCAACCCGAGCTTGAAGCGCAGGATCCCCCACCAAATGAGTAGTGAAGTCAGAGTCCCCGCCCTCCCCGAGTCCGTCGCCGACGCCACCGTCCTGGCCTGGCACAAGGAGCCGGGGCAGGCGGTGAAGAAAAACGAGAACTTAGTCGACCTGGAGACCGACAAGGTGGTGCTGGAGGTCCCGGCCCCGGCCGACGGCGTGCTCGGCCCCATCGCGGCCCCGGTCGGCACCCTGGTCACCGCCGCCACCGTGCTGGCCGTCATCGACACCGATCCTGCCGCGGTCGCCGCCGCGACTGCGACCGCGCCCGCCGCGCCGACGCCGGCGGGCAGCGGCCCCGGGGTCGACGCCGCCCCCAAGGCCGACGACGTGCTCGCCCCCGCCGCCCGCCGCCTGGTCAAGGAGATGAACCTGGACCCGGCCCAGATCGCCGGCAGCGGCCGGGACGGTCGGGTGCAGAAGGCGGACGTCGTGGCCTTCCTGGACGACCGTGACAAGGCCGTGCCGGAGCGCGACCCCGACACGGTCCCGACCCCGGTGCTCAGCGCCCCGGGCCTGAGCGGCGAGGCCGGCCGCCCCGAGCAGCGCGTCCCCATGACCCGGCTGCGCGCGCGGGTGGCCGAGCGGCTGCTCCAGGCGCAAGCCAACGCCGCCATGCTCACCACCTTCAACGAGGTGAACCTGACCTCGGTCATCGAACTGCGCAACCGCTACAAGGACCAGTTCGAGAAGGCCCACGGGGTGCGGTTGGGCTTCATGTCCTTCTTCGTCAAGGCCGCGGTCGAGGCCCTGCAGCGCTTCCCGGTCCTCAACGCCTCGGTCGACGGCAACGACATCCTCTACCACGGCTATTACGACATCGGCATCGCCGTGTCCTCCCCGCGCGGCCTGGTGGTGCCGATCCTGCGCAACTGCGACCAGCTCAGCATGGCCGACATCGAGCAGGGCATCACCGACTTCGGGCGCAAGGCCAAGGACGGGTCATTGAGCTTCGAGGACCTGACCGGCGGCACCTTCTCCATCACCAATGGCGGCATCTTCGGTTCGCTCCTTTCCACCCCCATCCTCAACCCGCCCCAGAGCGCGATCCTGGGGATGCACAAGACCCAGGAGCGCCCGATTGCCGAGAAGGGGCAGGTCGTTATCGCGCCGATGATGTATCTGGCCTTGACCTATGATCACCGGATCATCGATGGGCGCGATGCGGTGCAGTTTCTGGTGACCATCAAGGAGTCGCTGGAGGAGCCGGCGCGGTTGTTGCTGCGGGTCTAGGCGGATAGGACCCGCTGCCAGGGCGCACGGATGCGCGCAAGCGTTTTACTCCCAAGCAGCTAATATAAATGGCAAAAAAGACCTCACCGCCAGCGACTGGAATCAGACTTAGTCGCTTAAGCATCGAGAACTATAAGAAGCTCGACCGCTTGGAAATCGATTTCCCGCCGCCCCTCATGGCCGGCGACCTGGACATCATGGTCCTGGGCAGCAAGAACGGTGGCGGCAAGACTTCGGTACTTGAGTGTTGCTCGCTCTTGACGCTGGCTGGCGCGACCGGAAAACCGACGCGGATGCGCGAATCGGACAGCGGACCGATCGCCGAGATTCTGAGTTTGCTGGTCACTGCCGGTTGCGAAAAGGCAGTCATCGTGGGAGATTTTGAACAGGACAGTAAACGCTGCAAAGTGACCCTGAAAATCTCCCGGAAAGGATTTGATGGGCCGCAAATTGCCGGGGACTCATCTATTTTTGACATGTTCCGACGTCCCGATGACTCAAGGCAATCCTGGTTGGGTGGCGTCGATCAAGCGCTAAACAGTATCTTGGCGCTTTGGAGCGAGCCCTTAGTCATGCCGCCGCTGCTGCATTTCAACAGCTATCGCAAGGTCCAAGAGGCGAATCCGGAATTGGGCATGATCGCTGCTGATTATGACGCGGACCCGCGATCTAGCTTTGCTGGCCGTATCTATAGTGGCAGTATCGCACGACGCAGCGTCATGAGTGCCGTCAGCGCCTTTAAGCTGGAGATCTTGCGCTCTTTGATGGGCAAGGCGTCGCTTTTTGAAGGGCTGGATAACCGTGAGTCTGCCGATGTGCTCGATACCGTGAACGGACTCATCGATCGCTATTGCGGCGGACGCATCGAGCAGCTCGGGTCGCTGCCCGGCAATCGCGCCGATCTGCGTATCAAGCTCAACAATTCTCCGCACTCCTTTTCTTTCAATGGGTTGAGTTCGGGTCAAAAGGAAATAATCGCGACCCTTTTCCTGATTTGGCGAAATACTGCCGAGCAGCCCGGGATCGTGCTGATCGACGAACCCGAACTGCATCTGAACGCCGAGTGGCACGGGGATTTCGTGGAGCAATTGCGGAAGCTCGCGCCGCGTAATCAGTACATCCTCGCGACACACTCCGAAGAAATATTCCGCTCTGTCGATGAGAGCCGTCGCGCGTTGCTCGTTCCCGATGACATTGGGTCGGCGCGATGAAGATTCAGAGTGGAGGCGACGCTACCAGGGTTCTTCAAAGCGCCGGCCATTCGGTTTTTGTGGAAGGCAGTTCAGACGAAGAGATCGATCCGGTCATTATAAAAGAGTTACTGCGGATCAATGGGCTGACGCAAATCGACGTGCGGCCGATGGGCGGCTGCGAAAATGTCCGCAGTGCTGCGCAGGCCCTGATTCGCCATCACCCGTCATACTATTTCCTGATCGATCGCGACGATCAGGACCAAGCCGCAGTCGAGCGTTCATGGTCGGACTTTCCCAATCCCGAGACACATAATGTCATCATCTGGCGCAAACGCGAACTTGAGAACTATTTCATCGATCCCGACTATCTCATGGGGTCCAGATTCCTCAAGGTCCCGGAGCCGGTGCTTCGGCAGCGCATTTTGGATGAATGCAACCGCCGTCTATTTCTCGATGGAGCCAATCTGACCTTGCTGGCGTTACACCGGTCGGTGCGGACATCCTTTGCCAGCCATTTCGCTAACCCCGACGACTTTCGCACGCGGTCGGATGGTGAAAAGCGACTTGAGGAACTTGCCGCGCTGTTCGACAAGGCGACGGCGGTCGCCGCCACACTTTCCAAGAACGCTGTCGCGGTCCTTTATGCGACATTTGTCGATGAACTCAGCGGCGGAGCCATCCCTCTGCAATACGGCGTTGGTAGCTGGTTGGAGCGTATGTCCGGAAAGGAGGTATTTCGTTGTATCGCGGGGACCTGCTTCCAGGTGATCGCTGCCGATAAATCGACGCTTCAAGGGAAAGTGCAGAATAAGGAAATTGCCAAAGGGTTGCTGGAGCTTCCTATCGCTCAACAGCCTGCCGACTTTCGGCAATTGGTCGACTTACTGAGGACGCGCGTTGCAGCTAACTCGTGACGGCCTTGATCATATTCGATCACTCATTTGAGAAAGCGACATCCACATGTGAGATGTTTCTGCACCGATATGAAAAGCAAAGGATAATTGGCGCCTGCCGTCCGATGCGCTAGCATGTCAAATAAGTCCTCTATAACTCTGGCCACCTCCGTGACGCCGCCGGCATGAGAGTTGAGGGCGTGGGTCGACGCGGTCGCTGGCGCCGGGGTCGCGGCGGCAGGGCCACGACCTTCGCCTGCAGGGTCGCGAAGAAATCCGACAGCCTGCTGGCTTCTCTTTTCGTAACACCGCTGCGCGGTGTTACGCATGTGTCAGGCGCCTCGCGCCACATGCGCCAATGACCGGACGATCAAGGCCCGCGGAGCCTTGCTGGAGTCCAAGACTTCAGCCTTGGCGGGTCCTGGCACGGCGCAGGGGTATCGATTACGAGCCTGGACTGGCAGGGTTACAATCGACCATCGCCAACCCCACCCGAATGGCCATCCCATGCAGACAGTCGATCTGAAGATCACCCTCTTGGATCAAGTTGCCCGCGAGGCGCGGGAGGCCGGACTACCGACCGAGCGCGGGATCGAGCGGCTGATCGAGGACGCAATCCGTCGCGAGGCCGGAACCAAGCTACTCGACGCGATGCGGCAACTGCGAGACGCCAGGGTACCACACCTCACCGAAGACGAGATCGCCGCTGAGGTTGCCGCCGTCCGTGCGCGGCGCAGACGCGTGTGAGGCTTCCAGAATCGACGCACCCGCGGACACCCAGCCCGTACCCGGAACCTTGCACCTCAATGCTGCGCCGACCCCACCGATTGGGTATCCTTCTCCTCTGAACCCCCCAGGGACAGCCTACGATGGCCCAGCACGATTCCTCCTACAAGCTTCTGTTCTCCCATCGCAAGATGGTCGCCGACCTGATCCGCGCCTTCGTGCACGAGGACTGGGCCGCAGGGTTGGACCTGGACACCTTGCAGCGGGTGCGCGAGAGCGGCATCACCCAGGACCTGCGCGAGCGCGAAGACGACGTGATCTGGCGCCTGCGGATCGTCCAGGACGGACGCGAGTGCTGGCTCTACCTGTACCTGATCCTGGAGTTTCAGTCCACGGTCGACCGCGCCATGGCCGTGCGGCTCCTGACCTACGTCGGTCTGCTCTACGAGGACCTGCTCAAGTCCGGCGAGATCGGCCCCGGCGATCCGCTGCCGCCCGTGTTGCCCGTGGTCATCTACAACGGCTCGGACCCTTGGACCGCCAAGACCGACCTCGCGGACATGATCGACCCCAGCCTGCCGAAGGAACTGGTACGCTGGCAGCCCCAGATCCGCTATCTTCTGCTGGAAGAGCGTCGCTACCGCGAGGCCGACCTGGAGGGTCTGCCCAATGCCGCCGCCGCGTTGTTCCGGCTGGAGAACGCCCGCGCCCCCGAGAACATCCAACGGGTCGTCGGTTGTCTGATCGAATGGCTGGCCGGACCGGAGAACGCCGGCTTGCGCCGCGCCTTCGTCGTCTGGCTCAAGCGCGTGCTGCTCCCGGCCCGGTTGCCCGGGATCGAGATCCCGAACCTCAACGAATTGCAGGAGATCAACGACATGCTAGCCGAGCGCGTGAAAACCTGGACCGATGAGTGGAAGGACGAAGGTGTAAAGGAAGGAATGAAACAGGGGAAGCATCAAGGCAAAGCCGAGCTATTGCATCGCCTGCTAGCCCGACGCTTTGGCCTTCTGCCTTCATGGGTCGATAAGCGCCTGGAGCAAGCCGGGGAGGCCGAGCTTGAGGCTTGGGCGGATCGGGTGTTGGAGTGCGGGAGCCTGGAGGAAGTGTTCGGGGGGGCGGGTTGAGAGGGCTGAGCGATGGAGCGTCGGGAGATTTGTTCTGGTGCATCCTTTTCCCATCCAGCCGCTATTACGATAATAGGCCGCTTAAACCTGCTGGCGGTTATCTTTCCGCTGGCTTTTGTCATTCCCGCCCCATCCCACGCGGCACTGTCCAACGTCTGGCCTGAGGCGCTCTATAACCCGCAACCTCTGGCCGACGACCTGATCCTGCCCTTGCCCTGCGGCGGCGCCCTGGCCTTCCGTCCGGTGGCGACCCCCGACGACAGCCGACGGACCCGATTGATCGGTCCGTTTGCGGGAGCGGCGGGGGACGCGCAGCGGCACCTACTGATCGGCAAGTACGAGGTCAGCGCCCTCCAGTATCAGGCGGTCAAGGCCCAGGGAACCGGCCAAACTTGCCCTCCTGCCACTGCCCCCACCTCCGGTACGACTGACCCGCGAGTGCTTGCGCAGGTCAGCGTGAGCCGCAACGATGCGACCAACTTCGCCGCGGACCTCTCGCGCTGGCTGCACACCAATGCCGCCCGGCTGCCCAACTGCGAGGGGGATGCAAAACCCTGTTTACCGCGGGTCGCCGGTAAGCCCGCCTTTGTGCGCCTGCCCTTGGAGAGGGAATGGGAGTATGTGGCCAGGGGCGGTGCAGCAGTCACGGACGAGGTCTTTGCGCAGGCCCGCTATCCCATGCCGGAGGGACTGGAGCGCCACGCCTGGTACAGCCGCAACGCCGATGGCGAGATCGCCCCCATCGGTCGGCGTCTGCCCAACCCCCAAGGGCTGCATGACCTGTATGGAAATGCCTGGGAGGTCATGAATGAACCCTATAGCTCCCCGCAGTTCCCGGGTCAGGTCGGGGGCGATGTCCTGATGGGCGGGGGCATCCACAGCGCGGACGATGAACTGCGGGCGGATGCGCGGGTCGAGGTCCAGCCCTATGACGTTGCCGGGGACGTCAAGACCGCCGACACAGGTTTTCGAGTGGTCCTCGCCGCGCCCGTGGCGGGCAGGCCGCCGGAGCCGGGTGCGGAACCTGAGATCGGGCCGACTGGTCATACCCAGAAGCCCCAAAAACCTCAGGATGTGCCTGCCGAGACTCCGGAGCGCAAGGAGGCCGCGCTTGGCCTCACTGCCGAAGACCGCCGCAAGATTAGCGGTCAGCTTGATCGTCTCGGGTTTGATCTTGGTCCACCACCCGGCGGCCGATGGTTCGGAGTCCAAAATTTCCTTAGCTGGCTCGGCATCGGTCAGGGGCCGGACTTATTCGGGGAGCGGGCGCGCGACGCGCTGGCGGCGTTCCAGAAGGCCCGGAATCTGGAGGCGAGCGGCTTCGTGACCGCAGAAACGCGAGAATCGCTCAGGTTGGCAATAGTAGACCTGATGGCGAGAGAATTAGCCGAGGCTGAGCGTCGGGCGGAGCGGGAGCGTCTAGCTGAACAAGCGCGTATGGCTGAGATGGCAAGACAAGCGGAACTGGAACGTCAAACGCAACTGGCCCATCAAGCAGCGGTGGAACGACAGGCGCAGCGGGAGCGCCTAGCTGGGCAGGCGCGTATGGCCGAGATGGAAAAGCAGGCGGAGCTAGAGCGCCGCGCGGAGAAGAAGCGCCAAGCCCTGCTCGCTTCGCTCGACGTTTTCTTGCCGATGATCAAACTGCCTGGCGGAGTCTTCCTGATGGGTTGCAGCCCTGGGGATGGCCAGTGTGAGGGCCACGAACAGCCGGTGCATAAAGTCACTGTTCACTCCTTCCGGATCGGCAAATTCAATGTGACCCAGGCGCAATGGCAGAAAATCATGGGCGTAAACCCCTCCCTCCATATCGCCGAGGACGGGCCGGTGGACTCGGTCTCCTGGAATGACGCGCAGGAGTTTCTTAAGCGTCTGAATGCCAAAGCCCCCGGCAAACCCTACCGCCTGCCGACCGAGGCCGAGTGGGAATATGCCGCGCGTGGCGGTGCCCAGACCGACTATTGTTCCGAATGCGCCAAGCTATCTAAGGGTAATGTCTGGGAGTGGGTACAGGACTGCTACCATGACAGCTTCATTGGTGCGCCATCCGACAGTTCGGAGTGGCGCGAGGAAGCTTGCCTTTCTGCTCGGAGGGTGCAGCGGGGCGGCTTTTGGAGCGATTACCCGGGCGGGCCACGCGTATCGCTTCGCCACGGCGTCGAACCCGGCCGCGGCGGCTTCCAAACGGGCCTGCGGCTCGCCCAGGATTTGTAGGGCTTAAAGGCATCTTCACTCTCGATCTATCCTAACTTCGTGGCGAACCTCTCAATCAGGCAGTTCCTTTTCGAGTTGCTGTAGATCACTCTCTTTGTCACGAATGAAACGAAGCAGTGCGTAGAACGCGGTGGCCCCTTTTTTGTTCAGGTCAAAACCGCAAGCCGTGAGCGCTGCACTGAGGCGTTCGTCATCCGGAATAAACTTCCCATTTTCCAATAGACTAACCTGTGGTCGGTGCAGTCCCGAGTTGGATGCTATGTCGGTTTGCGTCGCGCCATCCGGCTGAGTCGAACTCTTGTAGGCACGCGTCATCTTGACAAGTAGAGCGCAAGTAAGCTTTAGAGATTCAACCTCATTAGCCAGGAGCTTTGCCGCAAACTTGCGCGGTACATTTGCCTCGCCTGTCATCATGCCTCCGTCGAATGTCTCGTCTAACGGTTTCGCCAAACATAAACGCACACACTACCGAAAACATTTACGCAAGTCACGTCCTTCGCACGCACAGAGGCATGGGGTGGGAACTGAAACCCACCCCCACCCGGCTTTTCAAGGATTTGCCCGAAAAGGGACCCGTAAAGCCCCCTGACGCCCATCACTCCAGGCACAACCCCCGAAATCGCCCACGGCCCGGTGCGCGAGAACTTCGTACGCCTCGCCCAAGAGAGCCGCGCACGGGCGCACCGGCCGACCACCACGCACCTGGAGCCGGCGGCGGCCGAGAAGCAGGCGGCGGTCCTGCGCCTGATCAACGCCTACCGTTCGCGCGGCCACCAGGTGGCCGACACCGACCCGATTGAGCTGCGCGAGAAGCCCCGCATCCAGGACCTGGACCCAGACTATCACCACCTGGGCGGCGAGGACCTGGGTCTGGTCTTCTACACCGGCTCCCTCTGCGCCCCGGACCGCATGAAGCTGCGCGAGATCATCGCCCTGGTGCAGCGCATCTACTGCGGGCCGGTCGGCTCCGAGTACATGTATATCACCAGCACCACGGAAAAGCGCTGGATTCAG
>NZ_CAIKKU010000233.1 GCF_903828115.1 uncultured Thiodictyon sp. | reverse complement strand
GCGCAGTCGCCCGATCCTCGACACGATCAAGCAGTGGCTCGACACCACCGCCCCGCGGGTCCTGCCGAAGGGCTTGCTTGGGCGCGCGATCGGCTATGCCCTCGGGCAATGGCCGACGCTGACGACCTTCCTGGATGACGGCCGCCTTGAGATCGACAACAACACCGCGGAGAACTGCATCCGGCCCTTCGTCACCGGTCTCAATTATGTGCAGCTCCGGATTATGCGCAGTTCCGCCAGCACCTCTGGTTTCCGGGAAGGCAACTGGCGGAGCAGCTTGGGTTTCAGACCCTGGTCAGGCGGCGGCGTCAGCGCCGCCTGCGCATAATCAGAGGCCGTCCAAGAAGGCCAGCAACGTCGGCGACGCCACAAAGCGCGGCGGGCCGACGGGCGGTGCCTGAAGGGTCGCCAGCGCCTGCTCCTTCATTCGCAAGTCCGCTTCCATATACTGGTGGGTCGTCTCCACGCTTTCGTGCCCCAGCCACAGGGCGATCACGGTCAGGTCCACCCCGGCCTGGAGCAGATGCATCGCGGTGGTGTGCCGCACCGAGTGCGGCGATACCCGCTTATCCTTGAGCGAGGGACAGCAGGAACTGGCGGCCCGCACGCTGCGCGCCAGGCGCGAAGCGACCCCGGAGCGAGTCATCGGTTGCCCCTGGCGGTTCGGAAACAAGGGCTGCTGAGGCTCCGCTCCGATCCGCGCCAACCAGTCGCGCAGCAGTTTCGTCGTCCGCGCCCACAGCGGCACGACCCGCTCCTTGCGGCCCTTGCCATGCAGATGCAGGGCCTGGCAGTGTTCGCTTTCCAAGTCCACGCGCCGCGCCGCGACCAGCTCCGACACGCGGGCGCCGGTGTTGTACATCGCCGTCAGCAAGGCACGGTCACGCTCGCCGCTCCAGGTGCGCGCATCCGGCGCCTGTAAGATCGCCTCGATCTCTGCGCGGGACAGAAAGCCGACCACGGGCCGGTCGAAGCGTTTGGCCGGGATCGCCAAGACCCGTTGTATCACCGGCAGCGCCGCGGGCTCTTGCAGACCGGCATAGTGCACGAAGGCGCGGATAGCGGCGAGCCGGGCATTGCGGGTGCGCACCGTGTTATGCCGACGGGTCTCCAGATCCTCGAGAAACGCCAGCACCAGCGCGGCGTCCAGATCCGCCAGGGCCAACTCGCCGATGGACTTGCCGCAAGAGGTTTCGGCAAACCGCAGCAAGAGTCGAAAGGTATCCCGATACCCATTGATCGTCTGGCGGCTCGCGCCGCGCTGCTGCATGAGGTGCTGACAGAAGAACGCCTGGAGCAGGCGGGCCAGATCGGTTGGACACGGCGGGGCGTTCATGGTGTCGCCTCCGCGCCGCCAGACTGCGCCAGTCGCTCAAAGCGCTCCCCGGCGATGCTCATCAGCGCCGGAATGGCGGTGAGGTACCAATAGGTGTCGGTGACCTTGACGTGCCCCAGATAGGTCGACAACAGCGGGACTGCGCAGGCCAGATCGATGCCTTCCTGGTACCAGGCGAGCAGTCGGCGACAGGCGAAGGTATGGCGCAGGTCATAGAGCCGGGGTCGGCCTTCGGGCGCGCGGTCCCATCCGAGTTGGGTGCGGATGCAATGGAAGGCATAGAGTGCTTGCGCGTAGCCCAGGGGACGACCGTCGTCGCGCAGAAAGAAGGCTGGTTCGCGACTCAGCGGCAAGCGCTGCTCGCGCAACTGCGCATACTCGCTCAGCGCGGCGCTGGCGGTGAGGTGCAAGGGCACATACCGGGACTTGCAGAACTTGGTCTGGCGCACGCACAGCAGGCCGCGCGCCAGATCCACGTCCGCACGCTGCAGGTGCAGTGCCTCCGAGACGCGCAGGCCGGTGGCCGCCAGGAGCCCCAGCAGACACTGCATGCTGGCTGGTCGCAGCCCCCGGGCTGGAGTCAGTGCGCCGGCCCCCGCCAGCAGTTGATCGATTTCCTCATCGGTGTAGATGTGGGGCGTCAGCCGGCGATGGGCCGGCCCAAGCGCACCGGCCGGTGGGATCTGGGTCTCTGCCTCGAACGCCGCACAGAACTTGGCGAAGGGACGGACCACCTCCAACCGGCGCGCCCGGCCAATCGGGCCGCTCCGCGCGGAGGCACAGGCCC
Organism: uncultured Thiodictyon sp.; assembly: GCF_903828115.1. Lineage (GTDB taxonomy): Bacteria > Pseudomonadota > Gammaproteobacteria > Chromatiales > Chromatiaceae > Thiodictyon. The sequence continues at coordinate 1,740 of NZ_CAIKKU010000233.1, read as the reverse complement.
ACTCCAGGGCCAACTGTGCCGTGATGGGGCCGCTGTGCCCGCGGGCATCGGCGAACTGGGTAAAGCGCTGCAACTGCTCACCTTCGATGCGCAGGGCATACCCCAACCGACGGCGCGCTGTCAGATAGGCCGTCACCCGTTCCTGCATGGTCGACCAGTGGCTCATAACGACCTCCCCGGCCAGGGCAGGGCCACGCGCGACAGATTGGGCAGATCCACCTTGGCGTAGATCGCGGTCGTGTCGATGCTGCGATGGCGCAGCACGTCGGCCACGAGCTTCAGTGAACTGCCGCCCTGGACCATGCGCGCGGCGGCGGTGTGGCGCAGTATGTGGGTCCCAGACCACGGCAGGCCCGCGCGCGCGAAGGCCCGGCGGATCGCGCCGCGCACCGTGGTCTTGGCGGCGACCTCGCCCACCGGTGCGCGGTGCTGGACGAAAAGCGCCCGACTCGGCGTCGTGGGTCGCCCGTGGCGCAGATAATCGGCCAGGGCCGCCCCGGTCGGCGCGGGGAGCGGCAACTGCGCGGCTTGGCGGCTCTTGCCGGGCCGCAGATGCAGGACTCCCGTTCGCCAATCGATGTCGTCGAGCCGTAACGCGGCCACCTCCTGGCACCGCAGGCCCAGATCGGCCAGACAGCGGGCCATGGTATAGTCGCGGCGCCCGAGCGCGGTCGCGCGATCGAAGGCGCCCCAGAGGCGTGCGAGTTCCGCCGCGCTCAGGCTGGGCGGTAGTGGGGCGAGCGACCAGTGTGGCGGTGTCGGTACCGCGCCGGTCAGGTCGGCCGACAGTTCCCCTTCAAACTGAAGAAAGCGCAGAAAGCTGCGCAACGAATAGGCCAGGACGCCGACGCTGCCGGGTCGCTGGATGTGCGCTTGCTCGGTCACGAACCGGATCAGGGCGTCTGGAGCGATCCGGCCGACCGTGACCGGTCCATCCCCAAACTGACCGGCCAAGAAGGCACGCACGTAACGGCGGCGGTACCAGCGCGTCGCGTCGGCCAAGCCGCACACGTCGCGGAGGTACGTATCGAAGCGCGCCACCATGGCCTCAATGCTCGGACTGGACGGTGGACTTCGTGGGCGCAGGCGCGTTTCGCCGCCCATCACCAGCAGTCGGTTCAGCGCGGCGCGGACGCTCTTGCGGTCTCCGTCATCGGGAGATCTAGGGGTACCCACAGTCTTATGCGCAGCCGGGGCGACTGCCGCAGACGGAAACACTCGCTGTATCAACGTACCGCGGCAGTCACCGAACCGGCAACTGCGCATAATCCGGAGCTGCACATAATTCCGATTATGCCGAGCTCGGCATAATCGGAAAAACTGGCTCTTCTCCGGCAGCCCCAAGGGTGCTGAGGCCAGCGCCACCCTCTACAGCCTGGTGGAAACGGCCAAGGCCAACGGCCTGGAGCCCTGGGTGTACCTCAACCACCTCTTCGAGCACCTGCCAACGGCCAAGACCCCGGAGGCCATCGCCGCGCTGCTGCCTCACAATTTGAAATTAGACGACCTGAAACGGCAAGGGTCAATCCTGTAGTTGCCCGGACGCTTACCAAAGTTCGGTATTGGTGCGGGTGGGCCGCAGCCGACTGAAGCCTCGACCTCTCGTCTCAGTTCTTAGGCGCGGGGTGGGATGGGCCTGGGAAGACAGCCACGGCTGAACCCTGGTACTCTGCCTGACACCGGCACGTCATTCGCGTTGTGCGCAGGTTGATTCTTTAGAAAACACAAAAGCAAAACGGC
>NZ_CAIKKU010000232.1 GCF_903828115.1 uncultured Thiodictyon sp. | reverse complement strand
TGACACTTGCGCATCATGATGCAGCCCGAGACGATCAGCGGCGCGGTGGCGAAGCCGAATTCGTCGGCCCCCAGCAGGGCGCCGATGACGACATCGCGCCCGGTGCGCAGACCGCCATCGACCTGCACCGCGATGCGCCCGCGCAGGTTGTTGAGCACGAGGGTCTGATGGGTCTCGGCCAGGCCGATCTCCCAGGGGGAGCCGGCGTGCTTGATGGAGGTGAGCGGGCTCGCGCCGGTGCCGCCGTCATAGCCGGCGATGGTCACATGGTCGGCATGGGCCTTGGAGACGCCCGCGGCGACGGTGCCGACGCCGATTTCCGAGACCAGCTTGACCGAGATCCGCACCCGGATCGGGCCTATAATCAGCCGCACCGCACCGTGCGCCCGGAGGTTCCCCATGACCCGACACCTGAAAGCGATCTACGAGGATGGCGTCTTCCGCCCGCTGGAGCCGGTTGAGATCGCCGAGCACCAGGAGGTTTCCCTGTTGGTGGAAACGACCGACGAGGCGCAGCCCGAGGCGGACACGGACATGCCCATCTGGGAGTACGCCGCGCAACTGATGCGTGACATCCCGGAGGACCAACTCCAGGCCCTCCCGACCGATGGCGCGTCCCAGCACGACCACTATCTCTACGGCGCCCCGAAGCACCCCTGATGCGCCGTCTCTTCGCCGACACCTTCTATTGGATCGCGGTGCTCAACCCGCGCGATCAGGCGCACGCCCGCGCAATCGCCCTCAGCAAGATGCTCCAGCCGGCGCAGATCATCACCACCGATGAGGTACTGATCGAGTTCCTCAACTACTTTGCCGAACGCGGGGACTTCCAGCGCCGTGCCGCCGCGCGCATGGTCGAGCGGATGCACGCCGACCGCACCCTGCACGTCCTCCCCCAGACCCGGGACGGCTTCCTCACCGGCCTGCGACTCTACCGCGCCCGCCCGGACAAGGGCTACAGCCTCACCGACTGCATCTCGATGGAGATGATGCGCCGGGAGGGACTCACCGAGGTACTGACCGACGACGCCCACTTTGCGCAAGAGGGTTTTGTCTGTTTGCTGAGTGACTAACGCCCGGCCCCGCTTTTGTATTAAGTTCTCGCCCTCTGGGATACATTGAGCATAGGACCGATAGCTGCGTAACCTATGAACCTGCAAGATGCATATTACGACCAGAAGTTTGAGAACACGTTTCTCCGGGCGAAGGGAAACGAGTTCCAGACGTTCTTTGAGCGTCTGATGAGCCTGGCATACAAAGCGGACTTCATGGCCTGCCGACCTTGGGGAAGGAGCGGCGACCGCAAGAACGATGGCTTTCTCAAGTCGGAACGGCGTCTCTTTCAGGTTTATGCGCCAAATGAGATGGATGCGGCGAAAGCCATCGCGAAGATCAAGGAGGATTTCGAGGGCGCAAAGATTCACTGGGGCAAACACTTTGACACATGGTCCTTCGTCCACAATGCTACGGACGGACTTCCCCCACACGTTCAGGCGCTTCTCCTCGACTTCCAGTGCGACAATGAAGGCATCAGCTTGGACTCGTGGGGGCTGGAGGAGTTGCGCCTCGTGTTCCGCCGCCTATCTTCCGATGATCTCGCTACATGGCTTGGCCCGGCAATTACCGACGAGACCAAGACGAACCTAGGCTTCAAGGATCTACAGATCGTACTCGAATCGCTGGCGGGTAAGGCTGCCCCCTCCGCCGTCACCGTAAAAGATGTTCCGGCGGGGAAGATAGAGGCGAACGCACTCTCCGAAAGCACGAGCATTCTCGTCAAGAATGGCATGGCAAAGGCCCCACTGGTCTCCGATTTCTTCGACGCTTGGCATGACGAAACGTTGGGAGAGCGCTTGGCGGTGTCCTTCCGCGCAGAATACGCTCGCCTGCGCTCTACCCTGCACCAGAACCGTATTTTCTCTGAACTCCAAGCGTGGGCCGGTGGCGTTCAGCGCGGTACTCCGGAGCATGAAATGGCAGTGTTGACCGTTCTTGCTTACTATTTTGAACGATGCGATATCTTTGAGGAACCCAAGGACTTTCGGCGATGATCCTACCTACAAAGCACCTGTCCCAAGATCGGGCCCTGCTCACTGTCGGGGCTCGGCTGCTCACACAACTGACGCAACCCAAGACGGTATCTGCCCTCTGGGAAGAAATCTCGCGTCCGGATAACGCCGCGCAGGACCGCAAGAAACCCGCACTACGTTACGATGCATACGTCCTTACCCTCGACCTGCTCTTTCTCATGGGGCTGATCGAGCTTCAGGATGGTCTGCTGAGTCGCAAGAAGCCATGATCCGTCGAGTTTTCAGCAGCCTTCCGGGCTTCAAGGAACTTGAATTTCATGGCGGCCTCAATGTCCTCGTTGCCCAAAAAGAGGCTGGCGCCACGGACAAGCAGACCCGTAACCGCGCAGGCAAGACCAGTCTGATCGAAATCATCCACTTCCTCACCGGCGCGGATGCTGGAACGGATTCCCTTTTCCGCTCCGCAGCCCTTGCCAATGAGTCCTTCGGTATCGTCATGGATGTCGGTGGAGAACCCGTGACCGCCGAGCGTTCCGGTAAGGACAGATCAAAATTGAGAGTGGACGGGGCCGGTTTTCTCAGCGGTAAGGCCAGGCTTTCCAACGCCGAATGGACTGCACTGCTCGGCGAAAAGATGTTTGGCCTGCATGAGATTCCAGATCGCGAGGGGCGCATACCAACCTTTCGGAGTTTGTTCTCGTATTTCGTCCGTCGCCAGCACAGCGGGGCATTCACTACTCCGGAAAAACAGGCCACCATGCAACAGGCCTGCGACTACCAATTGGCGCTGCTCTACCTGCTTGGTCTTGATTGGACGATCGCCAGGGAATGGCAGAAGGTCCGCGAGCGAGAGAAGACGCTAGCCGAAGTCAGGAAGGCAGCGGGCGTCGGTGCCTTTGGCAGCATCGTCGGCAAAGCATCCGATCTCCGTACCCAGGTTACGGTAGCCGAGGCCCGTCTCAAGGAAATGCAGAGGCACCTAGCCGGTTTTCGTGTGCTCCCGCAATACGCAGAGATCGAGTCCGAGGCAGATCAACTCACCTCGCAGTTCAACGATCTTGCGAATGCTAGCGTTATCGATGCCGGGACGGTTCGCGACTTGGAAACCGCGATGCGCTCAGAGGCCCCGCCCCCGATCGATGAACTGGAGGGCATTTACGCGGAGGCTGGTGTCTCATTGCCGGGGCTCGCTATCAAGCGCTACGACGATGTGCGCTCCTTCCACGAATCGGTCATCCGCAACCGCCGCGACTATCTTGCCGACGAACTCGAATTCGCCAAGCTGCGAATTGTCAGCAGGGACAAGGAAAAGCAACGTATCGACGAACGACGTGCGGAACTGATGAACCTCCTCAAAAGTCATGGCGCGCTTGACCAGTTTTCCAAGCTTCAAGCGGAAACGGCCCGCAAAGAAGCCGAAGTGGAATCACTGCGTCAGCGCTTCGCCGCCGCCGAGCAACTTGAAGGCACGAAGAACGAACTCGACATCGAGCGCAGCCGGCTTACGCTGCGCCTGCGTCGCGACTTCGCAGAACAGAAGCACCGCCTATCCGAGGCTATCCTCGCCTTTGAGGAAACCTCCAAGCGCCTTTACGAATCAGCGGGCAGCATGAATGTCGAAGAAACCTCCAACGGTCCCCAATTCGAGTTTCCGATGCAAGGCTCGCGCAGCAAGGGCATCAAGAACATGCAGATCTTTTGCTTCGACATGATGCTGATGCGCTTGTGCGCCGAGCGCGGCACCGGACCGGGCTTTCTGGTACACGACAGCCACCTCTTCGACGGCGTAGATGGCCGGCAAATCGTCAGCGCACTCAAGGTTGGAGCGGAGACAGCGGAAGAACTGGGCTTCCAATACATCGTGACGATGAATGAGGACGACGCGTTCAAGGAAACCACTGAAGGGTTCAACGTCAATGACCACGCGCTCTCGGTCGTGCTTACTGACGCAAAGGAGGATGGCGGGCTGTTCGGATTCCGATTTCAGTAAAGCTCGGCTTGATCTGTTCCCTATTCCCGTCTGACCACGCATCTTGCGACGCGGCGTATTTGCCCTTGGCATGCTTCTTGTGTTGTCACAATGCTGGATTGCAAGACCTGATGATCATCTAGCCGACCCCGCCCGTTGGCCTACAGTTTAGGTAGGGATCAACCCGAACTGAAGACCGGACAGGAGGAGTCGACCATGAAACTTTACGGCGGAATCGACCTGCACTCAAACAACAACGTCG
>NZ_CAIKKU010000231.1 GCF_903828115.1 uncultured Thiodictyon sp. | reverse complement strand
CGCTACGATAACCTCGATTACGACAACGACAACGACAACGACGCGACAAGCATCCCCTAATGGACTCGTTTAACCTATTAGTGAACCGTCCCCTAACGTACTAACGTATTCGCCGTCGAGGTCGCGAACCGAAACGGCGCGGCCAGGAGCCCGGTGGGCGTGGTCAACAGCACCCGCGCCTCCCAGGTCATGCGCGTTCGCACACAGACCGGCAGCATCCCCTCGCCCCGGAAGCGCCCCGGGCCGTCCGCCTCCAGAATGCGGCGATTGTAGCCCATGTCCATGTCGGTGCCGGTCAGGTCGAGCGCGACCGCACTGACCACCAGATCGTGAATCAGGACGCGTAGGACCAGCGGCCGGGCGGGCGGGATTCCGCGGGGTTCAAGGTCCAGCGTGACCTCTCCGCCCCCCGCGAAACGTCCGGTGCAGGGGCCGGCGCGCAGGTCGCAATCCGGATCGGGGACCGCCAGCAGGACCGGCTCCGGGGTCAGCAGCGGCCTGAGCTTGACCGCGACGACCACCAGTACGGCAACGGCCAGCGCGACGAGCAGCGCCCAGAGTAGGCGATTGACCATCAGTCTGAACGAAGCACGTGCTTTAAGAAACGGTTTAACAAAAAGGTAAACAAGTTCATTAGGGAATGCTGGTCGCGTCGTTGTCGTTGTCGTTGTCGTTGTCGTTGTCGCAATCGAGGTGATCGTAGCGTCCCGGATTCGCTCGCACGCCAAATTGCGTCGCTTCTCCGATTACGACAACGATTACGACAACGACAACGACAACGACAACGATCGTGGTTACTAAGCCCCTTCCGTCTGCCACGCCTGGCGCTTGCGGTAGATGGTGGACGGGCTGACCTCCAGCAGCGCGGCGGCGCGCGGGATATTGCCCTCACAGAATTCGATGGCGCGCTCGATCGCCTCCTTCTCGACGACGTGCAGGGGCCTGATCCCCTGGGGGCCGATCTCGGCCGGCCGGGCCGGCTTGCGCGTCGCGAGCGGTGCCGCCCCGCGCTTGGCGATCCCGTTGAGCGGCGGCGGCAGCATGTCGACCGTGACCTGCTCGGCGTCGTAAAGGACCACGACGTTGCGCAGCACGTTCTGCAACTGACGGATATTGCCTGGCCACTCGTAGTCCATGAAGACCGCCTCCACCTCGGGGGCGAACTCGCGGAAGGCCTTGTGCTCCTCGGCCGCGAACTTGCGCAGGAAGTGATTGGCCAACATCAGGATGTCGTCGACCCGCTCACGCAGCGACGGGATGTGGATCGGGATGACGTGTAGACGATAGAAGAGGTCCTCGCGGAAGCGCCCCTCGGCCACCTCCAGTTCGGGGTCGCGATTGGTGGCGCAGATGAAGCGCACGTCGACCTTGATCAGTTGGGTCGAGCCGACCCGCTGAAAGGTCCCGGTCTGGACGAAGCGCAGGAGCTTGGTCTGGAGGTCCAGGTCCATCTCGCCGATCTCGTCCAGGAACAGGGTCCCGCCGTCCGCCATTTCGGCCGCCCCCTCCCGGTCCCGGCTGGCGCCGGTGAAGGCCCCGCGGACATGGCCGAAGATCTCGCTCTCCATGAGGTCCCGGGGGATGGCGCCGCAGTTCAGTGGGATGAAGGGCTTGTCCCGGCGCGTGCTCTGCCGGTGGATGGCCTCGGCGCACACCTCCTTGCCGCTGCCGCTCTCCCCGGTGATGAAGACCGTGGCCTTGCTGGGGGCGGCGCTGTCGATGATGCGATAGACCGCCTGCAGGGCGAGCGAGGAGCCGATGAAGCCGTGATAGTGGTCGCGCTGGAAGTCGTCGCGGATGCGCTCGACCAGGGTATTCAAGTTCTGCCGGTCCACCGCGTTGCGTAGCGTGACCTTGACCCGCTTGGCGCTGAAGGGCTTCTCGATGAAGTCGAAGGCACCATAGCGCATGGCGTCGATCGCCACGTCCACCGAGGCATGGCCGGTGATGATGACCACCGAGGTGGGGATCTGGCGGTCATGGATGTGCTTTAGGATCTCCATGCCGTCCATATCCGGGAGCTTCAGATCCAGGAGCAGGGCCTCGGGCGGGTCCTTCTCCAGCTCCGCCATGCCGCTTTTGCCGTCGCCGACGTGCTTGACCTGATAGGGTTCGCCGCGCAGGTAACTGCGATAGACCTCGGCCAGGGCCGGACTGTCCTCGATAATCAACACTCTGGGCTTGTTGCTGGACATGGGTATCGCTTGCTTCGACGGGTCTTGCGGGCCGAATCGGAAAGTGGGCCCCGACGGGTCACGGGGAACTGGGTTCGAGGATGATCAGGGTCGCGTCGTCCCTGGGGGTGTCCCCGGCCGCCGCGTAGAAGGTCGCCATCAAGGCGTCGGCCAAGTCCGCAAGCGGCGCAGCGAGCCCCTGTTTGGCCGTCGCCAACAGGTCCAGTTCCAGGGCGTTGCGGCCCGGGGCCGTGAAGGCCCCTTCGAACAACCCATCGGTGAACAGCAAGAGCCGTTCCCCTGGCTTCAACCTGAGCGAGAGAGTGTCGTAAACCGGCTCTGACTGCAACCCCGGCAGGGCCCCGCCGATATCGAGTTGGTGGGCGCCCAGCGCATCCAGCAGCAGCGGCGCCGGATGACCGGCGCACGCGATCTCCACCCCGCCGGAGCGCGCAAGGCGCACCGCCACACAGGTCAGCAGGCTGTATTGGTTGAGTTTGTCATCGAAGACACGCTGCGAAATGGCGCGGCACAGGCTCGCCGGCTCCCACGCATCCGGGCGCGAGTGCAGCAGGCCGCCGATATAGCCGGCATGGGCATGGGCGAAAAACTTGGCCGCCACCCCGTGGCCCATCACGTCCACCAGCACCAGGGCGGCACCGTCGGGGCACTGGGTGAAGGAGACGAAGTCCCCGCCCCCGGCCTCCGCCGCCACCGAGCGCACCGCCGCCCGCCAACACCCCAGTTCAGCGGGGAGTTTGGGCTTGAGCGCCTCGGTGATGGCCGCGTCGATACGATGCCCGAGCCGGGCGCGCAGGCTGCGGCTGCGAAACAGGGTGCGCTGGACGGCGGCGATCAACTGCCGCTTGCGCACCGGTTTCAGCAAGAAGTCGTCGATCCCGAGCAGATCGGCCTGTTCGCGCACGACCTCGTCCCGACTCTCGGTCATGAAGATGAAGGGCACCAACTCGGTGGCCGGGTCCTCGGCCAGGCGGCGGCGCAGTTGCAGGCCATCGAGTTCCGGCATCCGGATGTCCGCCAGCACCAGGTCCGGCGGCGCACGGCGCAGACGTTCCACCGCCACCAGGGGTTGCGTGAAGGAGATGACCTGATAGGCGTCCGCGAGGTAGGCGGCGATCACCCGCAACTGCACCGGATCATCGTCGATCACCGCGACCACCACGCTGCTCTCCCCAAGCCCCAGACGCCACCGATTGAACTCCCGGGCGGACTCACCCGGTTCGTAGCACGCGTCGGGGAACATGGTGGCGACCAGGGCAGACCGCGGCCGTGGTCCTCGGCCAGGCAGTCCGCCGCGTCGATGGCCCCGGTCGTGAGGCGCGCGCGCCAGTCCAGCAGGGGAGCGCCGTTGTCGGCCAGTTCCAGAAGCCAATCCCCGCGCTCGCGCGAGAGCAGGACGCGGATCCAGCGCGGCGGCGGCTCACTGTGCTGGACCAGATTGGTGGCCAGCTCCGAGACGGCCACCAGGGTCTCATTCTGGCGCGCCTCCGGCAGCCCGGTGCAACCCAACCCCAGGGCGACCTTGCGCCGCAGTTCACGCACGCCCTCCAGACTTGCCAGGACTTCAAAGGTTTGCAGGTTGGTACGGATCATGGGCGCGGCGTATCGGCGACCACCGACGAATACTCCGCGGCCAAGAGGGCGCAGGTCGTCGTCACCAGGCGCCTGACCTCCGGCAGTAGGGCCGTCAGGCGTGCCGCGTCCCCGCCGCGGCCGCTGCGCTCCATCTCGTCGACCGCCTGGCGCAGGGCCATGGCGCCGAAGGTGCCGGCGCTGCCCTTCAGGGCATGGGCCTCGTCGGCGGCGCCGGCCGCATCGCCGGCGCCGACCCGCGCCTCCAAGAGGCCCAGTCGACGGGCGGTCTCCGTGAGAAAGGTGGAGAGGACCTCCGGCAAGAGTTCAGCCCCCAGGTCTTCCTCCAGTTGGGCCAGGGTGCGTCGGTTCAGCAGCGGCGCCGTCACCCCGGGGCGCGCATCCAGGCCCCAAGTGGGGTCGTCGGCCGCCTCGACCCAATGGGCCACGGCCTCCAACAGCGCCTCCTGCTCACCCGACCTGGTCAGAAAACCGTCCATGCCGACGGCGCGGCAGCGCTCCCGGTCAGTCTCGCCCAGGGTCCCGGTCAGCACCAGGATCGGCACGTCGCCCCGCGGGTAGGGCAGCCGACGGATGCGCCGGGCGGCCTCGATCACCCCATCGAGGTCCGCCGCCCCCAGGGCCATCAGGATCAGTGCATAGGGGTGCTGCGCCGCGGCCGCGCACGCCTCCAGGCCGTCCAGCGCGTCCACGACATAACCCGCCTGGGCGAGGATCGCGGCGTCCGGCAGCCCGCCGGTGCGGCGGTCCTCGATCAGCAGGATGCGCCGGCGCGCGTCCGAAGGGTTCATTCGTCAGGCCCTGTAGTCAGGCCCCGGATGCGGCCCGGGGTGCCGATGGCACCTCAGGTCTCCAGGTTCAGGAGTTGGGAGTCGCGGATACGGCGACGCAATTTTTCGGTGCGACCGGGGAAGTACCGATCGAAGCGCTGGGTCTCGCGCCGCAGTTCCTCCGCCAGTGACGGATTGTGGCAGTCATTGAGCACGGTCCCCACCAGGTTGACCTCCGCCGACTTGAGCCGGTCGAGCGCGGCCCGCACGGCCGAGGCGGGGGTGACACCGGCCATGACCACCAGGATGGTCCCGTCGCAACCGTGACCGATCCGCTCCGCCGGAATATTACCCATGTTACCGCCATTGAGCGGTGTCGTATCGAAAATGACAACCTTGTACCGTTCGAGCCAGGCGTCGAGATACGCTTTGAAGTGGTCCGCGTTGCGCAGCAGGATCGGCAGCGCTCGGTTAGTGGGCACCGGCATGACGGTGAGTCCGTCGGCCAGTTCCACCCGCGGCAGGTCCCCCGGCCCGTGGGGGCCCTCCGGCGCCGCCGGGGGGAAGCTCAGGCCGAAGCGCCGATGCAGTGCGGGCCGATGCAGATTCAGATCCACGACCAGGGTGGAGCGCCCGGAGTGGCGGTTGCGCTTGGCCAGGGCGACGACCAAGGTGGTGACGCCCTCCTCTTGATCCGCCGAAGTCACGGCCAACGAACGCAGCCCGGCCCCGATGGTGCGGGAGTAGATGCGATCGAGTTCGACATAATCTTCCGGGAATTCAATAAATTCGGCAGTCATGACGGTTCCCGGCACGGGCGGCCAGTGCGCGTTGTCCGATGGTCAATTGCCCTGCCCCAAGGCATCGAGCAGGCTGTAGAGTGAGATTACGCGAATCACGTCCGTGATTCCTTGACGGACCTCCGCTAATGTACTCTGCGTCTTGTCGGGAACATACACGGTATCGCCGGCACGCACCACCGGCAGCAGGGAGAAATCGGGCTTACGCACGAATTTCTCCAGGTTGAAGACCCGCGCCTGGTCTTTGCAGCAGGATAGATTCACCACCGTGACCCGCTCGGTCCAGGCGTTGGTGGTGGGGCCGCCGGCCTGGGCCAGCAGGTCCAGGAGGGTCAGGGAATCGTCAAAGCGGTAGCGCCCCGGCTTGCCCACGGCCCCCAGGACCCGCACCGTCGCCTCCTTGGTTTCCTGCCGCCAGTCCGGGGTGCGGTCGGGAAAGAAGATCGTGTCCCCGGCCCTGATCTTCGGCAGCAGGGAGTCGTCACCCGTCTCGAAATAGCGCGCCAGATTCAGGGTGGTAACCTGCACCCGCTTACCGTTGCGATGATTGACCCGGACGTTGTAGAGGTCGGCACTCGCACTCGGGCCATTGGCCGCGCCCAGCAGGTCCAGGAACCCCATGCTGTCGTTGAAGGCATAGCGCCCCGGGGCATTGACCTGTCCCATGATGTAGATGCTGTCCTTGGCGGGCTGAAGCAGCCACTGCGCCTTGTTGTCGCGCGGATCATCGGGCAGCGCGGGCACCACGATGGTGCTCCCGGCGACGATCTTGGGCAAATCCTTGGTGTCTCCGCCCTTCAGCAGGAAGCCCTCCAGGTCGAAGGTCAGGACCCGACTGCGGCCGGCGGCATCGGTGCTCACCACCCGCAGGTGGGCGGTATCGCCCTTCATCGTCGGGCCGCCCACATGGGAGAGGAGGTCGAGCAGGTTCATCTCGTCCGACCACTCGTAGCGGCCGGGCCGCACCACCTCACCGATGATGCGCACGGCGCGGCTGGGTGTGATCTTGAGCCAGGACTTCTCGTTCTGGTCCGTCTTCTCCGGGACGAAGATGGCGTCACCCGAGTGCATCTTGGGCGGCCGCGTCTTGCTCAACCCCTCGGTGAAGGCGTGCAGGTCGAAGCGTTCCACGCTCCCGTCGGCACGCAGGATCGTGATATTCTTCGTCTCCGCATACCGGGTGGGACCACCGGCGTTGGCCAGGATGTCCATGAAGGTCGCCTTGTCGCTGTTCTCGAAGGCGCCATTGCGACTGACCTCGCCCATGACATAGACGGTGTTGCGGCCGACCTTGATCTCCTCCTGCTGACGCGGGACAAAGACGGTCGCCCCGGGCTGCAGTGTCGGCAGGAGTGACTTGTCGCCGCGGTCGAGGTATTCGGAGAGATTGAACTTCTGGGGTGCCCCGTCGGAAATCAGCCGGATCTGATCCACGGCGGCAAACTGGGTGACGCCCTAGGCGCGCATCAGGGCGTCCACGATGGTCATCGCGGGCTTGAATGAAAACATACCCGGCGAGCGGACCTCCCCGAACACCTTGATGCCGGCCGTCTCGTCCGCCGCATCGCCGGTCTTCTCCAGCTTGGTATCGCTGAACGAGCCCTGGACATTGCCCATGAAGGGTGAGGCCGGCACAAAGATCTCATCCAGGGACTTGAGCCTGGGCATCAGCGCCGGGTCGCCGGTATCGAGATAGCGCTTGTAGTCGAAGGTAATGACCTCGCCCTGGCGGCGCACCTGCATCCGGTCGAGTTGGGCGCCGGCGCGCAGGCCCCCGGCCGCCTCCAGGGCGGCCTGCACCCCGGCATCCGCCGGCAGGGTGACCTGCCCCGGTTTGGTGACGAAACCCAGGACCTTGACCAGGACCGTCGGCTCCTCGCGCGTGACGGAGAGCCGCGAGAGATCGCGCAGGACCTGCGCCAGGGCGAGCCGAATGCGCTGCTGCGCCTCCTCCAGGCGATAGCCCTCGACCTTGAGATAGCCGACCTCCGGCAGGCGGATGCGGCCCTGACGATCCACCGGAAATTCCGCATTGAGGGTGTCCTCCCCAGGCAGATCGATGCGCAGGACGTCCCCGACGGTCAATACCTCATCCGCGGCGTCGGTCGCGTCGCCCGGGGCCTCGGTCCCGTCGCCCGGGGCCGTCGCCGCGGCGCTGACCGCAACCGGCGGCGCCGGGTCGGCGGCGCCCGCCACGGCGGCGGCGGCCAGCCACCAGAGCGCCAGGAACAGCCGAACGCACAAGGCAGGCCAGGTCCGGATCATGATCGCGAATGGATGACCGTGACCGCGCCCCGCCAGGAGCCGGTCGGACGTTCGGTGCGACACCCTTGAATTGGTCGCAAAGTAATCGATTTCTGTGATCCTGCGTGAAATTTCGGGCACCTATGCAGATCGAACTGCTCAGAAACAGATGGTGGTCTATTCCCTATCTTAGAGTAATGGAGTTACGTCGTGCGTCTTGTCTAGCCAAAGGGTAACTGTTCAGGTACCTCAGCCGAGCTACCCCAGTTGAGGCATCGGCGGGTGGCCCTGGAACGTCATGACCAGGGCTTGGTAGGTATCGACGGACTGTTTGTGCAGGGTGGCGAGGTAGGAGCGCACGGTGGCAAAGGCCTGGGCGCCGCCCGCGGAGCGGAAGCAGCCGCAAACCTTCTGCTTGAGCTTGGGCATGCGGATCGCGCGTTCGGCCAGGTTGTTGTCGAACGGGACGCGCAGGTCAGAGATGAAGCGCAGGACCTCGTCGCGATGGTCACGCAGGCGGGCGATCAGGTTGTAGGCGGGCGTCTGCTTGACGCGTCGGCGGGAGCCGGGGGGCGGGTCGCGGCGGGGATGTCGGCGTTCGGCTTGCGCGAGGATGGCAAGGTAGCGGGTGCGAAAATCCTCAATGGCGGCGGCGGGCAAGGCCGCGTGGCCGGCGCTGCGGGCGCCCACGGTGGCATCGTTTGCCTCGCACAGCAGCGTGATCATCCGTTCGGGCCAGTTCAGATGTGGGAACTGCTCGGCGATGGCCACCAGTTCGCGCAGATGGTGCGCATTGCAGAAGGCGTGGCGACAGGTGTAGGCCGCGTAGGCGGCCCAGTGGTCATGCACGAGAACGCCGCGAAAGTGCGCCAAGAGGCCGAAGGCCGCCAGGGCTTCGCGTCCCCGCTTGGCATGGATAAAGTAGACGGTGAGCGTGGTGGTACACAGCACATGCAGCCACTGCACGGCGCCGGCGACGCGCATCCCGCTCTCGTCGGCGTGCGCCACCGCGGCCTGCACCAGCGCCTCGCCGATCGCCGCCACCGGCGCAGTCAAGCGCTGCGCGGCCTCATGCACCATGGTGTAGATGGTGGCCGGGGATAGCGCGATCCCGGCCACGGTACGCAGCACCTCGGCGGTGCGCGCAAAGGGCAACAGATGGTACTGGGTCAGGTAGACCGCCAGTGCCGACACGCCAGGCCCATACTGCACCGGGGCCGTGACCTCGGCGGGAAAGGCACTGCGTTGGACCTGGCCGCAGGCGCACACGCCAGCCACGGTGCGATACTCGGTCACTTCGCGGCGGATCACGAGATCGGCGACTTGGCGGCGCTCGGGCAGCACCGCGACGGTGATGGTCGCGCAGTCGCGCCCGCAGGCGCAGGACCCGCTCAGCGGCACGACGACCGTGTGCTCAGGGGTGTCCACCAAGGTGTGCGTGGCCCCTGGGTGGTCCTTCTGCCCGCCGGGCGGTTTGCCGCTGCGTTGGCGCAACGAACGCGGTGGGGGCTTCTTGAAGGGCGGGTCCGACGACGGCGGCTTGCTGGAGTTGTGGCTATCTTTGGCCAGGCGCGCCTCCAACTCCTGGATCCGCTCCAGGAGTTGCTCGGTCAGCACCGCCTGCTGTGCCAGTTGGGCACGCAAGCTCGCGTTCTCCGCGCGCAGACGCGCCAACTCGGCGTCCGGGCTTTCGAGGGAGACGGTTGCGGGTAGGTGCTCAGGCATGGCGCAAACTTACACGGCTAGCCGGCTGGCTGGCAAGGGGTACTTGAACAGTTACCAAAATCTCTCTCTCGTAGTGGTCACGCCCTCGTAGGCGACCGCGGGTTCATCGAGACCAGAGCCATCAGCGTAGCAACGCAGAAGGAAAAAGCCGCGAACCTATATCCCACTACCATCAGATAAACAACATATGCTGCTGATAAACCAATAACATTATTAGAATTTGCGGAAATAGTCATAGGGAAGAGAAGTACCGGCAGCCCGTATATTGTCGTAAACATGATAAACGGATGCCGGCCGACTGGCAAACTGCAGATCGCCCGTGCCAAATTCATTTACTTTCCCGGCGAGCCACTTAACCAGCCCGCCGCATAATTAACTTCTGAAGAACGCGCCTGTCCTGCCACCGATACAGGAAGTTCCTGCGGGGATACGAACCGGACACCGTTGGTCGGCCATTATGGCATCGTGTAAGAATCAAGAACTTCGATCTTGGCGAGCCTTCGTGCGTCGTCCAGGTAAATATAGACTGAAATAGCTTGATAAGCACCACAATGTGCTTCATCGCGTATGGTAGTGTTGTAGCGTCTCAAGAAATCTGTGTACGTCCAACTGAAGCCAATATTGCCCAGCACTGTTTCAATTTCTCGCTGAGTATCCCCGACCTTAAGACTGCTATTGAGCATCGTTCTCAAGTCATTTGTCTTCAAGCAGCCGCCGCCGCAGCCCTGTAGCAGATGCAGAGATAAAAATGCTGCGACTATCGCCTTGGCGGCGATCATCACCAAGTCTGATATCCGTTTCATGCCGAAGTCGATACTCGATTCGATCAGAATTTCAACGATGGCGATGGTATATACGACAACTGAGAAGAAGGCAGTCGATAATCTGCGCCTGGTGCCGTAACTATCGGCTCCGGACGACGACCGGTCAAGCTTTCCACGAAGGTAGTTGCGTAATTCTTGCAGGTCGGGTTACGCTTCGCTAACCTGAACACGCTGCCCCCTGCCAATTTCCTGCCCGATTTCCTGCAGTTGAGGGAAAAGCACTGCATCCACAATGGCTGTGCCGTGGTATATTTATTCTATGGGGTTCGTAGACGTCTACATATCGGCATGCCAGCTATTAGACCAAAGGTTATAGCAACAGAAACGCTTGCAAATGCAACTGCGAGGCCGTTTGCGACAACGACACCTAGCGGCTCGTGCTGATCGCGCACCGGATGAGAAATGACGAATATTACTCCACCCAATAGTCCCGCTATGGCCGAAAAAAACGCCCCGTAACAAATAGTTAGTCTGTGCCATCTATTTAGAATTAGGATGATTGGAACACCACCCAAAAAACTGAAAACGTAGCTAACGATCCCAATGCTCAACGTGACGGGTATTAGTTTCGCCGCGTACCCGGGACCTTGGTCTGTATACCCAGACACGAGAAGCATCGCAGAAAGAAAAAGCACAGGGATGATTAATGGTGCAAGGATCGCCGCGAAGATCGTTCTGCGTCGACGCGAAACGCTGGACATATGCATAGGAGGTTGATGATTATCTATTTTGAAGGTCTGCCGATATTATTAGTTGCGGCTGTTTGCTGAGGCATATCTCCCTGAAAGCGGCGCACAGTCGACGCTTGGCCTTGCCTAAAGCCCCAATCGTTATTCACAACCGCCCCACCAACCCCTGCGGCCCAACTAGTCAGATCGGCCGCAGCAGACGTTGGGGCTGGTTCCCCGTCCGGCTTCGGATCGTATATGCCAACGTGGTGACCATCGGAAATGACGTCTCCCGGAGACGGTGCGCTACCTGTCGGGAGCGCCACATAGCCGCCAATGGACATGGCCGCATTGCCCCATTCTGAAGCGGAGGGAATTCTGCCATCCGGCATACGGCCAGCGGGATCTCCGCCATTTTTCAAAGCGTCCCAGACAAAGAGGTTACACTTTAGAGATGGACGGCCGCCAAACAGGCCGCCAATCCTCCCGCGTGCTTCTGGATTACCATCACAATAACTATACCCGCCTTGGCCTATTTGCTGGTGGGCCCAAGCGCGCGCCGCCGCCCCATCCAGCCCCGACGGATCGACGAGGTTGACTGGATCGTTCCCCGCATAGGCATACAGATTCAAATCATCCGCATATCCGATCGGATCGGTTTGCAGGAACCGCCCCAACGTAGGCGAGTAGAATCTGGCCTTGTAGGGGAGCATTGGGGTCAGGTCTTGGGGAGCATTGGGTCAGGTCTTGCGTTTTGTCTAGCAGAACGCACGGAGGCAAAAGGCAAGACCTGACCCGTACCCCTTGAAGCAAGACCTGACTCCTACCATTCGGATTCCGCTCCAGCGCATTACACACTATTGCGGGCCTCTGGCGACGCGCGCCAATGTCAGGAGCAAGCCATGCCCGATGAAACAAATTGTTAGGACCAGCCCCACTCTTGTCGCGTTCTCGCTCGATAGCAAATCAACATCTTTAGCTAGACCGGGGAAAACCACGAATCCCAGTACCTGAACCAGAAAAACAAACGTCGCAGACGCTACCAGCGCAACGTAAGCAATCGCCTTATACGACATGGCACTCGCGCTTAGATATGCAACATATCCAATCGTCGTCAAGGCGACCAACAAAGGAAAAAAGCGCGCAAGTTCACCATCTTGATAACGCGACATGAGAATAAACCCGATCAACCCTGCGGTCTCGATCAACGCGAGGTAAATTCCGTTCTTATACAAAGCCTTTGCTCACTATAGCGGTGCAGGATCAACTGTCAGGGGGATGGGGTCCTTGGCCGTCAATACAGGGAAAAGCTCCCTATCTCCGCCGCAAGACGCGATACTGGGCTCGCGGCTCACGATTACCCAGGTGGGACTTGCACCCACTAAACTACGCGACTTGCGGCCTTGATCATAACTCCGCCCGCAGACCTCGGGGCGCGAAGCGCCCGACACATGCGTGACACCGCTGGAGCGGTGTCACGAGGAAATACAGACACTCATAGTCACAAGCATCAGTTTTTCCAAGTGCCCTGGCCCCTGCTCCAGGTAACCCGAGAAAGATACGGCCGCCGCAAGGAATTAAGATCGGCACGATAAGAGGCGACAGCAGTGCGGCGAAAACAAGCTGGCGTTTCTTCACAACGATGGCTCCTGAGTTTGTACTATGTCGCCTCTTCGGTTCTCGTTGCCAGTTGCTAGTTGCGCGCACCAGACTGTCCCAGCTTCGGGAAGTCCGGGCAATTTGGCTGCATGCCCATTGGAGCGAGGTCTTGCATCTTGCCTAGCCGAAGGCACGGAGGCAAGCAGCAAGAAGCAAGAAGCAAGACCTGATGATCATCTAGCCGACCCCGCCCGTTGGCCTACAGTTTAGGTAGGGATCAACCCGAACTGAAGACCGGACAGGAGGAGTCGACCATGAAACTTTACGGCGGAATCGACCTGCACTCAAACAACAACGTCG
>NZ_CAIKKU010000230.1 GCF_903828115.1 uncultured Thiodictyon sp. | reverse complement strand
TCGGTTCATCACCGTAAAGCTCCCCACCGTGGGAGCTAACGGCGAAAACCAAGCCATGCACCCCTGGGCAGCCTCGTTGAAGCAGGAACTTAGCACTGAATCTGCCTATGTGTAGGTTTGTGTAAGTCTAAGAGAACGGTTCAGGAGTAACGTCGCCAGAGGTCCAGGAAGCGCTCGCTCGCCGCCACCCAGGGGCTGCCGGCGGCGATCCCCAAGGCGTCGGCCAGGGCGGGGGAGGCCGCGGCGCCGGGGTTGGCCAGCAGCAGGGGCAGCGCCGAGATCAGCCGATCCCGCGGGTGACGGAGGGCCCAGCGCGCGTGGCGCAGCAGGCCCAGGGGGCCGAAGGTCTTGAGGTTGCGCGCCAGGTTGCCGGGGAGGGCCAGAGTGTCGCGCCCCTGCCCCTTGCCCAGGGTCGGCGCGGCGTAGCCCTCCCAGTCCGGGATGGGCCGCCCGAGACGCACCCCCTCGAACCAGGCCAGGGTGTCGAGCCAGAGTTGCACCATGCGTCCCTGCCAGGCCCTGGGGTCGGCGCCTGCGGCCTCGTAACGCGCGAGCCGGGGGTGAAACTTGGCCTCCATGGCCTGGTCGTACAGCCCCAGGAACTCCGCCTGGCCGGGCCAGGCGACATCGGACCCGGCCAGGCGCTCGGCCTTGGTGAGGTAGGCGGGGTGATAGCGCCGGTTGCCCGCCAGGCGGGCATCGCCGCAGGCACGCGCGGCCTTGAACAGGAACTTGAAGAAGATCTCCAGGCGCTGTCCGCTAATCGCCTCGCCGGCCTCCAGGCGTCGCTGATTCATCAGCAGCAGGCTGCCGCGGTTGAGCATGAGACGGGTCAGCTCCGCCTGGGGCAAGCCGGCGAAGGGCATGGCGGGCATCGCCGCCAAGACCCGCGGGTCGCCGGCCACCACCCGGTGGCCCCACAGCATCTCGGCGTTGATCAGGGAATAGTCGGCCGTGGCCAGGGACTCGTCACGCAACAAGGCAAAGTCCACGTCCACTCCAACCTTGCCCTTCAGCTCCAGAGAAACCCGCGCCAGGGTCTGCTCCAGGGCTGCCCGTTCGGCACGCCCCATGCCGCGGACCACGATGAAGTAGTCGTAGTCGTTGAAGGGGGCGGGTTGGCCCTCGTGCATGACGAAGCCCCCCTCCGCCCGCCCGTAACCACCCATGAGCACCAGGGCACGGAACCTGGGGGGTGTCAGGATGCGGGTCACCGCCGCCGCAATGAGTGCCTGGTCCCGGGCCACACGGGCCTCCACGGCGGCATCACCGTCGCAGGTGTAGCGGTCCGGCGGGGGGGGCAGGTCGTTATCCGGTGTCCTCATCGCGCTGCCATTCGTTCGTGGTCGGGGCCGCATTATGCCTCCTTCGGTGGCGGGGGTCAGTGCCTTTGCGCGTCTTTTCACCATCTCGGCGCCGGGGAACGCGAGAGCGGCTGAGCGATGCGCTCCGGCCAGGCGCGCACTGGATGTTCGACCAGGTGGTAGAAGGCCACACCGGCCATGTTGCAGCCGATCCAGGCGACGATCAGACCGCCCAGGTGCAAGGCCGGTTGCGTGCCACCCCAGCGGGAGAAGCCGGCGTTGATCAGTAGCGCAATGGGAAAATGTATCAGGAACAACGAGTAGGAAATCCGACTACAATAGCTCCCGAG
>NZ_CAIKKU010000229.1 GCF_903828115.1 uncultured Thiodictyon sp. | reverse complement strand
TCGGTTCATCACCGTAAAGCTCCCCACCGTGGGAGCTAACGGCGAAAACCAAGCCATGCACCCCTGGGCAGCCTCGTTGAAGCAGGAACTTAGCACTGAATCTGCCTATGTGTAGGTTTGTGTAAGTCTAAGAGAACGGTTTGTGATCGAAAACCTGTTGGCGGTCGCGCCCCCCAGGACCCAGGCGAGTTTCTATCGGACGGCCGTCGGCGCGGAAGTCGATCTCTTGCTGGAACTGCCGGGTGGACGCGAACCCTGGGCGATCGAGATCAAGCGGACGCTGGCGCCGCGGGTCGAGAAGGGTTTCCACAGCGCCCGGGCGGACCTGGTGCCGGCGCGCAGTTGGGTCCTCTATCCTGGGGCAGACCGCTCCTTGGCCGCGGGGGTGGAGGCCATCGGGTTTACGGCCGCGCTGACGGAGTTGGCGGCGACTGCCCTCGCTCAGGGCGCGTCCTGACGCCCCAGCCCCCCGGTCACCGGGACGAAGCGCACCGGCAACACGCGGCGGCCCTTGACCTCCTCGGACGCTTCCTTCAGGTAGACGCAGAGGTCCTGGATGGCCTCGGGTGCACCGACCGGGATCACCAGCCGGCCGCCCGGCCGCAGTTGTTCCAGGAGGGGTTTGGGGATCCGCGGGGCGGCGGCGGTGACGATGATGCCGGCGAAGGGGGCCGCCTCCGGCCAGCCCTGCCAGCCGTCGCCGGTGCGCACCTGCACCTGGTCATAACCCAGTTCCAGCAAGGTCGTGCGGGCGCGTTGCGCCAGTTCCGGGACTATCTCCACCGTGTAGACCGCGAGCCCCATGGCGGCCAGTACCGCCGCCTGATAGCCGCAGCCGGTACCGATCTCCAGGACCCGTTCCCCGGCGCCGCACTGGAGCAATTGGCTCATGATGGCGACGATATAGGGCTGGGAGATGGTCTGGCCGCTGCCGATGGGCAGCGGGTGATTGGCGTAGGCCAGGTCGCGCTGCGCGGGCGGCACGAAGGCGTGGCGGGGGACCGCGGACAGGGCGGCGCGTACGGTCGGGGCGAGGCGGTCGAAACCGAGTTCCTGCCGGGTCTGGCGGACCTCGGACTCGATTTCGGCGATCAGTGATTCGCGGCGGCTGTTCATGCCTGAAGTCTAGCACCGTGGCGGGCGCCGGGCCCGGCGCGCCGGGCCGGACGATTGCGAAGGTGCGGCCATCCTGGGCTAGACTACAGAACGACGATGAGTTGATGAGAGACCCACATGAACGCTGAATCATTGAAGGAGGCGATCCGCCGGGAACTGCCGGCCCTGCTGCGGGAAGACGCGGACCTGCGGGGCTTTATCCAGGACCTGATGCGCGGACAGTTCGCGGACCGGCTGGAGACCCAGGATCGCTTCGAGAAGCTCCTGGGAGAGTTGCGGCGCGACCGTGAGGCCAACGAGCGTAAGTGGGAGGCCCAAGAGCAGAAATGGGAGGAACAGCAAACCGTCCTGCGGGATCACATGGCCGAGCAAAGTCGCCTGTGGAAGGAAAGCTCCGCTGAGCAGGAGCGTCGCTGGTACCAGAACAAGCGCCAGTTCGACGCGGTCCACGAGGCCATCATGGCCCAGGCCAAGAAGCACGACCGCAGCATCGGCGCCCTGGGCTCCCGTTGGGGTACCCAATCCGAGGCGACCTTCCGCAATGCCCTGGCCGGCATCCTGGAGCAGAGCTTCGGCGTCACCGTCATGCGGGTGGACGAGTATGACGATGCCGGCACCGTCTTCGGCCGTCCCGATCAGGTGGAACTGGACATCATCATCAAGAACGGACTGCTCCTGATCTGCGAACTCAAGTCGTCCATCGACAAGGCCGGGATGTATATCTTCGAGCGCAAGGCGCGCTACTACGAGCAACGCCACGGCCAGAAGGCCAATCGGCTCATCGTCATCTCGCCGATGATCGACCCCCGGGCGCAGCAGGTGGCCGACCAACTCGGCATCGAGACCTTCAGCGACTCACTGGACGTGGCGACGCTTTAGTACTTCGGGCCGGTCCGCGCATCGCCAAGGCTGAAGCCTTGGACTCCGGGGGCGCGGGCTCATTGACCGAACAGGGCCTCGGCCGCCTTGCGCAGGGCGTCCGGGTCAGGGGCGGCGGCGCCCGCCGCGGGCTTGGGATCGGGCTCGAAGAGGTCGCAGAAGTTGGACCTGAGCTTTTCCACTACCCGCTCCACCAAGGGCTCCATGCACTCGTTCGGGCGCCCCGGGGCAAAGTGCCGACAGTTGCGGCAGCAATGCGTCGGCTTGTCGCAGCCGGGGCAGGGGGACTCGCGCCCCAGGTCCAGCCGGGTCAGCCCGGCCCCGCAATTCCAGCAATGGCCGCGGATCTCCTCGCCCATGGTCGTCTCCGGTGGTTGGTTCGGCGGTGATGATCCCGCATTCGCCCGCGTCGCCGCAAACCCGGGTGCGGCTCAGAGCATCAGGACGTCCAGCAGCAGCCGCTGGTCGTGCTCCGCCCCCGGCAGCAGGCGGCGGACGCGGGCGCTCAGGATACGGCGGCGTGCCAGTAGCCGGGACACCACCAGATTCTCCGCCCGCGGCAGATAGCCGAGCTTGCACCCGCGCCAATAGACTGCCACTGCCTGGGGGTCGTGCGGATTGTCCTCTTCCGCCGTCAGGATGAGCACGGCGCCGGGGTGCAGGGCCGACCACAGGGCGGGCGCGGCGTGGTGGCGGAAGCCGGCCAGGCGGCTTTGCTGGATCACGAGCGGTCGGCCGAGCACGGCGGCACTCAGGTCCAGGGGCCGGGGATGGCTCTCGGTGTCAGTCGGTGCGGGCATGATGGTGACCTGCGGCGAGGGACTGGCTGGATAGTCTAGCGGATAAGGGAATCAAGGCATGAGTCCCTGTCATGCAATGAGACTCCGGCGGGGGCGGCGCAGCGGACCCGAGACTTGCCGACGAGCGTCGCTGCATCGGTCCGCACAGCGGACCCTACGGGACTCGGGGCAACTCGAAAAGCGCTGCGAGGAAGGCCTGCACCGCGGCAATCCGGGGAATGGCGAGGGCTTGAGCGCGCAGCCAGCGGTTGTCTTGGAGCGAGGTCTGCACCGCTTTGCCGGGCCTGAGAATACTTGCCATGGCGCCGATGATGGCCTTGTTGCGACCGGCCGGTTTCTTGACGTCGGCGACGTCCTCGCCGGTCAGGCCGGTATCCAGCAACGCGCGATTGACGTGCTCTTGGGCGCTGGCGAGCAGTCCTGGATAGATCGCTTGCGCACTCTCCAGCAAGAGGTCTTCAAGAGTGCCTTGGTTCCGATTATCGGGTAGGACGAAGGCCCCTAGGCGGGGTTTGCCGGTGGTGATCTGTCCAGGTGTAGCATCGAGCGCAAGGCCCTTTGCTGCCATGTCTCCCCTGAGATTCGCATAGCGGGTGGTGGGGGTCTGTTGGTCGGCATCGAGCAGGATGCCGATACTGCTGATTGCGTCGTCATCAAGCTGCCCGACGTTTTGCTCAAGGGTCCGTATCAGTTGGGAGTCCCCGACTGCGGAATGAACGGCTATCGCATGGGTGGCGCTCTGCAGGAACAGGGGAACCGGCACCCGCTTCTGGAGGTCACCGGCGTGCGGGAAGGTACTGGGGACGATGCGCTCAAACACCGGGTCAAGGTCTTTGAGTAGCTGCACGCGCGTCAAGCCATAGGGGCTCAGCAGCCGATAGGAAAATTCGATATCGTGCGGACCCTCGACGACCAGATAGCCGTAGTGGCGCATGGCTTATCTCAGGTCCAGGCCGCGCTCTTGGCGCAGCCCCAGTAGGAGGTCACCAGAAAAACGCTTGACCTTGCTGGCGCCATCGGTACCTGAGAGGCGGAAGGCGACCACATCGCCGGCTCGGGCGCACGGGGCAAGGATAAATGCGTCGAGGGCCTCCAGACTGTGGGTAGTGACGAAGACCTGTACGTCCAATTGGCGTGCGGATTCGATCAGCCATTGAAAGACCCGGCCAAGAGCCTTGATGTGGATGCCGGTCTCCACTTCGTCGATAAGCAGCATCCCGCCGTTCTTTAATCGGGGCAGGGTTGCGGCGAGTAGGATGGAACGCCGCATCGCGTCCCCGAATACCGAGAGCGGCGCCCAACCGAGGCGGCGATGCTCAACATAAATGGCAGGGCGATCACCACGCAGCGAAAGAACTTGGACGGCCATTACATCCGGATCGAAACTTTGGAGCATGATAAGCCCTTGGTCCGAATCGCCCTGTATGACCTGCTTGGAAAGAGAGCTAACCTGCGAGCGGTTTGTTTGGTACGAGTATGGGGTCAGGGTTTCGCACGGCAAGGATACGCGAGCGCGAACCGACCTAATCGTGCCAGAGGGTTCGACACCGTTTTCCCATATACGCAACTCGACGGGCTCTGCTTCCCGTGGTGCGTTCTCGAGAGAGGAGCTAACTTGTGTGGCCCCTTCCCATGAAACATTGTGTACAAGATCGACGAAGCGCATAGCCGATTGGTCGTCTAGCTCGGGAAATAAACCGCGAACTTGACGCAAACGTTCTCGCGCCCTTACGAAGGGTAGCGCTTTGGTGCGGGCGGGGCGCTGGCCGGTGCCTTCAGCAAGAGTCACTGCGAGCCGCCGCAATGGAAACCTACCCTGACATTCGATCTCGCATCGTCCCGAGAATAACTCCTCCGGTTCGGCGAGTCCGCCCATCTGGGTGAAGCACCAACGTAGGGATTGAATAATCGTTTCGTCGAGACGACCGAAGTCCCGCCGCCCAACCATCGTCAGCCATTCCTTTGGGTCGGATGGTTTGCACACGACGGACAGCGCCTCAAGCACGCTGGTCTTACCCGAGTCATTCGCCCCAATCAGTATGTTGACCCGCCCGAGTCCGTCCAGGTCGAGCCCGCGCAGGCCGCGAAAGCCGTCGATCTGGACACGTTCAAATGAGAGTCCGGCCATCTGGGTGCTCATGTTCTTCTTGGCGCCTTGGCGTGAGATCTGTTCAAGACCTGGGTCGGGATATGGTGTACCGCGCGGGCCGCTCAGAGCAACACCGCCACCACCGCCCCCGTCATCAGCGTCGCCAGGGTCCCCGCCAGGATGGACTTCATCCCCAGCCCGACGATCTCCTCGCGCCGCTGCGGGCAGATGGCGCCCATGCCGCCGATCATGATGCCGAGGCTGCCGAAGTTGGCGAAACCGCACATGGCATAGGTCATGATCAGCGCGCTACGCGGACTCAAGGCGCCCGGCGGCAGGGCGGCGAGTTGCAGATAGGCGATGAGTTCGTTCAGGACCGTCTTGACCCCCATCAGGGCCCCCGCCGTGGTCGCCTCCGCCCAGGGGATGCCGATCAGCCAGACCACCGGCGCCAGGACCCAGCCCAGCGCGCGCTGGGCGGTCAGGGGGGCGCCGGCCACGGCCGGGAAGAGACCGAGAATCTGGTTGAGGATCCCGACCAGGGCGACCATGACCACCAGCATCGCGACGATATTGAGCCACAGCGGGATGGCCTCCAGGGTGCCGCGCGTGATGGCGTCGATGGCGCTGCTGGACTCGGCTTGCAGGGGGGCCGGATCATGCTCCGCGGCGGTGCGGGTCTCCGGGACCATCAGGCCGGCGATCAGGAGCGCGGCGGGGGCGCTGATGATGACCGCGGTGAGGATGTGGCCCATGGCGTCCGGGATCACCGGTCCCAGGATGCCCGCGTAGAGGAACATGACGGTTCCGGAGACCGCGGCCATGCCGCAGGTCATGACCGCGAACATAGCGCCGCGGGACAGCCCGATGAGATAGGGGCGGATCAGGAGCGGCGCTTCGATCATGCCGACGAAGATATTGGCAGCGGCGCAGACCCCGAGCGGTCCGCCGATGCCGAGCGTGCGGCGCAGCACCCAGGCGAAGCCGCGTACCACCAGGGGCAGGATACGCCAGTGGAACAGCAGCGCCGACAGCGCGCTGATGACCAGCAGCAGGGGCAGGGCTTGGAAGGCGAGGATGAAGCCGTGCTGCGGGTGGGTCAGGTCGAAGGGCGCCGGCCCGCCGCCCACGTAGCCGAAGACCATGCCGGTGCCCTGCTCGGTCGCCTGCTGAATGGCCCTGACCACGTCATTCAGCGCCATGAACAGGTGCTTGGCGGGGGGCAGCTTCAGCAGCAGGGTGGCGAGGATGAACTGCAGGGCCAGGGCGCCGATGAGGAGCCGCGGGGAGACGGCGCGGCGGTCCTCGCTCAGGACCCAGGCGAAGGCCACGATCAGGACCAGACCGAGCAGGGGTTGAAGCAGGTACATCGCGGGCTCCAGGGGCTTAGTAACGAGTCAAGAACAAATTAAACACAAACACATTCGTTGTCGTTGTCGTTGTCGTTGTCGTAATCGGAAAGAGATGCACTTTGGGG
>NZ_CAIKKU010000228.1 GCF_903828115.1 uncultured Thiodictyon sp. | reverse complement strand
GAGTGCTCCCGCGCGCCGCACCCCGGGCACACAAAGCCGCTCGGCCAGCGCGCCTCCAGCAAGCGGGCCTCGCACTGCGCCTCGGTGCCGAAGCGCTCGTGAAATTCGCTCAAGGACATGCCGGGCTGGAACTGGATCGGAGTCTGGGGCATGGCCGCGTCCTCGCCGGTGGGTTACCTTAAGTATGGACCCCCAGGCTCAAATTTGTGAGGCTAACGACCGCCGACCGATCGCCGGCTGAGTTTCGACGCTAATCACCTTGCTCTTTATTCTTGCTCTTAAAGTTTGATCCAGATAACACGCCCTCGTGAACGATGTCGTTGCGCATGTTCTTATAATCGTCTGTGAGTGGCTGAATGCCGTAACGGGAACTCGCGGACAACATTCCATCGTAATACGTTAGTTTCCTTCCGGTTGCGGCGATTTCACATTGTTTGATGATGTCCATCTGAACGCCGACGGACAAGAAGAGGTCTTCAAGCGAAAAGCACGTTAGCCCGGAAATCCAGTGCGAAAGAAATAGGCGAAGCCGCCGAGATTGAAACTGGCCAGCAAACCGTGCTATTCCACCTGAGAAAAAATCGCTGTAGGTAGTGTTGATCTGTAGCGCCGGAAAGCCGGCAATTGCGCGAGGGCGGACAAACGAGTCGCCGAGATCTAGAAAAATTGCATCAGATTGTGGGGTTGTTCCCTTCGGCGTAACGCATGTAGCGGTGAAAAATGAAAAGATAAGACAGATATCAATTAGCTCGCCAGTTACGGCATCGAAGTCTTGATCTGTTGTCTGATGCGTTACGGATTCGTTATACGCATAGTAGGTCGCCGAACACTGTCCTTCTTCGATCTTTGAAAGCACGGTGGCATAGTCGTCTCTTCGACGAAACTCCCATGATCCGGTGCATGCCGGAATGGAGATCACGGTATCTTCTGACTTAAAATCAGCAATCCAAAATTCAATCATGCGGACTCCTTTGAAATTTCATGTGTTCTAGCCCGAGACGGGCCGCAGCCGGCATAGACGGGCACGGGCCGCTTGTGTTCTAGATCGGACTAGCATACTAAGGTACTGAATCCATTCCCGCAGCCAAGTATTCCAGCCACCCTGGTCATGGCTACGTCACCCCGCCACCAAGACCGCATCCCCTCGAAGTGGGCCGTCCCTGGTCCAACCCGCCCACCTGAACCTAGTCGCGACGTGGCATCGGCGGTATGTGCTCGGGTCGAGGCTTTCCCCCGCGCATGGCACGCGCAATCGCTACGCCGGCCGTCCGCTGAGCGGCCGACACCGAATCTGGGGCGCGTCCGGGCAATTCCCCCCTACGGATGGGTAGCTTAACCAAAGGATCGATTGCGTTGCAACTGCGATTCGTTGATCCAGGTCAAGTCAAGTCTGTTTAGTGACAATTATCTTGACCGGTCAGTGACAACTATCTTGGCCGGTCAGAGGTAAGCTGCCGGACATTTTTTTGCCGCGGGAAGGCGCGCAGATGTCGGGTAAACGCATCACTAGACAGCAGGTTGGGTTGTACAT
>NZ_CAIKKU010000227.1 GCF_903828115.1 uncultured Thiodictyon sp. | reverse complement strand
CGACGATCTGATCGAGCGCCCCCTCCATGACCTCGTCGAGCTTGTAGAGGGTGAGGTTGATGCGGTGGTCGGTGAGCCGGTTCTGCGGGAAGTTGTAGGTGCGGATGCGCTCGGAGCGGTCGCCGCTGCCGACCTGGAGCTTGCGCGACTGGGACTCGGCGGCGGCCTGGGTGCCCTGGGCCGCCGCGAGCAGGCGCGCGTGCAGCAGCGACAGGGCGCGCGCCTTGTTCTTGTGCTGGGAGCGCTCCTCCTGGCACTCCACCACCAGGCCCGAGGGCAGGTGGGTGATGCGCACGGCGGAGTCGGTCTTGTTGATGTGCTGGCCGCCGGCACCGGAGGCGCGGTAGGTGTCGATCCGCAGATCCCCGGCGTTGATGTCGATGGCGTCGATCGACTCGACCTCGGGCAACACGGCGACGGTGCAGGCGGAGGTATGCACCCGGCCCTGGGACTCGGTCTCGGGGACGCGCTGCACCCGGTGGGCGCCGGGCTCGAACTTGAGCCGGGAATAGACGCCGTTGCCGCTGATGCGTACTACGACCTCCTTGTAGCCGCCCAACTCCCCCTGGCTCTCGCTGTAGACCTCGGTGCGCCAGCCGCGGGTCTCGGCGTAGCGCAGATACATGCGCAGCAGGCTGCCGGCGAAGAGCCCCGCCTCGGCCCCGCCGGTGCCGGCGCGCACCTCCAGAAAGCAGTTGCACTGGTCCTTGGGGTCCGGCGGGACCAGGAGGCGGTGCAGTTCGGGTTCCAGCGCGTCCCGGCGGGCGGCGGCGGCGATCACTTCATCCCGGGCCAGGGGGGCCATCTCGGGATCGGCCAGCAGTTCCTGCACCGCCGCCAGTTCCGCCTCGGTCTGCCGATAGCGCCCGAAGCACTCCACCAGGGGTTCCAGTTGGGCATACTCGCGGCTCAAATCCCGGAACCGGTTGTTGTCGGACTGGATCGCGGGGTCGGAAAGCAGCAGCGTAATCTCGCTGAAGCGCTCGTCCATGCGCTCCAGCCGGTCGCGGATCGAGTGGTTCATTGGGGCGGGGCGGCCTGCACCGCGGGACCGAGCTGGAACAACTCGTTGGCGGCCTCCAGGATGTCGGCCTGGCCCTCCCGCGCGGCCTGGCGCAGCCGGGTGCTGGGGGCGTGCAGCAGCTTGTTGGTGAGGGTGTGGGCGAGGAAGGTCAGCACATCGGGGGCGGACTTGCCGGCCTCGAGCTGCCGCTTGGCCCGCTCCAGGACCTCGTCGCGCAGGCTCTCGGCCCGGCTGCGGTAGTCCTGGATCACGCTCGCGGCGTCGAGCGAGCGCAACCAGCCCATGAACTCCTCGGCGTGGAAGGCGACGATCTCCTCGGCCTCCAGGGCCGCCGCCTGGCGCGAGCGCAGCCCCTCGTCGATGACCCCCTGGAGGTCGTCGACCGTGTAGAGATAGACATCGGTCAGGGAGGCCACCTCGGGCTCGATGTCGCGCGGGACGGCGATGTCGACCATGAACATCGGGCGATGCCGACGCTTCTTGAGCGCCCGCTCCACCGTGCCCTTGCCCAGGACCGGCAAGGGGCTGGCGGTCGAGGAGATCACGATGTCCGCGTCCGCCAGGTGGTTGGCGATCTCGGTCAGGGCGATGGCGAAGCCGTCGAACTGGGCGGCCACCTCGTGCGCCCGCTCCACCGTGCGGTTGGCCACGATGATGCGCCCGATGCCGTTCTGGTGCAGGTGCCGGGCGACCAGCTCGATGGTCTCACCGGCGCCGATCAGCATGGCCGTCTGTTGCGACAGGTCACTGAAGATCTGGCGCGCCAGGCTGACGGCGGCGAAGGCCACCGAGACCGGGCTGTTGCCGATGGCGGTGTCGGTGCGTACCGTCTTGGCGACCGAGAAGGCGTGCTGAAACAGCCGCGAGATGAGCTTGCCGGTGGCGGTGCAGCCGGTGGCGGTGGCGAAGGCGCTCTTGACCTGGCCCAGGATCTGGGGCTCACCCAGCACCATGGAGTCCAGGCCGCAGCCCACGCGCAGCAGGTGGGTCACCGCATCCCGGCCCGCGTGGGCGTAGAGGAAGGGGTTGACCCGCTCGTGCTCGACCCCGTGGAAGCCGCCCAGCCAGTGCCGCACCGTCTCCTCGCCCCCATCGTCGGTGGCACAGTAGACCTCGGTGCGGTTGCAGGTGGAGAGCACCACCGCCTCGTGGACACCCGCGTGCCCCCGCAGGTCGCGCAGTGCCCCGGCGATAATGTCGGGTCCGAAGGTGATGCGCTCGCGCACCTCGATCGGGGCCGTCTTGTGATTGAGCCCGATGACCAGCAGTTTCATGTTGAGACCGTCAAATTTGGACCCCGCGATTGTCCGGCTTATGGCGCCAGATGCAAGTCATGGTTGTCGACAACCGCGCGGCCGGTCGGACCCTGTGTCGCCCCAGGCCCGCGGCGAGCGCGTATGCTGCCGTAAGTCGCTCGCCGCCGCCAGTGCGCAGCGGCCCCGAGCCGGGTACGCGATGCGTACCCCACAGCTACCGGACGCTCTCACGGACCGGGCCTCGTTGTCGTTGTCGTTGTCGAATAATCCGACCACGATTACGAAACCGAAAACGACAACGACAACGACAGCGTACCCGGGATCTCGTCGGTCACCACATCAGTTCTGATCGCACCCGCGGCCCCGCTATACTCACCCCCTGGACACCAGTAACCCCTCATGAGCGCCTCTTCGATGCCCGACACGCCGTCCCAGAAGTCCCGCGGGAGCGGTCCCGCCGCCGCCGGACTCTTTTGCGTCCTGTGCCTCGGCGCCCTGAGCGCGCCTTGGGCGGAGCCGACCCCGGCGGCCCCTTCACCGGCACTGCCGACACCGGCGGGTACCCCCGGGACGGCCCCCATGCCGTCGTCCGCGACCGGGGCGCAACCGGCCGCGGACGCGCCCCTGGGGGAGCACCGCCAGGCCCTGTCCCAGCCGACGCCCCCGAACCTGCCGGAGGCGGGCGCACCGCCCCCGGACGGCCCGCGCACGCGCGACAGTCTGGACGCCGACCTGGTCTACGCCGTGCTGGTCGCCGAGGTGGCGGCGCGGCGCGGTGACCTGGCGATGGCCTTCACCCACTATCTGCACGCTGCACAACTGGCCCGCGACCCCAAGATGGCCGAGTTGGCGGTGCGGGCCGCGATCAGCGGCGGGGACGACGCGGGGGCCGCGCGCGCGGCGGCCCTGTGGCTTGTGATCACGCCGGACTCCCCGGGGGCGCACCAGGTCGCCGCCATCCTGCGCCTGAAGGCGGGCGAGCGCGAGGGCGCGCTGACGCACCTGGCGCGGGTGGTCCAACTGGCCGCGGACCCCGAGTACGGCTACCAGCAGGCGGCCGCCATCATCGGCCGGGCGGCCAGCCCGCCGGAGCGGGTCGCGTTGATGAGCGACCTGGTCGCGCGCGACGAGACCAACGCCGACGCCCAGCAGGCCCTGGCGCTGGTGGCCGCGAGCGTCGAACAGTTCGAGGCCGCCACCGCCGCCGCGGCGCGCGCCCAGGCGCTGCGCCCGGACTGGGACAAGCCGCGCCTGTTCCTGGTCAGGCTCCTGCTCGCCCAGGGTAAACGCGACGCGGCGCGGGCCCAGCTCGAGCAGTTCATCGCCGCGCGGCCGGATGATCGCGCCCTGCGCCTGCTCTACGCCCAGTTCCTGGTCGATGAGAAGGACTATACCGGCGCCCGGACACTCTTCACGCAGTTGCTTGCCGACCAGCCGCGGGCGCCGGAGGTCCTGTTCGCCGCCGGCATCCTGTCCCTGGAGTTGGAGGACCTGGCGGCCGCGCGCGACTATCTCACCCGTCTCTACGAGACCGGCGAGCGGCGCGACGAGACGAGTTTCTACTTAGGCCAGCTCGAGGAGCGGGCCGAGCAGCCGGGCGCGGCGCTCGATTGGTACGCCAAGAGCCAGGGCGCCAACCTGGTGGAGGCGCGGGTGCGCACCGCCGTCCTGCGGGCCAAGGCCGGCGAGGTCGAGCGGGCCCGCGAGATCATCCAGCAATTGCGCGACCTGGCACCGGATGAGGCGCCCGCGCTGTTCCTCGCCGAGGCCGAGATCCTGGACCAGGCGGGGCGCCCGGACGCGGCCATGCAGGTCTATGGCGACGCGCTCGCCGCCTTCCCGGACGACCCGGACCTGCTCTACGGGCGGGCCATGTACGCGGTGAAGCTCGAGCGCATCGGGCCGGCCGAGCAGGACCTGCGGCGCATCATCGAGCAACACCCGGACCACGCCGACGCGCTCAACGCCTTGGGCTATACCCTGGCGGATCGCACCGACCGGTATCAGGAGGCCCTGGGGTATATCGAGCGCGCCTACCAGCTCAAGCCCACGGAGCCGGCGATCCTGGACAGCGCCGGGTGGGTGAACTACCGGCTCGGCCGCTACGAGGCGGCCCTGGAGTACCTGATCAAGGCCAACGACGCCATGAAGGACGGGGAGATCGCCGCCCATCTGGGCGCGGTCCTGTGGGCCCTGGACCGCCAGGCCGAGGCCCGGGCGGTCTGGGACGCGGCCCTGAAAGACCATCCGGACCACCCCTATCTGCTCAAGATGATGGCGCGCCATCCGGCGCCGGACGCCGCCGCACCCGGGGCCGCGACGCCCCAGTCCCCGCAGCCGCCCGCCAACGAGGCGCCGCAGTGAACCCCGCGGCGATGGCACAGCCCTGGCCGGCACCGGCCAAGTTGAATCTGATGCTGCGCGTCCTGGGCCGGCGCCCGGACGGCTACCACCGCCTGCAGACCGTCTTCCAGTTCATCGATCGCTGCGATCACCTGTGGTTCACACCGCGCGACGACGGCCTGATCGAGCGCGCCGACGCCTTGCCCGGGGTCCCCGAGTCCGCGGACCTGACGCTGCGGGCCGCCCGCGCCTTGCAGGCCCACTGTGGTTGTCCGCAGGGGGCGGAGATCCGACTGGACAAGACCCTGCCGATGGGCGGGGGGCTCGGCGGCGGCAGTTCGGACGCCGCCACCACCCTGGTCGCCCTGAACCGGCTCTGGGGCCTCGACCTGCCCGAGGACGAACTGGCCGCAATCGCCCTGCCGCTGGGGGCCGACGTGCCGGTCTTCGTGCGCGGCCGGGCGGCCTGGGCCGAGGGGGTCGGCGAGCAACTCACCGCGGTCGAGCTGCCCGAGCCCTGGTATCTGGTCCTGACCCCCCCCGGCCAGGTCGCCACCGCGGCGGTCTTTGGGGACCCGCAATTGACGCGCGACTCGCTTCCCGTCACACTTGCGGACTTCGTTGCGGGCGACCGGCGAAACGATTGTCTCGCGGTCGTGCGTCGCGGTTACCCCGAGGTGGCCGCCGCGCTGGACTGGCTGCAGGGCGTCGGGGGTGGTCAACTCACGGGTACCGGCGGATGCGTCTTTGCGGTCTTTGCCGATCAGCATAGCGCGCTCGCCGCCCGCGACCTGGCGCCGCCCCGGTTCCGGGCCTTCGTGGCGCGGGGGCTCAACCGCTCCCCGCTCCTGGACCGGTTGGCGGCAGAGCCCGGGCAGCATCACGCCGGCTACTGACCACCGACCACCGATCACTCTGTTATCTTGGGGCGTCGCCAAGCGGTAAGGCACCGGGTTTTGATCCCGGCATCCCCAGGTTCGAATCCTGGCGCCCCAGCCAATTCACTGTCGGCGTCGCCTGACACCCGCCCCTATCAGACCGGAACTTCGCCTTGCCAGCCAGTCACATGATGGTCTTTTCCGGGAACGCGAACCCGGAACTCTCAGCCGATATCGCCCAACACCTGGGGTTGTCCCTGGGCAAGGCCGTGGTCGGTCAGTTCAGCGACGGCGAGGTGATGGCCGAGATCCAGGAGAACGTCCGCGGGCGCGACGTCTTCGTGGTCCAGCCCACCGGCGCCCCCACCAACGACAACCTGATGGAACTCCTGGTGCTGATGGACGCCCTGCGCTGGGCCTCGGCCAAACGCATCACCGCCGTCATCCCCTATTTCGGGTACGCCCGCCAGGACCGGCGACCCCGCTCGGCGCGGGTGCCGATCACCGCCCGGCTGGTCGCCAAGATGATCGGCCAGGCCGGGGCGGACCGGGTCCTCACCATGGACCTGCACGCCGACCAGATCCAGGGATTCTTCGACATCCCGGTCGACAATGTCTACTCCTCGCCGATCCTCCTGGGGGATGTCTGGCGCCAGAAGCACCCTAACCTGATCGTGGTCTCCCCGGACGTGGGCGGTGTGGTGCGGGCGCGGGCGCTCGCCAAACGCCTGGACGACGCGGATCTCGCCATCATCGACAAGCGCCGGCCCAAGGCCAACGAGGCGCAGGTCATGAACATCATCGGCGACGTGGACGGCCGCTCCTGTGTCCTGATCGACGACCTGGTGGACACCGCCGGGACCCTGTGCCGCGCCGCCGCCGCGCTGAAGGAGCACGGCGCCCAGCGGGTCGTGGCCTACTGTACCCACGCGGTCCTGTCCGGACCCGCCGTGGACACCATCACCAACTCGGTGCTGGATGAACTGGTCGTCACCAACACCATCCCGCTGCGCCCCGAGGCACGCAATTGCCCGCGCATCCGCCAACTGAGCATCGGCGAGTTGCTGGCGGAGACTATGCGGCGGGTCTCAAATGAGGAGTCGGTCAGTTCGCTTTTCATGGACTGAACGCTCGTTGTCGTTGTCGTTGTCGTTGTCGTTGTCGTTGTCGTAATCGTTGTCGTAATCGGAGAACCGATGCAATTTGTCGTGCGAGCGAATCCTCGGCGCTACGATAACCTCGATTACGATTACGACAACGACAACGACAACGACAACGACGGGACAAGCATTCCTGAACGACCGGTAGCTGGTCGTTAACAGGCGAAATTCTGCGGGGCCTAGATGCGTTCCGCCCCTTGTGTGCCGGGAACCTGGTCGCGGGTCCCGGCGCTTTGTTTGTGATTCAACTGGAGAACGCCCATGAGCGTAAATTTCGACGTCCCGGCCGAGCCCCGCAGCGATACAGGTAAGGGTGCGAGCCGCCGCCTGCGTCGCCAGGGCCTGATCCCGGCCATTGTCTATGGTGGTCATCAGGAACCGCAGATGATCTCGCTGCGGCACAACATGATCCTGCGGCACCTGGAGCACGAGTCCTTCTACTCCCATGTGCTGAACCTCAAGATCGGCGACCTCGAGGCCCCGGTGGTGCTCAAGGACCTGCAGCGCCACCCGGCCAAGCCCTTTATCCTGCACGCGGATTTCATGCGCGTGAGCCAGGATGAGAAACTGCGCATGGTGGTGCCGCTGCACTTCCTGAACGTGGAGAAGTCCCCCGGCGTCAAGGCCGGCGGCAATGCCTCC
Source organism: uncultured Thiodictyon sp. (assembly GCF_903828115.1). Classification (GTDB taxonomy): domain Bacteria; phylum Pseudomonadota; class Gammaproteobacteria; order Chromatiales; family Chromatiaceae; genus Thiodictyon. The sequence goes on along the minus strand of NZ_CAIKKU010000227.1, from coordinate 1,127 downwards.
CACACCCTGACCGAGATCGAGATCAGCTGCCTGCCCAAAGACCTGCCGGAGTATATCGGGCTCGATATCGCGGCCATGGAGGTGGGCGACATCATCCACCTGTCCGAGATCCCGCTGCCCGAGGGGGTGTCGCTCGCCCATGCCCCCGACCCCGATGAACCGGTGGTCGTGATGCACGCCGCCCATGCCGGGGCTGAGACGGAAGGCGAAGAGACCGAGGGCGGCGGCGCCTGAGCGGGCCCGCCGCGGACCCTGCGGACACCGGCCCGGCGGAGCATCCGTCGGGCCGGTGCCCACCCGCGGTCGACACTACCATGGACCCCGTCGGCATCCGTCTCATCGTCGGTCTGGGCAACCCGGGCCCGGACTATGCCCCCACCCGCCACAATGTCGGCTTCTGGTTCGTCGATGCACTGGCCATTGGTCAGTCATTCAAGGCCGAGGCCCGCTTCCACGGCGAGTTGGCGCGCCTGACCCGGCGGGGCAGCGACCTGCGGCTCGCCAAGCCCGCGACCTACATGAACCACAGCGGTCGCTGCGTGGCCGCCGTCAGCCGCTATTTCGAGATCCCCCCCGAACAGATCCTGATCGCCCACGATGAACTGGATCTCGCCGTCGGCACGGTGCGCCTCAAGCAGGGCGGCGGACACGCCGGTCACAACGGCCTGCGCGACACCATCAACCTGCTCGGCAGCCGCGACTTCTGGCGCCTGCGCATCGGCATCGACCACCCCGGCGACCGCAGCCTGGTCACCAACTATGTCCTTGGCCGCCCGTCGCGCGACGATGCGCTGCGCATCGAAGACGCGCTGCGCGACGCCGAGGGCGTGATCGACGACTGTCTGGACGGACGCTTTCAGTTGGCGATGAACCGGCTGCATCGCGCTCGCTGAGGACCGGTTCACAATAGCTAGCCAATTCCATTCGGACCGCCTGTAGCGCCATTTTCGTTGTCGTTGTCGTTGTCGTTGTCGTTGTCGTTGTCGTTGTCGTTGTCGTTGTCGTTGTCGTTGTCGTAATCGAGATTATCGCAGCGCCGCGAGATTCTCTCGTACCCCAAAGCGGGCCTTGATCATAATTGCGGCCACCGCGGTCGGCGCGGCAGCCCGTCGCGGCCGGGGGCCGCT
>NZ_CAIKKU010000226.1 GCF_903828115.1 uncultured Thiodictyon sp. | reverse complement strand
CGAGACCCAGGACCACGGCCTCGACCAGTCGCTCGATCACGAACTGATCAAGCAGGCCCAACCCGCCCTGCAACGCGGCGAGCCGGTCGCCATCGAGACCCGGGTGCACAACTACAACCGCACCTTCGGCGCCATGCTCTCGGGCCGGGTGGCGGAGCGCTACGGCCCCGGATTCATGGAACACGACCGCCGCGACCGCCGCTACGAGCCGGTGTCCGACCGTGTGGTCAACTATCAGGAGTTCGTCATTCCGCTGACCGACGCCGAGGTCAGCACCCAGGCCGCGCGCTGCATGGACTGCGGCATCCCCTTCTGTCACCAGGGGTGCCCGGTCAACAACATCATCCCCGACTGGAATGACCTGACCTACAAGGGCGACTGGCAATTGGCCATCGAGGTCCTGCACTCCACCAACAACTTCCCGGAGTTCACCGGCCGCATCTGCCCCGCCCCCTGCGAGGCCGCCTGCACGCTCAACATCGGCGATGCCCCGGTGGCCATCAAGACCATCGAATGCGCCATCGTCGACAAGGCCTGGAGTTCCATACCCACGCCCACATCGGCCGCGATATCCCCGTCGCCAAACTGCGCGCCGACTACGACGCCCTGGTCCTGGCCGGCGGCTGCGAGGCGCCCCGCGACCTGCCCGCACCCGGTCGGGAACTCTCCGGCATCCACTTCGCCATGGACTTCCTCACCCGCAACAGCAAGCGGGTCCAGGGGTCCTATGTCCCGGATGACGAGTTCATCAACGCCAACGGCAAACGGGTCCTGGTTATCGGCGGCGGTGATACCGGCTCGGACTGCATCGGCACCTCCAACCGCCACGGCGCCAAGTCGGTTACCCAGATCGAGATCCTGGACAAGCCGCCGGTCAAGGAGGATAAGGGGCTGACGTGGCCCGATTGGCCGAACAAGCTGCGGACCTCCTCATCGCAGGAGGAAGGCTGCGAGCGGCACTGGAATGTGCTGACCAAGGGCTTTGTCGGCGACGACCAGGGACGCGTCCAGGCGGTCAAGTACTGCCTGGTGCAGTGGGACAAGGACGCCCAAGGGCGCTGGCAGATGTCCGAGGTCCCGGGCTCCGAGGCCGAGTTCAAGGCCGACCTGGTGCTGCTTGCCATGGGCTTCGTGCACCCGGTGCACGCCGGCATGATCGAGGCGCTGAAGGCCGAGACCGGACTGGAACTCGACCCGCGCGGCAACGTCAAGGCGACCACCGAAGGCGTCGGGGCCTACCAGACTTCGGTGCCCGGGGTCTTTGGGGCGGGGGATATGCGGCGTGGGCAGTCGCTCGTCGTGTGGGCCATCCGCGAGGGGCGGCAGTGCGCGCGGGCGGTGGATGAGTGGTTGATGGGGCGGTCGGATTTGCCGAGGTAGGAGCGGGGGCGTCCCGCCCCCGGGAGTCTGAGAGAGCGGCCTGCGGGCCGCTTTTTCTTTGCCTTTACCTGAAGCGCGGAAAAGACTTAGGATAACTCCGAGACAGTCAACACAGGGCCGACAATCATGGCTGACCAGGTCGAAAACCTCACCACCGAGATGCTTCGCCGCGTCCACACCAAGCTGGATGACATCCAAGCGGAGCTGCGCCTGCGCTTCACTGGCGTCGAGACCGGACTTGCCGCGATCGATCATCACCTCGCCGCTTTCCACGCGGTCGACGCCGTCCGCGCTGACGAGATCGCTGACCTGCGGCGTCG
>NZ_CAIKKU010000225.1 GCF_903828115.1 uncultured Thiodictyon sp. | reverse complement strand
CGATCCAGGAGGTTGCCGCCCGCCTTGAGCCCATCGCCAGGAGCGGGCCGGAGTCCTTGAGGCTGGTCCTCCTGGGGCCGATGCCGCTCGCCAGGGCCTACCGGCGCCCGATCCAGGAGGTTGCCGCCCGCCTTGAGCCCATCGCCGCCTTGAGCCCATCGCCAGGGCCTTGAGGCTGGTCTTCCCGATCCTCCTGGGCAACCAGTACGGGGTTTCCGCCATACGCAAAAAGATTGCGCCGGTCGGTGCGCTATGTCGCGCTATCCGGCGCTAAACCACGGTATTATTATGGTTTAGTTGCCTTTGATGCCTCAGAATCATCCAAATCGACTGTTCTGACATTCGGTAGCGCTTGGCAATGGCCCTGATGCCGTGCGCCCCGTCCGTCGTGCCGTCATGTTCTGCCCAGATCTCCAGATTGCGCAGGGCGCGCGTAATCGCGTCATTTTTCGGGATGTAAAAAGATGCCCCCCCATATTCGGTTGCGATTCGCGCAACCACGTTTACCGCACAGGTTCGCGTGCTACGGGGGTCAAGATTTGGCAGTGTGTTTGCCACGGTGTCAAAGATTATCGTGGTCATTTCATCAAACACCACTGGCCAGCGTCCCGCATCCGCCAGGCTCTCAAGGTCTAACTCTCCCATGCGTCCTCCGGGTTCGGTTTACGTGGTGGTCAGGTGCCCATACCGGGTCAGGGCGGCGGGGGTGTTCCCGAACGCCGCCGCGATCCTGTCCGCCTCGTCGGTCGTGCCCTCCCGTTCCCGGTGCAACGCCGCCGGGCTCTGGGAGTAGCGCGCCAAGGCCTCTAGGGTGTTCCCGAACGCCGCCGCGATCCTGCTCGCCTCGGCGGTCAGCGCCGGGGCCGGGGCCGAAGGAAAAGCGCCGCGGTTCATGGCTGTAACATAAAGGTTTGGCTTGTTGGTCAGCCCCACGGATGCAATTGACGCGACCTCCTGAGACTGGTTCAGGTGGTAGGCCGGGCTGTAGTACCGATATGCCCGGGTCCGCACGGATTCAGCGCCGGCTGCGGTCCAACTGACCCGCCCCCAAATTTCGCCGTGGCGCGCCTCAAGTGCCGTGATCCACCCTGCCGCCGGGGCGTCCAGTCCAACGGGCGCGCGGATGTGGGTTGCGTGTTCGGTGTCCAACGGCAAGTCGGCGCGATTCGCCAGGAAGCGCGCGACCACGGACGCGGGGGCGGGGTTGCTGAAGGTCCGCCCGTCCCGACCGACGATAACGCCAGCGGGGGCAAGCAAAAGCCAGTCGGGCGGGATCGGGCCGCCGAACTCGGATGCAGCCCCAACGGCAAGACCAATCTCAGGTTCGGCGCCCATGGTCAGATCCCGAAGTCTGCGCGCAGGGCGGCGATTGCCGGCGGAACGCGCTCAAGCATCATGTCCGCCGACAACAGCGGGGCGCCAAGGCCGCTTACCCGGGGCAGTGATACCCGCGTCAAATAGCCTGACACCAAGCCAAACGGGGCGCCCTTGCACCCTGCCAGGCGTGCATCATCCAGTGCCTGCAACTCGATCAAGGCGGCGGCGGTCTGCTCTGCCAGCCGTTCATATCGTTCAGCGGCGGCGGCAACCTGCGACCTCAACAAGGCGTCTACCAAGTCGCGGTAGTGGCCGCGGTCGCGCTCAAGCGCTGTTTCGGCAGCATCGGCCAGGCGGTTCAGTCCGGCCAGGGTCGCGGACACCTCGTTGTCGTTCTGCGCTCTCACCCTGGCGTCTTGGGCAAGCTCCGCTGTGACCTCGGCCAGGCGCTTCGCCACGTCCTCACCAAGCAACTGGGCCGCCAGCAGGTCCTCAAGCTCAGTCTGCAGCTCGTGTGACCGGGCGGGGGCGGGGTACGGGTCCAGTAACGGCAGATTCGCACAGTGCGTGCGCAGGGTGTCCACCCGCGCTTGCTCTTGGTCCAGCGCCGCCCGGTGCTCGGCCAGGATGGCGGGGGTTACCGGGGTATCGGCCAGCAACGCGGACAGGCGTTCGACCTCCCCCAGGTGGGCCGCGTGGCGGGCGTACTCCTGGGCGATGCCTGCCTCGGCCCTGGCGTCGGCCGCGGTGGCGTCGGCGATCTCTTGCGCGTAGCGGTCAGGGGTGGATCGATACCCGGCCAGGGCGTTGCGCGCTTCGTCGGCTTCGCGTTCCAGCCGTTGCACCTCGGCGGCGGCAGTGGCCGCCGCGGTGCGCTCGGCGGTGATCGCTGCGCGCAAGGCGTCTTGCTCCTTCAGGGCCGCCAGGGCGGCGGCAAGGGTCGTTACGGCGGGGGAGACGGTAATGGGTTTCTTCATGATGGCTCTTGGTGATTGAACGGAGTTAATTGGTTCGTCTGTTGTTCGCTATTGCGTTCTCTTTTATCTGCTATTTCATAGCCGCAACGCAATAGCACAAGGGACGCGGTACCAATGCGGCCTTGACACCAGAAATAGCCGGTTGATCCGCTCTGACATTGCTTTATAAGGGCGGATGCCTCGTCATATTCCGCTTGCAGTTGCCGGACAAGCTCCGCGGATGATCGGCCTTTTCTGGTTTTCATGTCGCCGCCTTCGGTTGCGCCGGGGCCGCCTTGCGTGGTCGCGGCTTGCGGGTCTTCGCCGCCGGGGCCGCCGCGGGCGCCACGATGGTTTTCACCCGTGCCGCGTGCCGGTCAAACTCGGTGTTGTTAGGCGCTCCAAAACCAAGCCCCGTCAATCTGTACAGGCTTCATTCCGGCCGATGGCGGATACTCTATCTCGGTTCGCTGATTCCAACATCCGCCGCCGCCGCGACTATACAGGACGAAGCCAAGGTGAGGGGCGCCGGTGCAATAAGGGGCTGCCTCAATGTTCGGCGTTATCGTGATTCCAGCAAGTGGGCGGAAGTTTATTTTCATGGTTTTCATGTCGCCTCCTTCGGTTGCGCCGGGGCCGCCTTGCGTGGTCGCGGCTTGCGGGTCTTCGCCGCCGGGGCCGCCGCGGGCGCCACGATGGTTTTAACCCGTGCCGCGTGCCGGTCAAACTCGGCATAGATCAGTTCTGCATCCGCCCGGGGCGTGTCCAGTCGCAACCGCGCCACGAACCCGGCAGGGAGTGCGACCAACGTTTGCACATGGCACGCGAGCGGGCCAAGGTCGGCCCGTAGCGCGTCGGTGTGCAGCCATGCAGGGACCGGCCGCCCTGGGTCTTCGCCGGAGAGTGCGAGGGGCAACTGATGCAGCGTTGCCCCGTGGTCGGTGTGGTGCTGTTTGTCCATGGTGCTGCTCAGCAATCCAGGGCCAAGACGCGCACGGCGCCGAACTGGCGATCGGCCGATGCAAAGGCGCTCGCGGGGTCGGAGTCGGTCGTTACCATCGTGACCCAGCGGGCGGGCGCGTCCGGGTCCATGCGGACCAGGACGCGGTAAGCCCGCTGGATCGGGCGGGGCGCGGGGGCCGGTCCGGCAGGGTCAGCGGCGGTCAGGGGTGTGACTGGGAGCGGGGCCCCCGGCAGCCCCTCGATTTTTTGAAAAGGGCCGGATGGGGTACCGCCAAAACTGCCAAAAGTCCCATCAAGGGGGGTTTTGTCAGTTTTGGCAGTACCCCATCCTGGGCTTTCAGATTTTTTTTCGGTCGCGCGCAGTCGGTCCAAGTAGCTCATGTCTGGTCCTCCACAAGGCTAGGGTGAACGGTGTAGCGGGTTGTCGGGCGCCCTTGGGCTTCGCCGTCATCGGCTCGGATGCGCCCGAACTCGACCAACACGGCCAGCGCGTCACTGGTTCCCTTCAGATCTAGAAACCGCCAGCCCTTCCGGTAGATATCGCGGGCGGTGAACGGGGCAGGAAGGGACTGCATCCGCCGGTCCAGTTCCAGGGCCGCCGCCATGTCAACGGCCATCGCCGGGGCGTAGATGCGCCGGGCGTGCGTCTCCAGATACTCAACCCAAGCCATTGCACGCTGTGCTGAGGCAAGCCCTACCGGGCCGCCCTCTGGCACGTCGGCCAGGTGGCACAGCAGCGCCAGCGATGGAACCAGCGATCGGAACTTAGCCAGATGCGACTCAAGACACGGATGCAGGTCGTCATCTCTCAGGCGATGTTCTAAGACCTCCCGCCAGGCGTTGAACTCCCGCTGTGCGGCCTCGTCGAACCGGACCCACGGCAGCGCGTCCCCATCTTCCCGGGTCGCGTGCAGGGCGTCCGGGTCAATACAGTCCAGGCGCTCATAGACGGCGCGGGCGGTGTCACGGGCCGCGGTGTCGGGCCAGCGGTCCACGTTGTGCCAGTCGCGCGTTGCGTCCGGCCAGACGGCCAACTGGAACCGCTGCACAAGCCCGTCGTCACCGATGCCGCCGCGGATCGCCGACACCATGTAGTCACCGATCGGGCCGGGTTGAATGCCGCCGATGATCGACACACAGGCGCCGGCAATCTCAACGGTACCCCTACCCATGCGGTCAAAGGTAAATCCGCCGGTGCCGTTCCAGGCTTCCAGGTAGAAGGCGCGCGATCCCTCCCGCCCGTCTTGGTCAAGCGACTTTAGGAAGCCGATCAGTTCATCACGATACAGCAGCATCCCGCGGGGGTTTTCGCGTAGCAGGTCGCCTAATTTCTCAACGGTGGCGTCGTGAGTCTTATAGCGTTTCCGCACGGGCGGCGGCGGTTCCTGCACGGCTTCAAGCGCAATGGAATGGGCGCGTGCTGCATCCTTGGCTTGAACGGCTTTGGACACTCGTTTGATGGCCTCTTTGGATGTTTCCTTGTGGACCAATAGCGCGGCTTCATAGTTGGTGTTTTCGTGGTCGAAAACTTGCCTTGCATTCGCCTCAAGCGCGTCAATCATGCGGATCGCCTCTTGAATCGCGGGCGTCTTCAACAGACTGGGGCGACCGACCACGGCGCCCCATAGGTTGGGCGTCACGGTCCAATCATCCTGACACTTGGGACGAATCGCCATCTGTCGACCAACCACGGCCGCAAGTGTGACCATGGCAGAAACGGCGGGGTAGTCGGGCGGGCATTGCATCCGTTCAGCGATGTCCGCGACCCACGGCCGCAGGGCCGCGGGTAGCAGGTCCAGTGCGAACGGCGCCACGGCAGGAAGGCCAGACGGGAGCGGTTCAGGAGCGGGCCATGGGGCCGCGGTGGGCGCGGATCGCGCGGGCTCGGTGGTCTGGGTCCGCTGGCGCTTCATTTCCTCCCGCGTGGCCGCCCGGCCGGCAACTTCCAGCGCAGCAACTTTTGCGCTCAAGCCGTCCTGCAGGTGGTCGGCGATGGGGAGTAGCGACCTCGGGCGCTTCCTCGGTGTTGCTGCGCTCATGTCCTGCCCTCCCGTTCAGCCGCGTCCAGGTACCCCAGGCGCGCGGCCTCCAGGACCTTGCGGGCCGCACGGGTCCGGCGCTCGGTCTCGGCCAGTTGGGCGGGGTAGTCGGGAGGGCATTTCGTCCGTTCGGGAATGTCGGCAATCCATAGCCGCAAGGCAGCGGGTAGCGGGTCCTCGATCGGGCGCTTCCTGGGTGTTGCTGCGCTCATGTCCTGACCTCTGCGCCGTCAACCTCGCCCAGACGCTTCTCAAGGATGGCGGCAAGCCCCCTGGCGGTTGCCTGGATGTCACGCAGCAGCGCCAGTGCCTCAGCGAGAGGAACCCCAGTGCGCTGTTCTGAGCCCATGGCGGATTCCAGTTCGCTGGCGAGCCTTCTCAGGCGCGCGGCGGTCCGTGTGTTCGCGCCGGAATATCCCGATTGACCCGGCAGGGACACCCTTTTGACGGGCGCCGATTCCGGGCCGGTGGGGTCGGCCTCAGTGACCTCAAGGTCGTCCGAGCGGCAGGCGTCCGGGGGCAACGACACGGGGGCGGGCAACGCGGCCTTGGCCTTGGCGCGCTTCACGCTCGCGGGGGAAACGTTCATCACCTTGGCGGCATCGTCGATGGTCAGGGCGGGCGCCGGGTTCAAAGGATCATTTGATCCTTTGATCGCCTCCGACCTCCGATCCCCTCCGCGACTCCGCGTCGCCAGGCGCGCGCCAATCGCCGCCCGCTGGTCGGTGGTCAGGTGCCGCCGGTGCAGGTTCTCACTGAGGACGAAGGCGAGCGGGTCGTTGCCCGTCCACTGCTCGAAGCTGGCGACGATACCCAACTCGGCACAGGCGCGGGCGCGGTGCCGCCCGTCCAGTATCAGATCCTCGTGAAGCAAGATCGGGTGCCGCAGTCCCTGGGCCTGGATATCCGCCTTGAGCTTGTCGAACTCCTCCGCGGACATGTCCGGTAACCAGAGGCACAAGGGGTGCGGGGCCGGGCCGGTATCGGGCGCGGCAGGCGCGTCTGACGCGGCGGCGGGCGCGCTCCCGTAATGCTCATTCAGGTAGTCACGCGCTAAGTCAATACTCAGCTTTTTGTGATCCATGATGAAATCAAGAACCGATGCGCCGGTCTTTTCGCATCTAAGGCAGCGATAGGCGCCGGTCTTGGCGTGTATCACAAACGATAGTTCGTCGGGACGACAGAAAGGGCACATGATGCGCTGCGCGTAGCCTTTACGGTCGGCTATCAAAAACGGCGCATGAGTGATTTCCTTCCGGTAGAACTCCAACGGATTGATTTCCGCTTCGGTGGGAAAGAGGACGGTGGCATTCATGCTGCGCCCTCGGCTACCGCGTCCGCCAGGTGGCCGCAGATACGCGCAGCAAACTTGATCAGCGCACCGACGCCGGCCAGGTCATCCGGCATGGGGGGCAGATCAGAGGACAGCGCCGACGCGGAATACTCCAGATACCCGGCCGCACCTTCAATCGCGGTCAGCCACACGGCCAGGGTATCCGCGTTCGACAGGGCGCCGGGGCGGATGGCACCATCAAACACGCGCAGGGCAAGGGCGACCCGGGCGGGGTCGGGGGTAGGGGTGGGCAGGGGGGCGCCGGGGGCGCGGTCTGGGGTAGTCATGTGCCGATCTCCAAGGGGTGGGAGGATCGGCCGCGAACAGTCGGCAGGGGCAGGACGGACAGACCCCACGCGGGGTACAATCGCCTTGCCGGTGCAACGCCGTGTCTGCGGCCTCGCTTTGCGTGGTGTCCCCGGCAAGGGACACCACGACGGCAACGAAGATACTCCACTCCAGCGCCGTCTCCAAGCCCCTGCACTCTGCCCAGTGCCGGGGCTTTTTCGTTGGTGGGGGTCACTGGGTGGCCTCCTGGGGGCGCGCAGTGTGGGTGTTGGCAGTCACCCAAGCCTGCAACGCCGCGGGGTGGTAGAGCACTCGGCCGCCGATCTTGACGAACTCAGGGCCCGCCCGCCGTTGTCGCCAACTCGCCATCGTGGACGGCTTCACGGCCAGTTCCACGGCCGCTTGCGCGGGCGTCAACAACTCGGTTACGACAAGGGGTAATTTCATGCTGCTTTGCTCTGTTTGGTGGGGATTTTACGGGGCAGGCTGCTTTTCCCTGACCCGGCCGCGACAAGTGCCGCGATGAACTCTGCGCGGTTCCAAAACTTCCTCCCGCGGATGATAAGCGGGCGGGGGATAACGCTGTCGCGCGTCCAGCGCCACAAGGTCATGGGTGAAATTTCTCCGGCCAGGGCGCACGCCGTTGTCGAATTGATCAGGGTCGCGCAGTCGGGCGCTTGGGGTTCGGTGGGGGTCGTTGCGTAAGCGCTGCTTAGGGGCTCTGGCATGTTTGGCGTTGCTCGGTGTCTTTAGGGTGTATGCACGATAAACGGCACAGCGCAGAAATTACTACTAAAGCGCTTTAGTGAACGCAGGGCTTGCGACAGGCGCAATAAATTTGCGCCATGCGCAATAGGCTTGCGCGGGGTCTGTGGCCAGGTGGCAACGGCCGCTTATTGCAGTGAAGGCCATAGACTGACCGGAGCCGGCCGACTCATAGGCTATAACTATCGGGAACAGTTATTGCGTGTCATGTAATACAGAGTTTTACGAGGATTAAGCAATTGCCGTGCCCATAGGTTATGCCTATCGACCGGCGCGGACACGAAGCGAGAAAGCGCGGTAGGGCATGGTTCCGGGCAGGTATCGACCGGCTCACCAGGTGTTGCACCACCTCCACCACGGGGCCGCCGATCCGCTGGCAGTGACCCGGCGCAGTGACCAGGGGGGGACGGCCGCCAAGCAGAACCCGGGGCCGCGGTCCTGCTCCTGGGAGGTTGCCGCCCGCCTTGAGCCCATCGCCAGGAGCGGG